>JAAYBD010000043.1 GCA_012719035.1 Clostridiales bacterium | reverse complement strand
TTTGATACTGCGTTGGCTGATTCCGCCTACAAAAAGCTGAACAAGCTGGGAAAGGTAGCGGCGGCGGTGAAGATCGGCGCGGTAATGCTGAGTACGGAAAAGACAGACGCCGATACCCTCGGCTTATACAAGGACACGGCGATGCTGGCGCTTTCCTATGCCGAATCCGCCGCGTGGGGACTTGCCGCCAGCGGACTGTTCATTTTTGACTACACCATAACCAGTCTGTTTGAGCAGGGCATGGCGATGAAGATGGATAAGATAGACGAGGTCTATGTCTATTTCAACGACGAATACATCAGCAAAGACAGACAGGGCTTTCAATGGACGGCCCGCAGCTTGAAGGATTGGCGACAGGTGTTGATCGATATAGCCGAAGCCAACCCCAACGAAGCCGACGCCAAGGCTGCCGTCGAAGCGGAGATAGAGCGCTATGCCCGTGTATTCTGGACGCTTAACAGTGCTGATATGGGCGTTGTCGTTTCGGAAATGAAGGAGAAAAACAGTAAAAGCTCTGTCACCATCCCCACCCCCACCGAGGCGGAGATGAAAACCTTAGTGGACGGTTATAAGGCACAGCTTTATGAACGCCTCTACCCGGTAACGCAGTCCGTCGGCGTGTATATGCAGCGCAAGGCCGAAGCCGCGTATCTGGCCGCACTGAACGAGGTCAAAGTGTTCTTTAACCAAAACATCACCTTTAACATCGTAGAGGATGTCCCCGATGGCGAGAAATCGCAGTATGACGGCTACGCCCTGCGCTTTGCTCCGCTTTCCGAAAATGCGGTGAAGGAGAGCTGGAGCGGAACCCTCAAGGGAACTGGCGGGGCTTCCACCAAGTTTACCCTGCTGGGCTATCTACAGGCAGGTTGTCCCACAAAGCTGCAACTGTTCCCGCCGGATGCCGACCCTGATAACGATGAGCCGGAGCTAAGCCTTGGCTTCAAACTCTCTGCGCCGGTGACGGAGGTGACGATTGGGGGACTGCCATTGGAGGAGCTTTTGGGCACTTATCTGGTGACATTTGCGAGTGAAGATGGTGATGAGTCTTATCACTTTACCTTTATGTTTTACGAGGGACAGTTGGCGTTCCGTCCTGATGATACTCCTTGGTCTGCCTTAGCATTACCAAGTGGACCGTATGAATATGACCCGGTGACTGGAACGGCGACTTCTCAAGCGCATAGTGAGTATTTTTCTTTCTCAGTTACTGTTAATTTTGTTTCTGAAAATGGCATCATTCGTCTTTCAAGTGCCACGACTCATGTTGGAGAGAACACAGTAACAACCTACGGCGAAGGAAGCAAAATAGACTGACGGTAGCCCGCCTCGCCGAGAGGCAGACAGGAGGAAATATTATGAAAAAAGCATTGACTATTATCTTATCATTGGCACTGATACTCTCCCTCGCCGCCTGCGGCGGGGGTGGCGGCAAAGCACAGACCGAAAGCACTCCGCCTGCGGAATCCGGCAAGGTCGCCGAGGATGCGGATTTGGCGCGGCTGAAAGAGTTATACGACGGAACATGGATAAACGAGGACCCGCATGACGGCCCGTTTGAAATGGAAGTACTCAGCACAACCAGCATCAAGATGACATATGAAGCCTCGGGTGAACTCATCTGCGATTTGTTCTATTCTCCGGGGGAGCTTACCGGCATCAGCGTCAGCATGAGCGGAAACAGCCTTGGCAAATATAGCATTGATACGCAGAGCGGAATATTGACATTCAGACCCAATGACACTGATGTTTTTACCTACACAAAAGAATGACAGATAGTCAGAAATAAAAATGATAAATACGGAGGTTTTCTTATGAAAAAAATATTGATTATTATGTTGTCACTGACGTTAGTATTGTCGCTCGCCGCCTGCGGTGGAGGTGGAGGCAGTGAGGCTCCTTCAGCAAGTCCCGCCCCTGCTGAATCGGGAAGCACCCCTTCCAGTGAAGCGGAAGCGAATGAAATCAAGTATTACGGCATCGGTGAAGCAGCCGATGCAAACGGACTTTCCATCATTATTGACGGAGCGGAGCCTTTCGATTATACAGGTATGCTTTCAAGGCCGAAGGACGGATTTGAATATTTGAAGGTTTGGTTTACTTTCACAAACACATCCAACGAACCGGTAGAATCCCCCGACAAGAAGGATCTCTACATTGTTTACGAGGAAGGGTCCACTGGGGACGACAGCGACATGACCTCGGAGGAAAATTCACAGGTGCTGCCGGATGTGGCCGACAGGAACCAGCGGTATATGGAGGACGAGATAGAGCTTGCCCCCGGCGAATCCGTCAGCGGCTGGATGGTCTATCAGAGGCAGACCGATAAAAGCGAGGTCACCATGCATTATTATTCCGGCTATGTCAACGTAGCACCAGATTTGAGGTTCAGCTTTGTGGTTGAATAAGCCGACATAAAACGGGAGGCATATCCATGAGAGACAACATACCATCCACGGGCAGAGGGAATAAAATCTTGCCCGCAATACTTATCACAGCCAATCTGGTGATGCTTGTGGTAGGTATTCTGACCATACCTCCTAATCTGCTGTCAGCAGCAGGAAAGGAATCTCCTGTGCCGAACGTGGAGCAAGCAGCGCCTGTCATACCATCGTCAGAAGAAGAACGCCCGCTCGTGACCACGGAAAGCGGAAGTAATCCCGCACCGGAGGCAACAGGCGTGAGCTTATCCACGGAGGAACGCCCCGATTTGGAGGATTTCCTGTGGTACACGGAAGATGTGCTCTATAGCGGTGTACCGAGTGATGCCGCCGCCATAACGGGCCTTAATACGCTCACGGGCGGCTGGAAAGCGCTTATCATCTACGACCCGGACAACAGCATGGACTCCAATGCCTATGAGTTTCTCAACATTGCCCTCGCGGGTACGGCTGACGATTTAAGCCTCACTCTCGACTGGTATCTCATCTTTTGGGGCGGCGAGGGCGAGAGCTTTGACGAAACGGATATGGAGGATACCGTATTTAGCGGCAAATGGGAAAATGGTGGCCTGTGGGCTTCCGGCGCGGGAACGATACACATTACACAGTTTTATTCGCTCCATGATAAACAGTACGCCATCGGCACGATGGATACGCCCGACGGAACACCGGCGTTCATTGCGCTGGTACGGCCATAAGGAGGTGCGGAAATGGCAAGATTTTGTGAAAACTGCGGCTTTGAGCTGCACACCGGCTCCCGCTTCTGCGGCAAGTGCGGCGCGGTAATTAAGGCTGCGACCGTGAATACCGCGCCCGCAGCTCCGCCGCCCCAAGCCGTCCCGCCGCAGGCGCAGAACTACACGCCGCCGCAGGCGAAACCCAAAGCGCCGCCGAAAAGCAATGCCGCTCCCGCGACACCCAAAAGGCAAAAAAGCGGCAACAGACGCAACGCACTTTGTATCGTGCTGGCCGTTTTGCTTGTCGTGCAAGTCGCGGCGGTGGCGCTCTACGGCTGGCCGGGGCTTTTGGTAAAGGACAGACCGCAAAAACTAAGCAGTACCGGCATTGAAAGTGGCGTGGCAGAGCTTTCAGGTATGAGCGTGGATTTCGGCGGAGGCTACGCCGGAACAGAGCTGGAAAACGCAAAAGTCTTGCCGCTCGACTTGTACGAGGGCGCCGCCTCCGTCGGCTACGAGCTGGCGCTCGCGGATGTGCCGGAGGGTGAGGTGACGCTGTCCGCGCCGATGCCGGAGGATCTAACCCTTGCGGAAAACGAGCGCCTTTTTCTCGATATCGGCTTTTCCATGCTCGACGAGGCGGGCGAGACTGTCATGGTCTACGACCATATCGAGGCGTTTGAACAGGACGGACAGATGACCGCGCGGATAACGCCCACAGGTTACGGGGAGCTGGCCGGCAACGTCTACCTGAGAGGCGAAGGCTTCGTCTCGAACACCTACAGCGACAAAATGCGCTTTGACGCGCAGTTCAAGGTCAAGCTCATAAGTTCCTCGCAAAGCGGGCGTTTTAACCTCATCTTTGACCGCTCACGCTTTATGGCGTCCACGGTGGAGGGCGCCGACGTGGAGGCGCTGCTGTCGCGCATGGAGCAGGTCTACGCGAAGTATGGGGAGTTTGGCTTCGATATGTCAAGGCGCACCGAATGGCCCATGGACATCTACGTGACAACACTTAAAAACGCCGACGCCACGACGCCCACCTACGCACAGTACGTCTCGAGCTGGTGGGGCATCGACAGCGGCTATATGAATTTCAGCCGCCTGCTGTTCACGAATTTCAACCTTAATTCTGCCACGAGCATTTTTGCCCACGAGCTGATGCACTTTGTGCAGGAGTGCTATGTTTCGACCCAGTATAAGCGCCTCGACTGGCTGGACGAGGCTACGGCGGTATTCTTCGAAAAATACTTCGGCGGCACGGGCGACCACACCGCCCGCCAATACGAGTTTTACGACGGCATTTACCCCGCCTCCGACTCCGCCGGGGCCGGATACGCACGCGGCGCACTGGTTAACTACTGGGCAAAGCGCGGCGGCTGGTATGACGGCGTGGACACCCTCTCCGGTAAAGATAAAATGTCGGGACTCATTGATCTCTATTCCACCGGCGGTTATTTGCAGGTGAGTAAATGGCAAAATTGGATCGACGACATGGTGGACGCGCCCTCGGAATACGCCATCGACTTCTTCACAAAACTCCTTATGTGCGATGAGAGTGTATGGGCGGAATACGCCTATATGCCCTATATCCTTCATCAGACCATCGTGGAAAACGCCGGAAGATCCGCAAAGGACTTCTCGTCAAAGCTCGACCCCAACTACGCCGTCACGCTTTTTTCCTCGGCGCTTTCGCTGGAGGCGGAAAAGCTCACGGACGAGGACGGGCAGGAATTTGAGCTTCGCGTCCCCGCCTACGGCGCGAGAGTGGTGGCGCTGGACATGACGGAAAAGGAACGCGAAAAGCTGGATAAGGACGCCGCCGTCAGCATCAGCGACGAAACCGGCGAGGAGCTGGTGCTTTTGAAGTCGCTTTCCAAGGAGACGACCACCCAGCAGGGCGCGAGCGTTTCAGCCCCGGCGTTTCGGAAAACACTTGAGGACAAATACCGCTATCTGCTGCTGGTGGTGAACACCACCGACCGCGAAAAGACGATAGAGCTGACGGCGAGATGCCAAACGGATACATACCTGCTATATCAGGACACCTTCGAGACGGGGTCATACTACGGCGGCAGGACTATTGCGGAATTCTACGACGCCCACGGCTCCATGCGGGAAGGGCGCAGTCTGGACGAGTTCAAGGTGGCCTACGGCTACGTTATCAGTATTGAGGGGACGGGCGAAAGTGCCGTGCTGAAGGTCTTGGATGCTGCGGAGACGCACAAAAAAGCGCCGCTGTACACCATAGGTGTGAACGGCATTTCCGGCACGATGGACGCGGCGGCGAACACCTTCACAGCCGCCTATGGGGACGGCGAGACAATCGAAATAAACTTTGGCACGGGTGCAGCCTATCTCAATGGCCCCTACACCATGCGGAATTTTGACAGTTATATGACTCCTGAGAGCCGGGGCTTGACAAACGGAATGCAATACGGCGTCCAGCCCTATGGAGGGTGACCGCCATGGCAAAGAAGAAAAAGAACAACAATATCCCCCTCCCCATATTCATCCTCATTTGCGCTGTGCTGGTGTTCGCCATGTACATTAGCCTCAGCACGCTGACGCTTGCGATTTGGGGAGAGAGCGTCATGGGTACGGTGACGAGCTATGACAGCCGCCGGGAGGATATGACGGCGCAGGAAAACCGCTCCCGTACCATATCGAAGGGCTATTGGTTTGCGGTAAACGGCAAGGAATACCGGGGCTATGTGATGTATTCGAGCGACGAGGCGTGGCCGAATCTGGACAAGGGCGAAAAACGTTCCGAGCGCATCCGCTACCTTTCGTTCCTGCCGTATATCAACAAGCCCTCTGCCCTCTGTGAGTTTAGCAGCATGGGAGAGGTCGCCATCATTTATCACATACTATCGCCCATCGGTTGCCTGCTCCTGCTGCTTTTAGTGATCCGCACACAAAAGAAACAAACGAAGCAGAAAAAAAGGGCGGCGAGGAACCCCGCCGCACCTCAAATAATTGAGACAAGGAGTGATACGGATATGTTTTGTCCTAACTGCGGAAACAAGCTGCCGGAGAGCGCAGCTTTCTGTTCGGGCTGCGGCGCAAAACTTCAGCAGACCGCACCCAATATCTGCGCCTCCTGCGGTGCGGAAATGCCGAGCGATGCGGATTTCTGCATAAGCTGCGGTACTGCAAAAGGGAACGAAGCGCCCCAGCCAGCGCCCAATGGTGCATCCTACGCGCCGCCGAGCGCGGGGCTTGTGGGTTTCTCCCACTATTGCAATCACCCGGAGATATTGGCTGCGGCAAAGGGAAACAAGAAATTCTCTATCGGTTGTATGTGGATACTCACCCTCGTACCGCTCATCGGCTTTCCGGTTGCCGGGCTTCTCATAGACGACCTGCCCTTTGGCGAGGCTGTGATTATCGGCGTTGGCATTGCCGTCGTGATGCTCATTTTTAACCTCATTGCTCTTAGCCGCACCAAAAAGCCCATGTGGGAAGGCGTGGTCGTCAACAAATACAGCAAAGAAAAAAGCGAGCACCGGGGCGGCGAGGACGATAATCACAGGACTTACACGGAGTACACCACGATCATTAACACCGACGAAGGCAAGAAAAAGGCCATTGTGGAAAGGGACAGCGGACGGCATATGTACGATTATCTGTCTGTGGGCGAGCGGGTGCGCTTCCATCCCACCTTTGGTACATACGAAAAGTACGATAAATCCAAAGACCGCTATATCTATTGCAACGTCTGCTCTATGATGAATCCTATTCAAAACGACCGCTGCAAGCGGTGTAATAATTTGCTGTTCAAATGAGGAGGATTTTATAATGGAGAGATTTAACACGCTGATGGAGGCTGCGGAGTTTTCGGCAACACGCTGTACAAGCTGGAGCTTTGCCACCTCCAATGATAGATACGACGTAAAAGGCTTGCTGGTGCTTGCCGAAACAAGCGACAGTGAAGACCCCATCGACGAGGACAGCTTTTATGTGGTATCGCCCGCCGGAGCCATCGGCTTATGCGAGGACGGCGAGAGCATCGACTGGCTGCTTCTTCCCAACCCGGACGCTGGCCAAACCCGACCCGAAGCCTACACCGCCGCCCCACAGATCAACTTCTGTTCCAAGTGCGGAAACCCCGTCACTCCGGGCGCACGGTTTTGCGGTAAGTGCGGCAATAGACTATGAGACATCTTTGAATAATACAGAAGAATTTTAAAATGTGGCATAATAGTTAAGACGAACAGGCAGCTGTTTTACCTGCTGGCTGTTCGTCTTTTATATCATTCTTTTTTTCGTATTCAGTTTGCGTTTCCTATTTTGTCCCTATGGGACTGTGCCTTTAATGGCGCTCTATTTTTTTATTTTATGTCGGTTCCTCCGAACACGCTGAGAGCTCTAATAAGCACTGTTGGGGCATTATCTGCCGCTTCGGAGATAAAACTGTTTTCAACACCGCCAAATATAGGAGTGCTGTTAACTATAACACGCACATTTTTAGGAAGCACTATATCTGTCCCGCCAAATATTGAATATGCATTGATTACGCAGTCTCGCCTTATTATTGCATTCTGCAGCTTCAGCTCTACTCCTCCGAATACAGCGTAGGTATTTGCGCCGCGAAAATCAACGCCGTTGAACTGAGGCGTGTTTCCGCCGAATACCGCAAAGTAATTCTCTCCTTTGCTGCCTGCAAAAATTCCGTTGGTACTTTCATTTTTTATTCTAATCGATTTTCTGAAAATCAGGCTAAGACCGAAAACAATGAGGACATATGGAACGATCAGCTTATAGCCTATATCGTCTTTTAAGATGTACTGCTCGCTCAGGAGAAGAAGGACACCCACTCCTGTTCCTATACTGTTAAACATATTAAGACCGCTGTTAAATACGGAGATAACACAGGGAATGATTATGAACAGTGTCCACCATCCGTCAAAACTCACTTCGTATTCTTCCCAGTACCCAATAGCCTGACCGCCGAAAAATATTCCGAAGAGAATTATAATAAGACCTAAAATAATGGATAAGGTGCTTTTTTTCATAACAGTTTTCTCCTATTAAGTAATTATCTCAGGTATTTTACAAGCGGCAAACAAAGAATTCGCTGTTTGCCGCTTGTTGAAAAATTAATCAGTCTTCATTATCCCAGTTGTGCCAGACGTTCTGAACATCATCGTTATCCTCGAACATTTCGAGCATTTTGTTCATGTTCTTAATATCGTCATCAGAGCTTAATTTGATATAATTCTGGGGAACCATTTCAACTTCAGCAGATAAAAACTTATATCCTTGATTTTCAAGTTCCGACGCGACTTTCTGGAAATCATCGGGAGATGTATAGACAGCGAATGTTTCTCCCTCTGCCGTACAGTCGTCCGCACCTGCGTCCAATGCTGCCATCATAACCGTATCTTCATCGAGTTCGCCGTCCTCGTTGTCGATTATAATAACACCCTTTTTATCAAAGGACCAAGAAACGCAGCCTGTAGTTCCCATGTTTCCGCCGTATTTATCAAAATAGTGCCGCATCTCGGAGGCGGTGCGGTTTCGGTTATCTGTCATTGTTTCGACAATAACGGCGACACCGCTTGGACCATAGCCCTCATACACTATTGATTCATAGTTTGAAGAATCACCCGAGCCGAGAGCCTTTTCAATTGTACGCTTTATGTTATCATTCGGCATATTAGCAGCTTTAGCCTTAGTAATGACAGCGGCAAGACGGGAATTGTTTGCAGGGTCTCCGCTTCCCCCCTCTTTAACTGCTACTATCATTTCTCTTGCAATTTTTGTGAATGCCTGAGCCCGTTTTGCGTCCTGCGCACCCTTTGTTTTTTGAATATTGTGCCACTTGGAATGACCTGACATTTTAACAGCTCCTCTTGTATTTTGCAAACGCTATTTTATCATACAATCAAAGTCTGCGCAAGTATTTTTATGGCACAAGCTATCTTTTGTTATTTGGATTTTGGTATGAGCAGAGGTCTGCGGTTTGTTGAGAATTCCCCATCAATGGTGTTGGAGTTTGTAATCAGTTCTACAGTCGAACCGTATTTTTTTGCAAGACTCCAAAGGTCTGTCCCTCTTTCCGAGCACAATACAACAAGTGAGGGGCAGTTTTCGCTGCGCGCATTTGATTCCTCATCAAGTTCGATTCCGGCTACCGCGTTGATCTCCGAAAACTCAACTATGGCATATTCAATGTTGATTTCGATGCCGACCTCGGCATTTTGCATAGGACCGATCACAGCAGGCTGACCGCAGCAGATGGATACGATATTAAGTTTTTGGCTCTTTGCAAGCTCTATATTTTCTTCAGCTTTCAGCTCAAGCGCTATCGACTCAAGATCACCGCTTTCCGACTTGCCAACTCCGCTGATGTCTGCGCGGCAAACAATTTCATTTCCATCCGCTTCAGCGCATACGGCGGCTGCGGCAATGTACATGATCTCATCCAATGTTGTCTTTTGCTGAAGCTTTCCTCTCATGCTGAGTTTAAGGTTTTTTAGAATTGGGCATTTCGCGATTTTTGTATCGACTGCTTCGGCAACCATCTTATATTCGTTGCTGTAGGCATCGGCAATATAGACTGAGTTTTTCCTCTCTCTGCAAACTGCCTGAGCGGTCATATGGAGCTGGGCGGATACCGCGTATCCGTTTTCTTTGTTCGGAATACAAGTGAATTCAGCATCTTTGAGCTGGATTATTACTGTATCTTCGATGCTCTCACCGTATGTATCCACTTCAATAATTTGAGAAAACTGGGAGGAAAAAACGCAGCTAAACAAGCTGTCGTCATTTTCATTTAGAAATACCGCGGTGGTATTTGCTTCGGCTTTCAAGACAAGCTTGTTGCCGACTGCTTTTGCATCCTGAACACAAATCTCCGTACTGGCGCTGAGCATTTTTAAGTTCTGACCCTTGTCTTCTGAGACTCTGTATTCGTCAGAGATGGTAAAACTCTTTTCACGAATGCCCATAACAAGGCAATGCTCAATTTCTTTCTGCAATATATGCACAGGAGCGCTCGGATTATCGGATAAATTATCCCAGAGTGCGAAGTTATCTGGGTAATATGCGCATAAATGCATGGAAACATCGGCTCTCAAAAGCAGCTTTCGCGGATTGAGAGTTCTTGCATCAATAGTGCAAAGCCTGCATTTAAGGATTATTTTTGCGTTCTCGTCTGCACCTTCTACGGGGATTGTCTGGTCAAATGGTATTATTGCGGAAACGTGCTGTACTTTTCCGCTTTCATCGGCAGCGTATATGACTGTGACTTCGACGGACGCAGAAACATGTACTTCATCCGTTTTAGCTTTTGTTGAAGAGAGCAGGAATTGTCCGCGGACATCGAGGATTTTCCCGATATCCGCGCACACATCGGGGACGACAAGCTCAAGAGTTTCCTCTTTGGAGATTTCATTGTCGTATATAAGTTTTAAGCAATCGCTCTCAACGCGATGAAGCGCAACGCGCATAAAAATCAGTCCTTTCATTACTGTTTCAGTTAACAGTATGAAACGGACAATCAGATTATGCGAAAACAATGGGACTAAGCCTTTTTTTCAAAAAGCTTGATAAGAATCACTCTGATAAATTTGGGCGGGCGAATAACGGTTATTTTCATAGAATACCTCCATAAGCTTTGTTTGTACTGTCAGCGTATTACGCAAATGCCTACATATATCAAAAAGGCGCCGAGCACAAACCACCAAAATGACGAAGGCAGGATCAGCGCAAGCAATACGAAGACACCGAACAGGGCGACCAAGCATCCGATTTTTTGTTTTGACCCTTGTTGTTTGCGCAATTTAATTCCTCCCCTCTGCACACACCGGCAAAAATTGCACATTGATAAACTCCCTGCTGCTGAAAATAATCTATACCTCCACGCAAATAACACCTCTCTGCATATTACGTACTCGGTACATTATACGCAGAAAGGTGCTATTAAGTGATTTAAAATTCTATTTTAGTTCCCATTCTTTAATTTGGGAGGAGATTTCGTGAAGTCTGATATAGCTGTCGTGGCGGGATTTGCTTATTATTCCCTTTTTTAAAGCGTCCAGAACCGCACATCCCGGCTCCTTTATGTGTGCGCAGTCATCGAAACGGCATTTTCCGATAAAAGGTTCGAATTCTTTGAAAGAATATTGGAGATGCTCCTTAGGTATATGTTCCGTTTTATCCATCTCAAAGGAGGAGAAACCGGGAGTGTCAGCGATATATGCCCCGCTTCCCAGCGAGAATATTTCGATATGGCGGGTGGTATGTCTTCCGCGCCCGAGCTTATCGCTGACTTCACCAGTTTTCAAATTCAGTTCAGGCGACAGGGTATTCAGTATGCTTGACTTCCCTACGCCGGAGTTTCCGACAAAAACACACAGCTTGCCGCTTATCGCGTCCCTAAGCTCATGGATTCCCGCACCTGTGGCAGCGCTGGTTCTTATAAGGGTATATCCCGTTGTTTTATAAATATCGAATAAGTCATCGCCTTTATCAAGATCGGACTTATTTATACAGATGATTACTTCGCAGCCGGCGTTTTCTGCCAGCACCGTTACCCGGTCAATGAGAAAGGGGTCTGTAATCGGATTGACAGCCGAAGCAAGAATAACCATGCAGTCTATGTTCGCGACTGATGGGCGCGCAAAGCTGTTTTTTCGTTCATAAATATTGTCGACAGTACCCTTGCCGTTTGCATCAAGACTGAAATCTACCCTGTCTCCTACAAGCGGAGATATTCCCTCCAGTCTGAAGCGTCCTCTGGCCCTGCACTCAGTAATCCCGTTTTCGGTTTGAACGTAATAGAAACCGCTCAACGCCTTGATTATGACTCCTGTGCCCATTAGGTGACTTCGCCTCCGCCGTTAGTTTCAACCGGAGGTGCTTCGGTTTCAGGTGTCGGTGTTTCCTGCTGTACCGGTGTTTCTTTTGGTCCTTTAGAAATCTTTAAATAGATGACGGTACGCTCTGTTACCTTTTCGCCGGCGCTTATATTCTGCCATATTATAGTTCCCGCCGCATATTCGCTTTCGACTTCGCTGATACTGCCCAGTTCAAGGTTGTTCTTATTCAGTTCGGAAACAGCGGTATCTCTTGACTTTCCGAAAAGATCCGGCATGGTAACTTCCTTTAGCTCGGGACCGCCGCTTACATAAATATATACGGTAGAACCTGAAGCAATCTGTGTATTCGCTTCGGGATTTGTACTGACAACATAGCCCTCCGTTATGGTATCGGATGGGACAGTCTCGGTCTTTACATCAAACCCAAGCTTTGTCAGCGCGATTGTAGCTTCGCGGTATTCATGATTTACCATATCCGGCATCGTAGTCATCATAACGCCTGTGCTGACGACAAGCTCAACATCTATCCCGTCATCAGTTAGCATAATACTGCGCCCGGCTTCGGGACTTTGACTGATTACAATGCTTTCCGGTGTATTGGGATCGATTTTATAGACCACATAGAAATTATAAATGGAAAATGCCTTGCTGTTTATGATTTCTTCACTGTTTTCACCGACGAAGCTTGGAATTATTATACGTTCGGAATCAATGAAAAGGTCCTCGATCCAAAAATTCCAGAGGAACGTCAGAACCGCCAAAAGAAAAATCGAAATAAGGGCAAATCCCGAAAAAGTACTGACTTTTCTCGATCGCACCCTTCTCCTTTTGTAGCTCTTATCAGAAAGCTCGCGCCTTCTGCGGAAGGGGTTTAAAAGTGAAAAAGGTATTTCCTCTGCAGTGTCATCGATTTCCACGATAGAGACTGAATCGTTATTAGCCGTTGTCTGACTCTTACGAAACGCCTCAAGTTCTTTCAGAAGCTCATCTGCAGACTGATAGCGCTCATCTATATCAGAGGACATGGCTTTCAGCGTTATTTCCTCAAGCCTTACAGGAATATCGGGGTTGATGTCGCCGGGCAGCGTCATCATCTGGCTGATATGTTGAACGGCAATAGCTTCAACGGTATCGCCGTCATACGGAAGCTGACCCGTCAGCAATTCATACATAACAACACCGAGAGAGTATATATCCGCACGTGCGTCAACGGGATCGCCGTGCGCCTGCTCGGGACTGATATAATGTATTGAGCCCATTGTTTCGCGAGCTTCGGTGCTGCTTTCGCTCTGAAGGTGAGCAATTCCGAAGTCGGCAACTTTAATGCTTCCGTCCTTGCCTACTATTATGTTCTGAGGTTTTATATCGCGGTGTATGATCCCTTTGCTGTGGGCATGACTGAGCGCTTTTGCAATTTGGGTTGCGAAGTGCAGCGCTTCTTTCCAGCTCAAAGCACCCTTTTTCTGCATATATTGCTTGAGTGTTATGCCCTCCAGAAGCTCCATAACGATATATTGGCAGGAGGAGTCCTTACTGAAATCATAAACTGCTACTATATTCGGATGGGAAAGCATAGCAACAGCCTGAGACTCGGCTCTGAAATGTTCACGAAATTCGTCGTCGCAGGCAAATTCGTCTTTTAATACCTTGACAGCAACATAACGGTTAAGTCTGTGGCAAAGAGCTTTGTAAACAACAGCCATGCCGCCGGAACCGATTATTTCCAGTATCTCATATCTGTTATCCAGCATTCGACCCAGATACCTGTCCATGCAATTTTCCATTATTCATCCTCCAAAAACTTGAGGTGTATTAAAATTTACAGTAATTATTTGCGGAGCAGACCTACCGTAACATTATCCGGTGCTCCGCGTAATAGGGCCAAGTCAAGAAGCTCTTTTGCTATATCGGAAAGGTTTTTATTGCCCACGGCAACGTCAAGTATTTCTTTGTCGCTCAATGTATTGCTTAGACCATCCGAGCATAAAAGCAAAAGGTCGTTTTTCTTGAATTCGGGAGTAAATATATCACACACAACCGATTCATCAACGCCTAAAGCGCGGGTTATGAGATTTCTCCGGGGATGAGTGCGCGCCTGCTCTCTTGTTATTGAGCCTCTGCCCACCATTTCTTCAACAAATGAATGGTCGCGGGTAATCTGCAAAATCTCCCCGCCCGATATCAGGTATGCCCTGCTGTCACCGACATTTGCAATGCAGCAATCTTTCCCTTTTACCACAGCGGCAACAAGAGTTGTTCCCATGCCTTCGCAGGCGGTATCGGTGGTACCACGATCATACACACACTTGTTCGCCTGCTCAACTGCTGCACGGACTAATTCTAAAATATCGTCCTTATTCTTTTTATCGGAAAGGTAATCGGTCACATGCGTTGTGAAGGAAGTCAGCGCAATATTGCTTGCAACGCTTCCGGCTTTAGCGCCACCCATGCCGTCACACAGCGCCAGAACACCGTAAGACGGCAAGGAATTCTGAATAAATCGAACGCAATCCTGATTTTCAGATCTCACCTTACCGATATCGGTTATGGTGTAGCCTTTCATTCGCTCCTCCTAAAGTAAGCAAGTTTTCCGCACATTTTCGGTAAATATATTCTCAGCTGTTTTGTTTTACAGCACTTCTTCTCAATTGACCGCACGAAGCATCAACGTCTCCGCCAAGGCTGCGGCGCACAGTCGTATTTATTCCGTTATTCTCTAAAATATTTATAAATGTTTTTAGGTTTTCGGGCTTCGAGGGCTTATATTTTCTCTCTTCAACGTGGTTAAGAGGAATAAGGTTTACGTGCGCTCCTACAGCCTTTGCCTTTTCGGAAAGCAGTTTAGCGTGCGCCGGTGTGTCATTAACGCCGTCTATCATTGCGTACTCAAAGGAAATTCTCCTGCCCGTATGCTCAAAATAACGCTTGCAGGCTGAAATCAGTTCGTCGACTCCCCTGCCCCTGTTTGCAGGCATTATTTTTGATCGGGTTTCGTCATCTGGGGCATGAAGAGATATAGATAATGTTAATTGTAAATTAAGAGCAGCCAGTTTGTCAATTTTTTCTGTCAGACCACAGGTGGAAAGAGATATGTGGCGCATACCTATATTCATTCCGCCGGGGTGATTGATAAGTTTTAAAAACTTTATGACGTTATCGAAATTATCCAGAGGCTCACCTATGCCCATAAGAACGATATTAGAAATCGGAAGCCCTGAGTCTATCTGAGAAAACAGCACTTCGTCAAGCATTTCCGAAGGCTCAAGATCGCGGACAAGACCTCCAATTGTTGATGCACAGAAAGCACAGCCCTGACGGCAGCCAACCTGCGTCGAAATGCAGACTGTGTTGCCATGCTTATAGGACATAACCACAGTTTCGATGGAATTGCCATCGGACAGTTCCCAAAGATATTTAACTGTTCCGTCAAGTTCGGAGACCTGTTTTCGTATTATTTTAGGTGATGTTATATAAAATCTTTCTGAAAGAGCGGTACGCAGTTTTTTTGAGAGATCAGACATCTCATCAAAAGAGCACACGCCTCTGTTCAGCCAAGTAAAAATCTGTTTTGTACGGTATTTCTGTTCGCCCATTTCCATAAGAGCATTTTCAAGCTCTTCGGGAAGCATTGATTTAATATCAGTTTTCATTGTGTTTCCTCAGCTTACAGATAAAAAAGCCGTCTGTATGGTGAATGTGCGGATACAGGCTGAGCATGCCGCTTTTAACCTCGCCTATCGGTTCAGGCAGGGTAAAACTTTCGGCTGAAAAGTTCTTATGCTCCGCCAAGAATCGTTCTATAACACCGCTGTTTTCCCTGTCCAATATAGTACAGGTCGAGTAAAGCAGGACGCCTCCCGCTTTTACGCAAGGAGCAAGACCTTTCAATATGCTTAACTGTGTCTCGGGGAGTCTTTCGAACTCCGATAAATTCTTGTATCGAATATCGGGCTTTTTGCGTATTACGCCTAATCCCGAACACGGAACATCTGCGATTATAAGGTCAAATGTGTTTGCAAGGCTCTCATCCGGCTTGGCTGCGTCCATAACACCGGTGGAGATAATATCAATGCCAAGGCGTTCTGCGCCCTCACGAATGCGTGAGAGCTTATTTTCATGAATGTCAAAGGCAGATACCCTGCCGATGTTTTTCATCATGACAGCGGCAGCAAAGCTTTTGCCTCCGGGAGCGCTGCAGGCATCAAGGACTGTAAAGCCGGGCTTAGGGTCTGCCGCAAACACGGCCAAACGAGCTGCCGCGTCCTGAACATAAAACAGACCGTTTTTGTGCTCGTCGATGGCTGCAATGTCTCCTGTTCCGGACAACTCAAAGCAGTCCGGCAAAAAGCTGTGAGGTTCAAGGGAAAACCCGTATCTTTCAAGCTTGGACACAAGTTCTTCAGAACCTGTTTTGAGCGTATTTACCTGAATAACAGTCGGAGCAGGTTCGTTATTCGCTTTAAGCAGCCCTTCTGTGAAGTCTGCACCAAAATCTGCGGCAAGCAAGCGCACAAGCTCAACAGGAGTGCTGTATTTTATTGAAAGATATTCATTTATATCATTTTTCGGTATGTCGGGCAGACTCTCCTTGTTTTCCGAAATCCTGCGAAGAACAGCATTTACAAGACCGCAGGCGCGGGAAAAACCGCTTTTCCTGCAAAGCTCGACTCCCTCACTGACCGCGGCGTGTGATGGAATTTTATCCAGAAAAAGGATTTGATAGACCGACAGTCTAAGTATATCACGTACCTTGGGTTCAAGTTTCTGTTTTTTTGTAATGTAGAAGTCAATATAATAATCGCAGAGCAGCATATTCTGCAAAACCCCGAAACAGAGCCTTGTGCAGAGAGCGCTGTCTTTTGAGTCAAGTCCCGCCGACTCTATTGCGCTGCCGAGCAAGGCATCCGAAAACGCCTGGTTTCTCCTGCAGCGCTCCAACACTGTCAAAGCTGCTTCTCTGGCCGATTTTGCCATACTGTCCTCCGGTGCGCATAAAGCGCAAAGTTATTAAATACTTATAGGATGTCCGCGCAGATAATCCGCTGCAGACATCTGCTTTCCCCCGGATGCCTGTAAACGGGTTATGAGAAGTGTCTCACCGTTTCCGCAGGCAACCTCAATGCCCTTTTTGCTGTCCGCGCTTATGACTGTTCCCGCAGGCTTATCCGTTTTATTCCTTGTATACTCCGCACCGAATATGCGGAAGGGTATCCCCGCAAGCTCTGCTGTGGCGACGGGCCAAGGGTCAAGCCCACATATATGCTTGACTATTTCGCGGGGCGTTTTGCTCCAATCTATCGGGCTCATTTCTTTTGTAAGAGGAGGAGCAAAGGTGACAAGCTCTGCGTTTTGAGGTGTTCTCGGCGCTGTACCAAGCTCGATGTCGCGGATTGTTTTACACAAAAGCTCTGCACCCATATCACGCAGGCGCTCAAATAGCTGACCTGAGGTTTCAAATTCACCTATCTCTGTCTCTGTGGTGTATATTATATCGCCGCTGTCAAGCTCACTGGCAATATACATGGAACAGACACCGGTTATCTTGTCGCCGTTTAAGACCGCCCGCTGAATAGGTGCCGCTCCGCGGTACTTAGGCAAAAGCGAGCCGTGTATGTTGATTGTTCCCTTAGGCGGAACAGCTAAAAGTTCATCGGGAATGAGTCTCCCGTATGCCACAACAACGACAAGATCGGGAGAAAGGGATTTGAGCATTTCAAGAGCCGTTCCGTCACGCATTTTCTCGGGCTGGAATACTGGTATTCCAGCTGAAAGAGCAATTTCCTTGACGGGGCTTGCAAAAAGCTTCATTCCCCTGTTTTTTGGCTTGTCGGGCTGGGTAAAGACCCCGACTACGTCAAAGCCCTCATCAATAAGTTTTTTCAGCGAGGCCGCGGCAAAATCGGGCGTACCCATAAAAACTATACGCATCAGCTTTCATCTCCATCAATCATCTTCTGCGTTTATTTCTTCCTGTGTCAGCATGCGTTCAGCCCTTTGAGGAAAAAGGATACCCTCAAGGTGGTCAATCTCGTGGCAGAAGCAGCGGGCGGTCAAAGCCTCACCCTCAATCTCAAAAAAATTACCGTTTCTGTCCTGAGCACGCACTTTTACACGGTTAGGACGGGTAACTATCCCGTATTTTCCGGGGAAAGACAGGCAGCCTTCAGGTCCCGTCTGCTCACCTTCCTGTTCGATTATTTCGGGATTTATAAGCTCAATTACCTGCTCTTCCTTGCCATCCGGCACATTTGTCTCAATGACCAGTACCACACGGCGCAAAACTCCCACCTGCGGAGCGGCAAGACCTACTCCTCCCGAATCAATAAGTGTCTCCGTCATATCGTCCAGTAAGGTATGAAGTCTGCCGTTAAATTCCGTTACCGGTCTGCTGTGCTTCTCAAGGACGCTGTCTCCCTTTTTTACAATGTTTCTTATAGCCATGTCCTTACTCCTGTTCCAGTAATTCTCTTTATTTACTGATTTGCGTTTATATCTCCAAAAACAGAAACTCCCTTAAATTCTTTATCCGTATTGCAATACATTATCACATTTGAAATAAGCTCACGAATACTCTTTTCTTCCCTGCATGACAAGGTAAGCCGATAGCGGAAACGATAATTGACTCTTACGACCGAAAGAGGAGCGGGTCCCAGAATACGAACATCTGCTCTTCCGCGCAGTTCCTTTTCAAGTATTTTCTTTGCTATGCTGAGACAGTGAAGCACAGAAGCTTCATTCTGACCGATCGCCGTAATAGAAAAGAGATCCGAAAATGGCGGACACCATTGGAGCCTTCTCAGTTCAAGCTCGGACTTATAAAAACTGTCATAATCCTGATTTGCCGCCTGCATGATAACCTGATTCTGGGGAGTAAAGGTCTGTATGACCGCTCTGCCGGGGACTTCTCCCCTGCCTGAACGCCCCACAACCTGAGTAATCAGTGAAAATGTTCGCTCTGACGCACGGTAATCACCCGAATACAGGGACTGATCCGCGGAAAGTACGCCGACAAGCGTTACATTAGGGAAATCAAGACCCTTTGTCACCATCTGCGTTCCTATGAGTATAGGAATTTTCTCATCTCGGAATTTATTCAGCAAAACGTCATGCGAACCCGCGCCCGAAACGGTATCTGTGTCCATACGCACAATTTTCGTATCGGGAAAAATCTCCGAAAGCTCTTCTTCTATTTTTTGAGTTCCTGCGCCGGCATAATTAAGTTTGCCGCCGCAATCCGGACAAAATTCATCGACAGCTTGAGAATATCCGCAATAATGACACATCAGCCGGTTATTCGCGCTGTGATAAGTAAGATTAACACTGCACCGCTGACATTTATATGTATACCCGCATTCGCAGCAGCTTATAAGCTTGGACATTCCGCGGCGGTTGATAAAGAGGATGCTCTGTTCACCGCGGGAGAGGTTATCCTCAAGCTCTTTTATCAAAACGGAGCTGAGGTCGCCGCCATTGCCGTTTCGCAGCTCCTTTTTCATGTCCACTATCTTTACCTGCGGCAATGACATTTGATTGAACCTCTCGGAAAGAGCAAAAAAGCTGTATTTTCCGATTTGGGCATTATATCTGCTTACGATGTTCGGGGTTGCGCTTCCAAGCAATAAAACTGCATTATTGCGGGCGCATCGGAATTTTGCAACATCACACGCATGATATCGCGGGGAGTTTTCGGACTTATAAGTATCCTCCTGCTCCTCATCGATAATAATTATACCCAAGTTTTGTACAGGAGCAAAAACTGCGCTTCGAGTGCCGACTACGACCCTCGCCGCGCCCTTTTTTATACGTTTCCACTCATCGTAACGCTCGCCTGCCGACAGCGAGCTGTGCATAACTGCGATATCATCCCCGAAATATGAGGAGAAGGTTTCAAGCATCTGCGGAGTGAGCGCAATTTCGGGGACTAAGAGAATTGCAGACTTATCCTGCTTCAGCAAGGAATCGATAAGGTGGATATATACGGAAGTTTTTCCGCTTCCCGTTACTCCATAAAGAAGAGCCGCACTTGCTTTCCCTCTGTTTGCAAGTGATAATATCCCCTCAAACGCTACATTCTGCTCACCGCTTAGCTCGGGAAGCTCCGATTTCTCGCCTTGCCTGTAATCAGGTCTGCGAAACACTTCTATACGGTCAATGACGATAAGCTTATCCTGCTCCAGCCTTTTTATTGTAGCTGCTCCTACACCCGTAAGGTAACGTATATCATTTATCGTTGCACCGCCGTAGTCGGCTAAAAATGCCAATACGGCGGACTGGGACGGAGCGGAACGCTTTTTTGCAGCCGAAATTTCCAGTGCGTCCTCAGCGGGAATGCAGAGAGAGGCAAAACTGATTGTCTTGTCTTTTACTTTGCGGTCTCCAAGGCTGTCGGTAGCAATAATACCCTTTGAGGAAAGACCGCGGACAGCATTCAAAGGGTCGTCTTCCCCGAAAGCAAGTTCGATATCCCGATAGTCACAGCTTCCCCCGTGCGCAAAAATGATATCGAGCACCTTTTGCTGCTTTTCCGAGCGCCCTGCGGCTTCATAAGCGTCTTCTTTTCCGATTTCTTCCGATATGCGGCAAACGGCGCTTATGTTGTACCAAAGTCCTGCGGGGATCATCGCCTTGACAGCATCATAAACGGTGCAGAAATAACGCTCACGCATCCATATGGCAAGCCTTACAAGCTCATCGGATAAAACGGGTTTCTCGTCCAGCAATGATGAGATACATTTTAGTTTTTCAAAGTCCGAAGAATGCGCCAAATCAAGAACTATGCCCTCTGATTTGCGGTTGCCTCTGGAAAACGGAACCAGCACTCTCATTCCCGGGGCAAGCGCATCAATAAACTCCTCGGGGACTATATAATCATAAGGCTTGTCAATCTGATAGGTAGCGGCCGAAACCGCGATTTTAGCAACTAATTTGTCCACTCGGTCACCGCTCCTTAAAAAATAGCAGAAGCACAACGCTGTGCTGCTCCATACCGGCTCGGATGAGCTTATCTCATCTGAGCCTTAAACGGTGAAAGCAGAAAAAGCGTATGCTTATATGCTGTCTATAGCCTTGATCTTTCCTGTGTAGATTTCATCTATTGCTGTAGATACGGGCTTTTTATCTACAGAGGTGCCGTTTTGCTCGGCATCGTTTGATATTTCCCTTGCCCTGCGTGAAATAAGGTTTACAAGTAAATAGCGGCTTCCAACTTTCTCAACTAAATCGGACAGTGGCGGATATAGCATCATAATTATAACACCTCGTCTAAATATTTTTTCCTATTATTCGCTCTGCATTTTTCTGCGGTGATGATAGATTTTATTTCAAAAGCTGCTAAATCAGGATCATCGTTAATAACAATGTAATCATAATTAAGTGCCATTGAGTATTCGGTTTTTGCTGTTTTTATTCGCTGGCGGATTTTTTCTTCGCTGTCCGTTCCCCGGGTGCGAAGTCGTTTTTCAATTTGAGAAAAGTCTGACGGGATTACGAAAATCAGAATAGCTTCCGGATACTGCTGCTTCAGCTGCAGAGCACCTTGAACTTCTATATCAAACAAGACGCTGAGACCCTTTTCAAGGTTCTCAAGTACAGGCGCTTTGGGTGTACCGTAATAGTTTTCTACATACTGGGCATATTCAAGAAGTTCATCATTCTCTATCATTGCTTCAAACTTCCCAAATTCAGTGAAGAAGTAATCAACACCCTCACGCTCACCGGAACGCGGCTTTCTTGTAGTAGCTGAAACGGAAAAAACAACACTTTTGTCTGCTTCCATAACCCGCGAAATGACTGTACTTTTGCCGGCGCCGGATGGACCGGAAACAACAATCAATTTCCCGCACTCATTCATTTTCCGCTTCACCTCCGATATCAGTGTCATTTCTGCCGCTCATTCTTCCCGCGACCGTTTCCGGCTGGATCGCGGACAAGAGAACATGTCCGCTGTCCATTATCACAACGGCTCTTGTCCGTCTGCCATATGTTGCGTCTATAAGCTGCCCCCTGTCACGGACATCCTGAATTATTCGTTTTATCGGCGCTGATTCCGGACTGACTATAGCTATAACGCGCGATGCAGACACCATATTGCCAAAACCAATATTTATCAGTTTCATATATTATCTCCCTTATTCGATGTTTTGCACCTGTTCTCTGATTTTCTCTATTTCGGATTTCATGTCCAAAACAGCTCGGGTTATGTCACTATTATTGCACTTTGACCCTATAGTGTTTGTTTCGCGGTTAAGCTCCTGAACGATAAAGTCAAGCTTTCTGCCCACCGGAGCATCTATCTGAAGCATCTCGCGCATTTGTCCTATGTGACTGCGCAGGCGCACCGTCTCTTCATCAGTAGCGATGTGATCGGCATAGATAGCAGCTTCTGTCAGTATACGGCTTTCGTCGATCTGCTTGTTTTCAAGTATCTCAAGCATACGGCGGGTAAGCTTTTCTCTGTATTCTTCAACGGTCTGCGGAGATCGCTTTTCAATAAAGGATACGTATTCCTCGATAGTGTCAAGCCGCGATGAAATATCCTCAAACAGCTTTCTGCCTTCACGCTCGCGCATAGAGTTGAAATCAGAAAGCGCTCTTTCAAGTACAGAAATAAGCTCCGGCAAGGCCTCATCTTTCTCGATTTCCTTTTTGTCAAGAGTAAGAACATCCGGCAATTTACATATCTGATATGCTGTGACCTCGTTGCTTATACCAAACTTTTCGCTGACACTTTCAATCGCCGCCTTATATTCAGCCGCGAGAGCCTCGTTGACCGATACCGCTATGTTATCTCCAGATGCGGTGTCAAACGCTATGAATACATCCACTTTTCCTCTGGAAATATGAGCTTGTACGGCGCTTTTTACCGCATCCTCGGCAAACATGAAGCTGCGCGGAATACGGACGGAGGTGTCAAGGTACCGGTTGTTCACACTTTTCAACTCGACAGACAGCTTGTATGCACCGTCTGTTCCCTTTGCTCCGCCGTATCCTGTCATACTTTTAATCATAGAGCTATTCCTTTCCGTTAAGACAGAACTCATGCAGTATTTAAAACAGGAATTCTACCGGATTTTAGTTTGATTATAGACTTATTTGAGTTTTACGTATACCTCATACTCACTCTCGCCGATCGCATCTACCCCCGTATATCCATCTACATATACCTTAACATTTGGCTGAAATACACCCGTAGTATCGCCCAAATCAGCTAAATCCGCGACCACACGTATATTGTTAGCTTTGATTTTCGATAGGACATCTTTGTTGCCGCGTAGAATTACCTCAACATTTTCAGTGACAACAGAGGCCTCCCGCCCGGCTGGAACATTGATAGTCGAGATATTGGTAACATTAAATTTTCCGGTTTCCAGCCCTATAATTTTAATCGTAACTTTTGCTTCCTTTATCCCTGTTACGTTCGTAATCCCATTATCGAGCACAATGGGATATGTCTCTTCCAATGATAGCTCAAAAGACGAAAGGTCTATCGTCGCCAAGGATATCTTATTGATACCCGCAAGGATTTCCGCATCGCCCGCAATCGTTATCGTCGAAGGATTACAGGTAATCTTGACATTTTCCGATGTCGCTCCTCCGCCTCCGGCCCAATCGACGGTCAAGGGTACTTCCTTGGTTGCGTTGATCGGGACTTTAACCGAAACGGTTTCAGGTTCGAGCGTGATGTTTCTAAGCTGCAGTTCTTTGCCCTCACTGTCTTTCAAAACATAAGTGGAATTGAACTGTATTGTTTTATCAACGTTATCACGGTCAACCTCTACCCATGCGTATGCAACCTTGTCTATCTCGCTTTGAGGTCCTGTTATTTTAACGGTTTCCGGATTGAATTCCATCGGCTGAGCGGCAAACCCCTCAACAACCGTTCCTACAAACTGTCCGTTAAGGTCAACGGTTTTTGTGCTTGCCTTCTCAATACTAAATGAAATATTCTGCGGAAACGTGCTTACAACGTCGATAGAGTTAGTATCGCTTCCCAAAGGAAAATCAATAGTTACTAATTGATTGTAATTTGCGCTTGTGTTGAACTTTGAAACGTCAACAACAGCTGTGAGATTGTCCGATGAAAGCTTGGCAATCTCTCTCCGCGTTGCACGAATCCTAACAGTAACCGTATTGGCGCTTATATTCGAGATCAGCAAGCCCTCTTTGTCGCGTAAAATATCCTCGCCTTTGAATACGACCTTCACACCATCAAAAGTTTTTGGTATTAGCTCGCCCACTGTAGTGGTGACATAAACCCAAAGCAGGGTTGAAGCAAGCAGGGAAATTACAGCCCAAAGGATTTTGCTGTCCCATATGCTGGATTTAACATTTTTCTTATCCATCTTTCTTCACCTTAAACAATCCAAGGAACTTGTGCTTTTTTCCGTCACTGAACTTGTCCTCAACAATCAGCTCATTTCTGAGGATTTTCTCAAAGGTATCGGGGGTTAAATGACGCTTGAGCATGCCGTCTACCGCGACGGAGATTGCACCTGTTTCTTCGGAAACAATGGCAATAACGGCATCCGAGTGTTCGCTCATTCCTATAGCCGCCCTGTGACGCATCCCTAATTCACGGCTGAGGTTCTGGTTGTTTGAAAGAGGAAGCATACATCCTGCCGCAGCGATTCTTCCCTCGCTTATTACCACAGCCCCGTCATGAAGAGGGGCTTTGTTATAAAATATGTTCTTCAAAAGTTCCGCCGTCGTGTCGGAATTTACTATAGTGCCTGTGTTGATTTGATTATCGAGTTTGTTTATTCGTTCAAAAACAATAAGAGCGCCTGTCTTGTTCTTCGACATTGCGGTACAGGCGAGAACAGTCTGCGTGATAGCCGAATCAATTGCCCGAACCTGAATATCTCCCTTTAGTAAGAACATTATGTTTCCGGTTCCGACTCTTTCAAGCGCACGCCTGAGTTCCGGCTGAAAAATGATAACCAAGGCAAGCAGCCCGACTTCAACAGTTTTATAAAGAATAAAATGGATCACAGTCAGATTCAGCCAGTCAGACACCCAGAGGGCAAGAAACAAAATGACGATACCCTTTGCTACTTTGTTTGAATTTGTCCTTCTGAAAAGCCCGGCAAGCTTGTATATCAAAAACGCGACAATAAGGATGTCGATAATATCCGACACCCTTACGGATAGAAGATAGTGCACTGTCCGAATAATTGAATTTTTGAACTGCTCCATAGAAATAAACCTCTATCTGTCAATAGCTCAAGTACAAACGCTTTATTTTGTAAAATCATTGATGTAATTATGGGCATCATGATACTTGCACGAAGTTTATTATATTATATCAACTTCAAAATGGCAAATGCTTAATACCTTAATTTACATACTATTAAATATTTTTTTCAAAATTTCTGCCGTATAGACGACTTCTTGCATTGTATTAAACGGAGAAAAGCTGAAACGCACAGTCCCCTTCTCTATGGTTCCGACGGTTTCATGGGAAATTGGTGAACAATGAAGCCCTGCCCTTACGCAAATTCCTTCTTTACCCAGTTTTTCTGCTACCATATCACTGTCCATATGTTGGCTGTACATAGACAATACTCCGGACTGACAGGACAAGCTGTTGTCGAAAAATAATTTTATGCCGGGGATCAAAGATATCTTTTTTGCAAAGTCTGCGCAAAGCCTTTTTTCATGCGAAAGCAGCGCGCCTTTCGGCTTAGACATTACATATTTTACTCCCTGTTCAAGTCCTGCAATACCGGCAACATTATGGGTTCCCGCCTCAAGCCTGTCGGGCAGATATTCCGGCATAGTGCTAATCGTGCTGTTGCTGCCCGTCCCTCCGTACATTATAGGCTTTGTTTCGTGATTACACAACAAAACCCCCGTACCTTGCGGCCCCAAAAGCCCTTTATGTCCGGGCATGGCAATGAAAGCGGCACCCAACGCGGAAAAATCAATCGGTATCGTCCCCGCAGACTGTGATGCGTCAATAATGAGAGGAACTCCGTACTCGCGGCACAGAGCGGAAATTTCCCAAATCGGCAGAATGTATCCAAAGGCATTGGACACATGAGTACAGACTGCACATTTTGCATTCGGCAGTGCTTTTCTGAAAGCTTCAACAGCCGAAGGCTGGTCAAAAAGAGGTGAAGCCGCGATTATTACATCTGCTTTCAGCTCTTTAAGCGGTCTTGTCACCGAATTATGCTCATAGCCCGAGATAACGACTTTATCCCTCTCAGATACAATGGAATTTATAGCAATATTCAAGCCATGTGTGGCATTAAAAGTAAATATCACATTTTCAGGGTCGGCAACATTAAAATATGAAGCAAGCAGCACGCGGCAGTTCAGCACAGTGTCTGCCGCAAGCATTGCCGGTTTGTGGCATCCCCTTCCGGGGCTTGCCATTACTGTCATTGCTCTGTTAACGGCATAGTTTACAGCCTTTGGCTTTTGCAGGCTTGTTGCCGCGCAATCGAAATATATCATCCCGGCACCTCGCTTACGGAGCCGTCATGCGATACAAGGAAAACCCTTGATGGACCAAGTCCGGCTTCCTTGAGCGTAGATAGGGACTTCACAAGATTTCTTTCCGAAACCTTAACACAGTAATTACAACCCTGACCGGTCACACTTTTAGGTGCTTTTGTAATTATTGCCGTTATGCCTATGCGCTCAAGTGCGCGAGAAGCTCTTTGTGCGTAAGTGAGCGATCTGCACATGAGTAAATATTGAAGCATAGAAATGTTCCTTCCGTCAGGTAGATTGACCGTATACCGGTCTGAGATATTCTATGCTCAGATATATGCACTTGTTCAGTTATTTAAAAGCACGACGGCATGAGCCGCAATACCCTCTCCCGCGCCGGTAAATCCTAATTTTTCTTCTGTAGTCGCCTTGATGTTTATACAATCCGCAGAGATATTCAAAACTTTAGCTATATTTTCTCTCATTTCCTCGATATATGGAGCAAGCTTCGGTGCTTGTGCTATAACAGTACTGTCAATATTCCCAATACTATAGCCTGCTTCGGATATGCGCATATAAACACGCCGCAGAAGCTCTGCGCTGTCCGCATCCTTATATTTGGGGTCTGTGTCGGGAAACAGAGTTCCGATATCTCCAAATGCCGCGGCTCCGAGCAAAGCATCTATTATTGCATGGATAAGGACATCCGCATCCGAATGTCCGTCAAGACCCTTATCATATGGGATATCAATGCCGCCCAGAATGAGCTTTCTGTTAACGGCAAGCTTATGGACATCATACCCGTGTCCTATTCTCATAATTATGCTTGCTCCTTTCGTACCGTCAAAATCGTTTCGGCAATACGCATATCAAGCGGGGTAGTTATTTTAATATTCTCCTCGCTGCCCTCTGTAACATATACGGAAAAGCCAAGCGCTTCCACCGCAGAAGCATCATCATATACCGGGATATCCTTCTGCAAAGCGTTTGTAAGCGCGCCTTTGATAAGCTCGGGAATAAAAACCTGAGGGGTCTGTGCGCTGTAAACGCAAGTCCGCTCAGGCGTTTCTGTTGCAAATGAGCCGGATACGATTTTCATCGTATCTCTTGCAGGTATGACAGGTATGGCAGCCTTATGCGTGAAAGCACATTCTATGGTGTCTTCAATAATCTTCAACGATACAAGCGGTCTTGCACCATCGTGAACGGCAATAAGGTTTGAGCGCTTGTCTGTTTCGGAAACACCGCTCAGAGCCGATTCGAGCCTTGTGGCGCCTCCGCAGATAACTTTAACTGCCTTGCTTATTTTGAAAGCTTCGCAGAGCTCTGCCACTTCGACTATTTTATTATAATCGGTTACCACAATTATTTCCGAAATATATTTACAGGTTTCCAAGGTTGTAAGAGAATACGCAAGCACAGGTATCCCCGAAAGCGGGGCAAACATTTTATCGCTTCCAAAACGCTGTGATTTTCCTGCAGCGACTACGACCGCAGAACAGTTTATTTTATTTTTTAAAAAAGCAGCACGATAGGACATATGAAACCTCTGATAAAAAAGATATTGCAAACGGGCGCGTCAGCACATAGAAATCACGCTGCTTACGCTGCCCGTTAAGATTTTGTTAAATTGTTAAGAAACCGCCATGTTGATGCGCTGTTCAACTTCCTCATAGCTTGAGCTTTCAGATAAAACGATTTCAGAAATCAAAATCTGCTTTGCGGAGTGGAGCATTTTACGTTCTCCGGTGGATAAGCCCCTATCGGTGTCTCTGAGCATCAGACCCTTTATTACAGCAGCAACTTCAAGAAGGTCGCCGCTTTTTATTTTAAGCATATTTTCCCGATAACGCTTATTCCAGTTTTGTGTCATATTCACTTCAATTTCCGCGATCGCTCTTAATATTTTCTCTGCTTCATCCGGTTCAACAATCGGTCTTACTCCGATGCTGTCCGTAGAATCGACCGGTATCATCACAAGCATATCACCAACGGGAAGTTTAAGTACGTAGTAATCTTTCTCCGCGCCATCAACTTTGCGTTTAACAATACTATCAATAATTCCCGCGCCGTGCATAGGGTGAGCTATCCGGTCACCAACGCTGAACAAAGCAATTCCTCCCGTCAAAAAGTATATATTGTGTACGTACTATATAGATTATACACGAAAAATTAGAAATTAGCAAGAAAGTATAACAAAATATTAAATAAAAGTAAAAATAGTATGAAAATCAAGGGTAATTAGGTATCAATTTAAAATTATTGGTGTGTTTAGCTTGTTTTTGCGCATTTAAAAAACAAAAACCCCTGACTACGCAACCTGTAGACAGGGGTTTTTAAAAATCAAAATGATTTAAATTACTCTGTTACTTCAGTATCAGGTGCAGTACCCTTTGCTTCGCCCGTTGCGGATACCTCATATACTACCGGGTCAGCTTCGGAAGCGGAGGCTTTAGGAGCTGATTCCTGTTCAGCTTCGGGCTTGCTTTCAGGCTCTGAAAGCGCACGGATGCTGAGGGAGATTTTCTGCTTCTCGGTATCGACAGCAGTAATTTTAACGTCTGTCATTTCACCGACGCTCAGAACCTCGTCCGGCTTGCCTATACGGCGGTTCGCGATCTGCGAAATGTGTATAAGACCATCAACGCCCGGCATGACTTCGGCGAATGCACCGAAAGGCATGAGCTTAACGATTTTAACATTTACTACATCGCCGACTTTGTAGGTGCTGACAAATTTCTCCCACGGGTTTCCGTTAGGATCTTTATATCCAAGGGAAATTTTGCGGTTTTCCTTATCAAAGTTGATAACATATACTTCAATCTCATCGCCCACGCTGAGAATGTCGCTGGGCTGCTTAATGCGGCTCCAGCTAAGCTCGGAAACGTGAACCATTCCGTCGATACCGCCGATATCCACGAAAACACCATAGCCGGTAAGAGATTTGACTGTTCCTTTATAGCGCTTTCCAACTTCGATTTCCGACCAAATTTTTTCTGCGCGCTCACGGCGCTCGTCCCTCTGAACAGCGCGGATACTTCCGACAACACGGCGGCGTCCACGGTTAACTTCTGTGATTTTAAGGCGAACCTTTTTCTTGAGAAGCTCGCTCATTTCAGCATCCTTAGCAAGACCTGTCTGGGAAGCCGGAACGAATACGCGAACACCCTTGACGGATACTACGACACCGCCCTTGTTCTCCTCGGTGATAACGCCTTCAACAATTGTTCCGCTTTCTGATGCCTCTTCGATGACTGACCATGTCTTTATCGCATCAAGGCGCTTTTTGGAGAGCATGACAGTTCCCTCAATATCGTTGACACGAACGACGCAGGCTTCAATGCTGTCACCGATTTTGACAAGCTTGTCTATAGAGACATCGGTATCATCCGTAAATTCTGAAACAGGAATATATCCGGAATGCTTTGTTCCCAAATCAACGCTTATTTCAGTCGGGGTAATAGCATCGATTATGCCGGTTACCGTATCTCCGTTATATATAGTTTTGATAGAATCCTCCAGCATCTGATCAAAGGACATTTCTGCTTCCGGTGCAGTATTTTCCTTTATTGTTCCGCCTGCTGTGGTTTCTTCAATTTTGATCTCGTCAGCCATGGTTTGTTTTACCTCCTTAATAATCCATGCGGGCGTCGACGCGCCGGCAGTGATGCCAATGGTATCAATTCCATCAAAAGCGGCGACATTGAGCTCATCCGCCGAAGAAATAAACTGGACATTTTTGCAATGCTCTCTGCATATTTCAGCGAGATGGACGCTGTTT
>JAAYBD010000042.1 GCA_012719035.1 Clostridiales bacterium | reverse complement strand
TGGCGGATGGAGTACAATCATCTGCGTCCCCATTCGTCGCTCGGCAACCTTACCCCAGAGGAGTATGCAGCAAAGCTGGCTGGTGGTTACTAACATTTCACCTGGTCGAACTTTGGGGGCAGGTCAAATCTAATTGCCTTTCAAATTTTTTTACCTTTGATACGTATTGAAGATAAGTATCCATATCCATAAGATTTTTGGAGGAAGCGATGTAGTCTTCAATCGACTTGGGGAGGTTCTGCTCTCTCGGTCCCATTCCATAGAGAATATGAATGATATCCAGATCGCTGTATGTTTCCGTTTCGCCTCTATAATACTTATAGGGAGTTTGTCTTATTTCGTTATAAGTAACACCTGCATCTCCTACAGCTCTGTCCTTTATCTGCCATCCATCTTGCTTTTTGAAAAAACCATATCGAACTGCCTGCGACAAAATATAATTCTGATCATCGGGATTCGTAATGGAGCTAATGAAACCATCCCAAAGTGCCTTTGTCAAATCCTTTTCTTCTCCCAAGTTCCATGCGTCCAAAACGTGGATAATATTTCTTATAGACAGAACAGCTTCTTTAAGTTCCAAATCACCCATAGACTGATCGATTTCTTCTTCACCCGAAAAATTATCCTTCCACTTGCCGATAAACACATTTTGCGTAAGCTTTGACAACTGACACAATCTGAAAAGTTCGTCTATGTTTCTATCAATATCCGGCAAATGCACAGATCCCTTTTGATCGGCTATATAGGATAGCACAACTTCAAAAAGTTCATTTTTTTCGGGGCTTTCCTGTTTCATCAAAGTCCCTTTGATCGACTGAGGAAGATAGTTATATTCAATAGTTATAAATCTTGACTTAAAAGCAGGGTTTAATTCGTTCGTACCCTCGTAATTAACCATATTGGAAGATAAGTTTCCTGTGCCGATAAATGCAAACCCCGGCTTTATAAATACCGGGCCTACCCCCGTAATATATGCTGTTTCGCCTGCTTGCCGCTGTAAAAGGTCATTTAAGCCGATAAGATTCTGCATTGCAATTGTATTCAGCTCATCGACTATAACAGGTCTGCCTTCTTTCGCCGCTCTCAAGATTTCCCGTTCAACTTTTTTTACCTCTGTGCCGAAAGCGCTGTTATCCGCGATGATCATATCCGAAAAGCTATTTAAAATCAAAAGCTTTATCCGGGTCTGTTCTTCGCGGGACATTTTATTCAATTCTTCTTGATATATTGCTTCCATTTTCCTGTAGTCACTAAAAATCTGTTCAAAAAAGTTCAAATACGACCCTTTTGAAAAGCCTGTCTTAAGTGTCAGGGTTTTTTCAACAAACATATCTTCGTATGTCAAGTCGTGGGACCCCGATATAAACAGCGGCTGGATCTGATCTAAAATCTCCTCATCGCATATGTCGGCTCCCTTACGATATTTTTCCTCTGTGATTTTCATGTAGTATCGGAATTGCTTTAGAACTTGCTCGTCTGTGGCATTCTTGTTGGAGTAATACCAAGTGGTCATCAAATCTTCTATGTCTTCTTGAATTCTTTTTGATATGGCAAACTCCTTAGCCGCATCCATTGCAAGCTGAGTTTTTCCTCCGCCTAAATGCCCAACAATATAAACGGGAAGACCGTTATCCAAGGCATCAATTACTCTTTCCTTGGCACTCATGACATAAGAAACATCTATCATTTTGTGATTTTCTTTATTTCTTATATCTGATTGATATTTTTTTAAATGGTATACTTCCCAAGCTTCTTTATTGTGGCTGTATAATTCCAGCAGCTTCTCTTTTAATTCGGCAATCCTATCCACGCGGTATCTGGTGGCAGCATTGGAAATACAATGATTTGATTGGTAATTTTCTTTTGCTATTCTTCTCTCCCAGTTTAAAAAGAACTTCTCGTAAGCAATCTCCGTATTGATTTCGTCAATAATCTCCGACCACTTCTGATGCTCCGATTTTTTGAAATTTTTATAGACATCAAAAATTTCATTATTCATTACGTTTAAAGTTTTTTCTTTGCATGCCGCGGTGGTCCTTCTGTATCTTTCAAAAAAATCTCCCTGCTTTGCCTCAGGCATAAAGGAATCATCCATGCAATTTCTATAATCTTGCCTATATAATTCCTCTATCTGCTGAACCTTTAATTTATCATTCACAGCGTTCACCCTTAAAATTTGATTTAATTCTAAAATACAAATATCCCTATTTAAGAATAAACTTCTTAAAAAAAGGGAGGGAATCTTATATGTATAAAATCCCCCCGCTTCATTCATTGGAATCGCTTAGATTAATTCATATTCCTTTAGGAACTTCTCAATTTCAGTGTTTCCTATTATTGCCCCCAGCATATTCTTGGTTGCTTCCGGAAGCGGAATTTCGGGTTTTTTCCCATCAAGCAGCTGAACAGCAGCACGAGCAGCATACCTTATATCATATACCGAGCCGTAAACTTCAGGTACACCTTTCTCAACTCCGGTCAATACATAAACCGATTCCATCGCGGTACGTCCGCTATATTCAATTGTAAATACGGTATCTCTTCCCGGATCATCGAGTGTCTCGGCAAATTGGCCTAAAAACGCAAAGTTGACAGATCCCTTAGGAACACAGTAAGGACGGTCTCCATGAACACGCGGCATAAATTGCGATGTGATGAACGGCATCATTACGGGGATAGCTGTGCATGTTTTTGCCAATTCTTCGATTTCATTTACCGGTACTCCCATGTGATACAGCCATTCTTTTGTGATTTCTTTACCGGTGCATTCGCGCATGCTCTTTTTAATGTAGTCACCCGGTTTATCCGAGAATAGCCCATAAACCCAAACGATAACATCATCTTTAGGCTGTCCTATATATTGCGGTTGACGGTTTACTGTCCAGCTCAGGAGCCATGAGGAATCACGTGCAGTTACAATACCGCCTGTACAAATTTTTCCTGCATAGGGATCGCGTCCTGTGATTTTTTCAATATACTTCGGTACTGCCGGACCATGGCATGTAACGGTTGCGGATTCCCAGTTACTCCTCTCAATATCCGAGCAGAAAACTTCAGGATGACCAAATGATTCGTCTTGGGCGGCAATGTTTTTCCACATCTTCCAGCAGCCTTTAATGGTTCCATCCATTGGAGCTGGAGTATTGTCATCGCCGTAACCAGAGTTCTCGGTCATTGAACCGTTTGTAATGAAAACTAAGTCATTTTCCGTCAAATCAATGCTACCCGGTTTGCCATTTTGTATGTAAACAATCTTCTTTGCAACTTTTTTATCCGGCTTAATGTCAAATTCGACATTTTCTACCGTGGTTCCATACATGAAATTAACATTATGTTCTTTCAAGTAGTTGATCATCGGAAGGACGAAAGATGTATATTGATCATGCTTTGAGAACTGAAGGGCAGAAAGGTCCGTAAGACCATCCACGTGGTGGACAAATCTTGCCAAATACAATTTCATTTCCAATGCGCTGTGCCAGTTTTCAAAGGCAAACATAGATCTCCAGAGCGTCCAGAAGTCCGTATCAAGCATTTCCTTAGAGAAAATGTCTTCAATAGACTTGTCTGCAAGAACTTCGTCCGGCGTCATAACAAGCATGCCGATTTCCATCGCCAACTGCTGATTCAAATTAAATTTACCGTTAAAACCTCTCTTACCCTGCTTCTCTGTAATTCTATTCATGCTGAAGTTCGGATCATCAAGGTTTGTATAGTAGAAATAATCCACAACGGACATCTCGGGATTTTCGGTTGATTGGAGTGAACTGAACAAGTCAAATAGGCATTCGAAGCGGTGTCCCATCTCTCTTCCGCCTCTTGCTACATAACCGTCTCTACCCCGCACAGCTCCGTCAAGGCATCCTCCCGGTATATCCAATTGCTCAAGAAAAGTGATTTTGCTTCCGTCCATGTGAGCATCTCTAATTAAAAAACAACCCGCTGCCAAAGCTGCGATACCGGTACCGACCAGATATGCTGACTTGTTTTCAACCCCTTTTGGCTTTCTTGCTTTAACCATGCGATGGTAATCTCCGTGGGTTAATTTCAATCTTTCATCGTGAGTTTTAAGTTCCATAGTCAACTCTCCTTTAACACAATAATAACGCCGACAAATCTATGGTAAATTTGTCTATCTGCATGTTATATTATAGATGATATTTTTTGCAATTTGTACAGTCAAAAACGCTCCTGTGTGTTAATTATAGGCATCTAAAGGATATTGCGTAATTTTCATACACATGTGTCTGTTTGTCTGTATATAATCTGTATATAAAATGTTGAATCCCCCTTAGGCATCGGTCATATGTCTAAGGGGGACTGCTAAAATCAATATATTTTACCGGTTTGGCTTTGCCTCAGGCACCTCTGCCCGAAGTCCGGAACGGAATTATCAGAGCAATCTTCCATAGCTTCCGCTGGCAGCTTGACAAACAGCCGTACATATCCAATAAAAGAAGCGCCGAAAAAAATCCAAATTATAGCTTGACAGACAATATATGAAATGTTATTATCTATCTAATCTGATTAGGTATTTAAGGAGGTGATAGTATGAGCTACTCCAGCGAAGCTCTGCGAGGCCATACAGAAACAATAATCTTAGCCATTCTTAAAGACAAAGACTCATATGGCTACGAAATCCTTAAAACAATTTTGGATAAAGGAAACGGTCTGATTGAAATTAAAGACGCAACTATATATACCGCATTCAAAAGAATGGAAAGAAATGAGCTTATATCTACCTACTGGGGAAATGGAGATGAGGGTGCAAGGCGTAAATATTATTCAATAACTGATAAAGGTAAAATTTATTACGATTCAAAAGTAAAAGAATGGAAAGAAATTAATGTTGTGCTAAACAATTTGATTGGAGGATATTAGAAATGAAAAATACTTTAAGATTCTGCGGCGGCAGAAGGTTCCATGTTCAAGATGCCGTATCCGCTAAAACTCAGAATAACACATATTCAATTATGCGTAATATGTTCGACAGCTGCCAAAGCAAAGGTGTGTGCGAAGTTGCAAGCTATATGCAGGCGATAATCACTTTGCATATATGATCAGAACAAACAATAATATTTGGAGGAATGTAAAAATGGACTATAATTTTGAATCCTATGTCAGCAGAAAATTTATCGAATACCCGCAATCGGTCGAAATAGCCGCTCTCCAGCAGAGAATATGTGCTTTGATGTATGAAACATATAAGGGCTGTAAAAGCAAAAATATGTCTGATACTGCAAGTTATAAACAGGCACTGACAACTATAAAAATATAATCTGATCAGCGGAGGTATTTTGTTATGAAAGCCAAGCTGAGAGCTTATGTCAACAGAAAGTTCCTTTTATATCCCAAAACACATCAGATCATTGAGCTTCGGGAAGAATTGTATTCTATGATGTGCGATAAGTATGACGACTGTCAGTCTAAAGGTCTTTCCGCACAAGAAAGCTATAAACAAGCATTAACATTTATGGAAGACTACAGAACTGCAATCAGAGAAGTAGAAACCGGAAGCGCACTCAGTGCTCTGAGAAGAAAACTTACAGCTCTCCTTGCCTTTACTGTCATATATTTTATAGTTTTAACTTCTGTATACCTGTATGTCAGTATGGTTACGCTCGGCAGTTTTGAAAAGTCATGGCTTATAGGCGTCGGAGGTGCATTTATATACCTTGTCTGTCTATCCGCAAGCATTTTATCCTATGCAAAAATGTTCGGAATGCGAAAATTATTGCGTATAGCATTGGGATGTTTATTCCTTAGCTTTATTCCCCTGCTGTTCGTGTTTCCCAGTCTTTTATGTGCCGAGCTGCTTTCAAAAAATGTTTGGCCGCATAGCTGGCTTATAGTTCCCGTTATTGTACTTATATATTTTGTCACAGATTTAATTCTATTCGGTAAAAAAACCCGCAGAGTATATTTTAGTATAGAACTGGCTGCCGCCGGCACATTGCTTACTACTATCATCTATCTGTTCGCCTCATATTTATATAATCTGTGGAATATCGCATGGATTGTTTATTTAATATATTCGGCTATAGCGGCACTTGCGTTTTATATTAGCAGAGTCAAAAAAGAAAAAGCCCTGAATTCTCATGATAACTAATCATTTAATTCAGCTAATCTCAGGCGAAAAGCCCTGGGTGTATTATAATACATCCAGAGCTTTCAAATTTTTAACGGCAAAATATCGGAATAATCGCAAAAGCATTTGGGCTTCAGCTTCCAAAAAGGGCATTGGGTGAAAAATGGTTGGATTATCCCCGTTTTATTTTCAAAGATTGTTCAAGAGGCTGGTGAAAAAGCCTGTCAACGAGTATATCAGGCCGCGGCGCTTAGCCAATGCTGTCAGTGAATTGAATTCAGACGGGCGGAGAATAGTCGACATTTCCTTGGACTTTGGATTTTCGAGCCACGCAAGCTTTACAAGGGCTTTTAAGGAAGCGTACGGGGTAACGCCGGAATCAGGCACACCAATATTTATTCGGTACGTGGCTGAAAAAACGCGGCTTGGCTACTCAGGCTTTTTCCGCGGAAAAATATTATAAAGACGCTTATGACACAAATTATATGGAAATATGGGTCCTTCCGGCGTAAAGGGATAGCCTTTTGCCATATGGGGCAAGCTGCGTATTACAGCTTGCCCCTTTTTATTATCGGCAGTTCATAGCTTAAAATCTCCTTAGTGTTATTGTTGACTTATGACCTTAATTATCTATAATAAAATTATAGATAAAGCATAACTATTGATATATGTACTTTCGGTATCAAAATAACACAGCAGAGGAGAAAAGCACATGGCAAGACCTGTAAAGCACCGGCGGATTTGCGAGCTGCCCCGAACCCTTGAATTCGGACCCTGCTCAAATCAAAATGCCGGCGTAACAGAACTCGCGGTAGATGAATATGAGGCAATTCGTCTTATTGATTATCTTGACTTCACTCAAGAGGAGTGTGCTGTGCAGATGAGAGTTGCACGCACAACTGTTCAGTCGATATATGACAGCGCAAGAAAAAAGATTGCCGACGCACTGATAAACGGAAAGCGTCTTGTCATTCGCGGCGGATGCTATGACATTTGCTCCCATGCCGGTAAATGCTGCGGAAAAAACTGCGCCCGCAGAAAACGCAGTGCTATGTGCTGCGAAAACTGCGAGCTTCATTGTCAGCGTTCCCGTAATAAGGTAGACAAGGCTTGACGGTAGTTTTTAATACTGTGATTAGGTTACAGATAAAAAAACGCTTATTTTATATTATATTAGTAAATGAAAAAACATCTATTAATATAAAAGGAGGGTTCGGCATGAGTAAATATGTTTGCACGATCTGCGGCTTTGTTTATGATGAGTCTGCAGGTATCCCCGACGCAGGAATCGCTCCGGGCACAAAATGGGAGGAGCTGCCGGAAAATTGGACTTGTCCTTTCTGCGGAGCATCAAAGGCAGATTTTAAGGAACAGCATTCAGCAGTACCCCCCGCTCCGGAGCACACTCCTTCTGCGGAGATAGCTGATGAAGAAATACGTGAGCTGTCTTTCGGGGAACTGTCCGCACTGTGTTCAAATCTCGCAAAGGGCTGTGAAAAGCAATATCTTCCCGAAGAAGCGGGTTTATTTTCCAAATTAGCGGATTACTATAAAAGCAAAACTGCATTTACAGATGAAAACAATCCGGAAGCTCTGATGGCAAAAATTCAGGAGGATTTAAGCACTGCCTATCCTCAAAGCAGCGCAGTTGCCGCAGCGGAAACGGACAGAGGTGCGCTCCGCGCACTCACCTGGAGCGAAAAGGTTACCAGAATGCTAAACTCCCTATTGAGCCGGTATGAAAAGGAAGGCGGGGCTTTCCTTGAACGCACCAATGTCTTTGTATGCGAGATTTGCGGATTTGTCTACGTAGGCGATGAGGCACCCGATATTTGCCCTGTATGCAAGGTTCCCAAAATGAAAATAGCAAAGCTGCAAAGGAGGTAAGATCATGTATGCTGTGAGAAACATCAGATTATGCACAAAGGACTGCCTTTGTCTTTACGTTTGTCCCACAGGTGCAACGGACACTGAAACCGGTCAGATCGACGCCTCTAAATGTATCGGATGCAGTGCCTGCGCAAATGCCTGTCCTTCCCACGCTATTTCGATGCTGCCCGAAGAATTTCCCCCTCAGCAGCCCAAAACAGAAGCTGTAAAGGATACTATGCTCCGCCTTGCAAGAAGCAAAGCAGAACAAGAGAGCATTGCTTTAAACATAGCGGAAAACTCAGCCGATTCCACTCTTCGCCTGCTTGCAGAGGCAATCGCAAAATCCAACCGCCTGATGACGGAGGATATTCTGCGCGAAGCCGGATATATGCTTCCTCAGAGCGGCAATACGCACAAGCTTCTGCTTTCTATGCTAAATGATCCTCAAGCTGGGGATTTTCCAAGCGAGATAGTCGAAAAGCTTTTAAGCCTAATTAAATTCAATGAGAAAACGGAGGATAATCAAATGGAAAAATGGCGCTGCACTGTCTGCGGTTATATCCATGAGGGTCCCATGCCCGCGGATTTCAAATGTCCGAGATGTAAACAGCCCGCTTCTATGTTTGAAAAGCTTGAAGAAAAAGCTCCCGTCACCAATCGCTATGCGGGAACAAAAACAGAAAAGAACTTAGCCGAAGCCTTTTCCGGCGAAAGCCAGGCAAGAAACAAATACACCTATTTTGCAAATATCGCCCAACGTGAGGGCTTTGACCAGCTCGCGGAAATCTTCCTGAAAACCGCCCGTAACGAACAGGAACACGCCCGTATCTGGTATGAGGAACTTGGTAATCTGGGCAGCACCGCTGAAAACCTGCTCCATGCCGCAGAGGGCGAAAATTATGAATGGACAGATATGTATGACCGTTTCGCAAAAGAAGCGGAGGAGGAAGGCTTTGCAGATCTTGCTGAACGCTTCCGCAGGGTCGGCGCTATTGAAAAAGCCCATGAGGAACGCTATCGCATACTTCTCAAAAATTATGAGATGCAGAGAGTCTTTGAAAAAGGCGAGGAAACCATGTGGGAATGCCGTGTCTGCGGTCATTTAGTCATAGGCAAAAAGGCTCCTGAGGTCTGCCCCGTATGCAAGTTTTCCCAAGCTTACTTTGAAGTCAGGAAAGAAAATTATTAAATACATGTATGAAGAAAGGGACAGATCAATATATCTGTCCCTTTCTTATATATATGCGGGCATAAGCTATATGCGCTGAGAGTTTATCTGTGCTGATATTTTATCCATCAAAACACGCGCGACCTCCGCTTTGGAGAGTAACGGCAGGGAGATGGATTCATCCTTTGTAATGATCGTGACGATATTCGTTTCCGTTCCGAAGCCTGCCCCCTCAGTATTAAGGCTGTTGGCAACGATCATATCCAGATTCTTTTTTTCAAGCTTTTTGCATGAGTTTTCGATAAGATTTTCCGTTTCCATCGAAAAGCCGCATAAAAACTGGTTCTCTCTGCGGTTTGCTCCCAGATACCCCAATATATCTGTTGTTCTCTCCAGCTGAAGCGATAACTTATCAGATGTCTTTTTGATTTTGTTTTCCGACATATATTCGGGACGATAGTCCGCGACTGCCGCCGCCTTTATAATAATGTCCTGCTCATCTTTCAAATCACAAACGGCTTCAAACATCTGGTGAGCACTTTTGACCCCAACAGTTTTTACAAAAGGAACCGGCGGCAGATTCGTCGGCGCACTGATAAGCGTTACATCTGCGCCGCGCAGCATACACTCATAAGCAATGGCATAGCCCATTTTGCCGCTTGAGTGGTTCGTGATATAGCGGACGGGATCCATCGCCTCCTGTGTTGCACCCGCCGTTACCAAAATGCGCTTGCCTTTATAATCTTTCTCATGTTCAAGCTCTCGCTCGATATAGGAAAAAATGCTCTTCTCCTCAGGCAGTTTCCCCGCCCCGACATCACCGCAGGCAAGCAGCCCCTCTGCCGGCTGGATTACAATATACCCGTCGCTTTCCAAGGTGTTTATATTGCGCTGTGTTGCGGGATTTTTGAGCATTGCGGTGTTCATAGCGGGAGCTATAATTTTTGTGCAGGTGCAGGCTAATGCCTGCGTGGTAAGCGCGTCATCGGCAATTCCGTTTGCAAGCTTTGCTATAACATTTGCCGTTGCCGGAGATATCAACATAAGATCTGCTTTTTTTGCAAGCGAAATGTGCTCGACCTCAAAGGATGAGCTTCGGGTAAAGCAGTCAACAACGCAGGGTTGGCAGGTGAGTGTTTCAAAGGTCAGGGGGGCTATGAATTTTGTGGCATTCTCGGTCATAATAACATGGACTTCATAATTGTTTTTACAAAGCATGTGGGCAAGGTTCGCCATTTTATACGCGGCAATTCCTCCTGTGACCCCCAAAATTACGGTCTTTCTGCTCATAGTGTTACTCCTGTGTTTTGAATTTGCATTCGGTTTATCGAAAACAGTTGTGCTGTGCTGTTTTTGATTATATAATTACAGAAATCGGCGATCGGCTTGGGCAATAAAACGCGACAGAGGTAATATGGCTATGATTTTATCAATAGATGTAGGAAACAGCAGCATGGTTTTTGGCTGTATAGACGGGGACAGCATCAGAATTCTGGACAGGATTCAGACCGACCCCGAAAGGTCTGCGAAGGATTATACCAAAATCATATATGAACTGCTAAAAAAGGGTCAAATCGATCCCTCACTCCTTGAAGATGCAATTATTTCATCTGTCGTCCCCGCCGTAAACGCGGCTTTAAAGGATGCTTTATATCTCATGTGCGGAAAGGAACCGCTTTTCGTTGAACCAGATACGAAAACCGGTCTGATAATCGAAGGAGACAGTTCCCGCCAGCTTGGCATTGATGTTATCGTCGGCTGTGCCGCGGCAATGGAAGGCTATCCCCTGCCGCTTGTAGTCATCGACATCGGAACAGCATCCACGATTTCGGCGGTAGATAGGTCCCGCCGTTATTTGGGCGGTATGATTTTACCGGGACCGCGCCTGCTTGCCCAAGCTCTTTCCTCCGGAACCGCGCTGCTGCCGGAAGTCCGCGTCGAAGCTCCGGACAGCATTCTCGGTCAGAACACCGATGAGCGGATAAAAAGCGGCATCATATACGGAAGCGCTGCACTTATTGACGGGACGCTGCAGAGGATCGAAGCCTTGCTCGGAGAAAAGCCGACTGCCGTCGCGACAGGCGGGTTTGCGCCTCTTATCCTCCCTCACTGCAATAGCGAAGTTCACTACGAGGAGCTTTTGATTTTGGAGGGACTTGCCCGCATCTACCGCATGAACCGCCCATAGCAGATTATAAAACTGCGGGGAGTTGCTGAATCGGCAGCTCCCCGTTTTCTATTGCCTGTCAGCCATTATTTTAACGTTCCGTACTTTTCATAATGTGCAATTTCTTTGATATGGTTGTTCTCGTCTACGAAAACAACGTTGGGCTTGCTTACGGAAGCCTCTTCCGGAGTCATCAGTGCATACGCCATAATGATTATCTTGTCATGTACGGAGACACAGCGCGCCGCCGCGCCGTTAAGGCAGATCATGCCGGTACCGCGTTCTCCTGAAATCGTATAGGTTTCAAAACGGTTGCCGTTATTGATATCCACTACCTGCACCTTCTCGTATTCAAGGATGCCCGCGGCATCAAGCAAATCGCTGTCCACCGTAATGCTTCCCACATAGTCAAGCTCTGCCTGTACTACTGTCGCACGATGGATTTTACCTTTCAGCATTTGTAGCTGCATTGCACTGCCCTCCAATCATCTGACGATAAGGTTATCGATAAGACGGGTTTTGCCAATGTAAACAGCAATCGCAATCAAGGTCTGAGGGTTTATTTTCTCAATGTCCTCCATTGTTATGCTGTTTACCGCCTTGACATAATCGACCTTCGCTAAAGGTTCGCTTTTGATAAGCTCAATCATTGCGGAAGTAATAGTTTCGGGGTCGGTCACGCCTTTCTTTGCCAGCATTTCTGCGTAAGACAGCGCTTTGTTCAAAACAAGTGCGGCTTTCCGCTCATCGCCGTTTAAATAGGTGTTTCTTGAGCTTTTGGCAAGTCCGTCATGCTCTCTTACTATAGGACAGCCTATTATCTCAACATCTATGTTTAAGTCACGTACCATACGCTTTATCACGGCAAGCTGCTGCGCATCCTTTTCGCCGAAATATGCCCTGTCGGGATTTACAATATTAAGAAGCTTTGCAACAACAGTGCAAACACCCCTAAAATGACCGGGGCGGCTTTTGCCGCAGAGATTTTCCGTAAGCCGCGACATATCTACAAAAGTACAGAAGTCCGAAGCATATATTTCAGAAGGGTCGGGATGAAAAACGATGTCTGTGCCAAGCGACCCGCAAAACCGGCAGTCTCTTTCAAAATCTCTCGGATAGCTTGAAAAATCCTCGTTTTCTCCGAACTGCATAGGATTTACGAAAATGCTGACGACTACCCTGTCATTTTCGCGTGCTCTTGATATAAGGCTTCCGTGTCCCTCGTGAAGATAACCCATAGTCGGGACAAAGCCGATGCTCTTCCCTTCCTTCTTCCATTGCTTAACTATGCTTCTAAGCTCTGCAACCGTAGTAACAGTTTCCATCTCTCTCTCCTTAACGATTAGTACAGTTTATTGATTATATCGTCCGATATGGCAAAGCAATGCTCCTTTGCCGGAAAAGTCCCGGCCTTTACTTCTTCTATGTAGGCAGTGAAGGCATTTTTCATTTCCTGCCCGATATCTGCAAAGTGCTTGACGAATTTCGGTTTGAAATCGGAGAACATTTTCAGCATGTCCTGATAGACCAAAACCTGCCCGTCGCAGCCTGCGCCCGCTCCTATTCCTATAGTCGGAATGGACAGCCTGCTGGATATAAATTCCGCAAGAGCCGCCGGAACACACTCCAAAACCACACAGAACGCACCCGCCGCCTCGACAGCCCGCGCATCGTCATAAAGCTTCTGCGCTTCTGCCTCGCTTTTTCCCTGAACCCTGAATCCGCCAAAAGCGTTGACCGACTGGGGAGTAAGACCGATATGGGCGACAACCGGGATAGACGCTTCAACAATCGCCTTGATCTGCGGAACAACGGAAGCACCGCCCTCAAGCTTTACCGCTTGGGCACCACCCTCCTTTATAAGCCTGCCCGCGTTTTGCACTGCGTCATATACGGAGGTCTGATATGACATAAACGGCATATCCGCCACAACAAGCGCGTTCTCAGCCCCGCGGGAAACTGCCTTTGTATGGTGGATCATATCCTCCATGGTGACGGAAAGCGTATCCTTATAGCCAAGCATGACCATTCCCAGCGAATCTCCTACCAAAATCGAGTTTACGCCTGCGGCATCTATAAGCTTTGCCATCGAATAATCATACGCGGTGAGCATGGTTATTTTGTCATGTTCGTTCTTTTGCTTCTGGATTGTCAATACAGTGTTTTTCATTTCAGCAGTCCCTCGATTTCATCATAATTTCTGTCCGGGTGCTTTGCCCTTGCCATATCGGCAAGCACCAGTGACAGCTCCCTGTAAAGAACTTCCTGCTTGCTTTCAAGGCATTGCAGGTGCTTTTGGACCGTCTGCGTATCATTGCGCTCGATAGGACCTGTCAGAGCATTTACGGTCCCTGTCTCCGCAATATTTGAAAGGTTTCCCGACATCAGCGGTATAAGCGCGCTCAGAGCTTCCTGCTCAGAAAATCCGCATTCGCAAAGAAGACCGACCGCCGTATGCACAAGTGCCGTCATATGATTGCTTGCCATAACTGCCGCCGCATGGTATTTTGTCTTGGCTTGTCTGCTGATTACCCTGACGGTATTGCCCATACCCGATATCAGAGAAACGATTTCATCTGTTTTTTCAGGACTGCCTTCAACAGTGAAAACTGCATCTGAAAGCTTTTTATAGGACTCCGTTTTGCTATGAAAAGCAAAAATCGGATGAACAGAAAAGCCAAACACTGAAAGCTCTTCCGCATCCGAAAAAATATCCGACGACAACGCGCCGCTGCAATGACAGATTATTTTATTTTTTACACATGGCAATATTTTTAGGCAGTTCCAGACAGGTAGTATTTCTCCGTCCGGCACTGTTAAGAACAAAACGTCATTATCGCTGAGAATTTCATCTAAGCTATTGTACTGCCTTGAGCTTGTAAAGTCTGCCGCCTTGCGGGCGGACAACGGGTTTCTGCTGTAATACCCGCCGGTAACCGCTCCGTGGAGACCAAAGTATTTTCCAAGGGAAAAACCGACCTTACCCGCGCCAATATACCCAATTTTCATAACAACCACCTCCGTCCAAGAACAGAAGCGATAATGAGTCTCGTTTTCTTCAAAAAATATGAGCTGCATTGTTGTAAAAAATCAGTCTTGCCTGCTGCGTCATTACGGTATAGTTTCTGATGCAGAATACCATCCATTTTTCAGAATAGCACAGGCTAAATTCAAAATCAAGGTAAGACTGTTAATGATTTCAAGAAATTTGTGGAAATCTTTATAATCGCCCCATTATTTTTGCGAATAAGGCAGTTTTCCGCGTTCCGGACGGAATTTCAAAAAGTTTACTAAGGCTTTTCTATGTCTCCTTAAACCTTTTTTCGGGCATATTCTCGAAATAGCGTTTCACATACCGCAAAAGCCCGGTCAGCTCTTTTCCGCATTTTGTCTGATGCGGCGTGCAGCAATACATCAGCCCCGGTTCCGGGGTAAGCAGACGACGTATTACTATGTCGGGATTTGTAATGCGCCGCGCCATAGCGGAAGTAACCGTTGCGATGCCCGCATTTTCCGTCATGGCATTCACAAAGTTAAGACTATAGCTTGACGAAACGATAATGCGCGGACTGATATTCGTCACCTCGCAGAAATAATCGAACATTTCGCGCAGTGCGTTTTCAGGAGCACCGGTGATTATCTTTTCACCGTCCAGCCGCGAAAAATCGAAGGGGGTGTCTTCCGCTGCGAGCGGGTGATTCTTATGAATTGCCGCGAACATATAGTCCTCGGCAAGCGAAAAACTTCGGAACAGTTTTTGATCGATGGGCGTAACGAGGAACGCAAGCTGCAGTTCACCCTTCAGCAGCTTCTGTATGCAGATCGACTGCGACCATTCCTCGATTTTCATGTTTATTTCCGTATGCTCCTTTTGATAATCGAATATAAAATCTGTGTTGATGCAGTTTGATAAGCCGTATGCAAATGCAATGGAAAGCGATTTTTTCTCTTCCTTGCCCGCCGCATCAATCGTTTCCAATACCGCCGCGTATTCATCGTACATTTTCTGAAAATGCGGATAGAGCTGCTCACAAATTGGGGTCGGTATCATGCCCGATTTGGAGCGCTCAAACAGTGCGACGTTCAGCTCCTTCTCTAAAGCCTGAACCTGCCGGCTCAGACCCTGCTGAGTAATAAAAAGCTGGGCGCTCGCCTTTGAAATATTCATCTCATGGTAAAGCTGCAAAAATGACCTTATCGAATTTATCCTCAAGTTTCGCCGCCTCCTCCCAAAAAAGACCGCTTTTATTATACAACACTTTGTTGTATATGTACAGAATTAGTTGTTTTACTATTTTCAGTGCGTACGTTAAAATAAGACGGATATATTTTTAACAATCCTTCGTCGGAAATCATAGGATTGAATATCTATAGGGAGGCAAAAAAATGGCGGCAAGAAAAAAAATAGTGAAGCTTGCAAAAAAGATATGCGGTCCGACTGCTTTGATGGCAAAAATCGACGAGAACGCACCGGAATACTATGTTTTGGATTGTGTTGTCACAGATGATATGGCTGACGTCGGCTTGGCTATGGAGCTGCGTAAACCGCAAACTATCGAACAGATCGCAAAAAGATGCGGAAAGTCCGAAGAGGAGACCCGCGCGCTGGCTGTGAAGCTTGCAGAGGTCGGCGGCTGCGTATTCCATTCTGAAAATGGCGTAGATTTGTTTGAACTGACAGTTTATGTGCCCGGCGTTATGGAAAAGGTAGTAGGAAATAAAGAGCTATGTGAAAAATACCCTCAGATCCCCAAAGCTTTTGAGGAATACGCACGTCTTCGCGGCGGAATGCTTGCCCCGAAAATGCCTCTTGGCATGGGTCCCATGCGCGTAATCCCAATACAGTCCGCAATTGACGGAAGCAGCCGAAGCGCTCCGTATGAAGAAATCAGCACAATATTGAACAAGAACACTCTTTTTGCTGTGTCCGATTGTTCCTGCCGCCGCTCAAGACGGCTTATGGGCGAGGGCTGCGGGCATCTTGAAAAAGATATATGCATCCATCTGGGTCACGGTGCCGAATATTACATCCGCACCGGTAAAGCCAGAGAAATCACCCGTGAAGAAGCCTTTGCAATCATCAAAAAGGCAGAAGAAAACGGTCTGATGCACAATATTCCGAACATAGACAACGGAGACACTCACGCAATCTGCAACTGCTGTGCCTGTTCATGTTACGCTTTGCGGAACGCGGCACAATTCACATCCCCCGACATGGTGCGCTCAAATTACGGAGCCGAGGTAGATAAGGATAAATGCGTTGCCTGCGGTCAGTGCGTGGAATACTGTCCTATGAATGCTTTGAAGCTTGGGCAGAAGCTTTGCTCTAAAAAGCCTATCCCGGTAAAGAAGACCCTCTCCCCGCGCGACCATATGTGGACATCAAAGCGCTGGAACCCCGATTACCGCGAAAACAGGGAAAATGTTGCTGAAAGCGGCACCGCACCTTGCAAAACAGCCTGTCCCGCCCATATTGCCGTTCAGGGATACATAAAGCTTGCCTCTCAGGGCAGGTATTTGGAAGCTCTTGAGCTTATAAAAAAGGAGAACCCTCTCCCCGCCGTATGCGGACGTATCTGTCCTCATAAATGCGAGGACGCCTGTACTCGCGGAGACCTTGACCAGCCTGTTGCAATTGATGAAATAAAAAAGTTTATCGCGGACAGGGAGCTGAATGCGGGCTCACGCTTCATTCCCGTAAAGCGCTATGATTACGGCAAAAAAATCGCCGTCGTGGGCGCAGGCCCCGCAGGACTTTCCTGTGCATATTATCTTGCAGTTGACGGTTATAATGTGACCGTATTTGAAAAGCAGGAAAAGCTCGGAGGAATGCTGACTCTGGGTATCCCCTCATTCCGTCTGGAGAAGGATGTTGTCAATGCCGAAATAGATATCCTAAGAGAGCTTGGAGTAAAGTTCAAGACAGGCGTTGAAGTTGGCAGGGACGTGACGCTTGACGAACTGCGCTCACAGGGCTTTGAGGCATTCTACATCGCTATCGGTGCGCAAAGCGGTAGAAAGCTCGGAATAGACGGCGAGAACGCAAAGGGCGTCATCGCGGGCGTAGACTTCCTACGCGAGGTAAATCTCGGCAAAGCAGAGTCTCTTTCAGGAAAGGTCGTCGTTATCGGCGGCGGCAATGTTGCCATTGACGTTGCAAGGACAGCCATTCGCGAAAACTCTGAAAGCGTTGAGATGTTCTGCCTTGAAAGCAGAAATGAAATGCCTGCGCTCCCCGAAGAAATTGAAGAAGCACTGGAAGAAAACATTATAATAAACAATGGCTGGGGTCCGAAGCGCATCGTAACGGAAAACGGCAGAGTAAGCGGCGTAGAGTTTAAAAGATGTATTTCAGTCTTTGACGCAAACGGAAAATTCTCTCCCAAGTATGATGAAAACGACACAAAATTTGTCCCCGCAGATTTTGTCCTGCTCTCCGTCGGACAGTCCATATACTGGGGCGATCTGCTCAAGGGCAGCAAAGTCATTTTGACCCGCGGCAATACTGCATCGGCAGATGATTTTACCTATCAGACCAATCAGCCGGATGTCTTTGTCGGCGGCGATGCCTATACGGGACCGAAATTTGCTATCGATGCAATCGCGGCAGGTAAGCAGGGCGCTATCTCCATACACCGCTTTGTGTGGGAGGGTCAAAGCCTTCTCTATGGGCGTGTTCGCAGCGGATACCGCGCTTTTGACAAGGAAAATGTGATCATCGGCGGTTATGATGACACCCCAAGACAGAGAGCCTTGCACAAGGCGGATCGCAAAGAGCCGTTTTCGGATGCCCGCCTTACTTTTACCGAGGAGCAGGTACAATCGGAGACAGCACGCTGCCTTGGCTGCGGCGCTGTTCAGATAGATGAAGAAATGTGCATAGGCTGCGGTCAATGCGTTACTAAGTGCAAATTCGATGCGATAAAGCTTCTCAAAAAGACCGACATAGTCGGCACAAGCTTTGAAAAGCTCCCGCTGAAGCTCGCACCCAACGTTGTGAAACGCGCCGGCAAAACCGCGGTACGTTCTGTAAAAGATGTCTTTACATCGAAATAGCCTTAAAAACACGAGCATTTTAGAACTTCATGAGCAAGCGGCACCGGTAAAAATTCGAGCCTATATACCCTGTGAGCCAATTTATTACTTGACAGACCGTCAAAATAAGATATTATATTCTGGTATGAGCAAAGATGCGTTCATATTATTCTAAGGAGAAAGATGCGGTCATGAAAGTAGTAAGAAAACAGGAAAACGCAAGGGATTGCTTTGTGTGCGGAAGAGAAAACGAAACCGGTCTTAAAGCTGATTTCTTCGAAATGGAGGATGGTACAGTTGTCGGAATTGCTGTTGCACAGCCGACACACCAAAGCTATCCGAATATCGTCCATGGAGGGGTAGGCACTGCACTGCTTGACGAAACCATCGGCAGGGCAATTAAGGTTTTGGAACCGGACACATGGGGAGTAACTGTAGAATTAAACGTAAAGTTTAAAATCCCGGTACCCTATGGCGAGCGTCTCATCGCAACGGGAAGAATAACCGATAACGGCGGCAAAGTATTCTGCGGCGAAGGCGAAATCATATTACCGAACGGTGATATCGCTGTTACAGCTACAGGGGTCTTCTTCAAGATGAGCGCAAACCGCCTTATAAGCATGGGCGCCGAAGAAGATATGATGCAGATGTATATTTCAGACAGCGATCCTGTGGAAATCGAAATCCTCGAAGAAAAAAGCGTGAATCGTAACCACCGCAGCAATTGAAAAGAACTTACATAGACTGCCGCCTTGCGGCATCTTGGGTACAAAAAGGGGCAAGCGGACTGCTTGCCCCAAATTTATATTCGCAGCTTCTGATAATACACAGGCAGTCAGGGAGGTTTTTGGATGATATATTCTTTTGATGAAATCGTAGACCGCCGGAGAACCGATTCGCTGAAATATGCCTCGTGGGAGGGCAAACCGGACGACCTTATTCCCCTTTGGGTGGCGGATATGGATTTTAGAACACCGCCGGAGGTCGTCGAAGCACTTGCTCAAAAAAGCCGCCACGGTATTTTCGGGTACAGCGATGCACTTTCGGATGATTACTTCAAGGCGCTGTCAAACTGGTATTCCGATAGATTTGAATGGACACTTTCACCCGAATGGCTTGTCAAAACCCCCGGTGTTGTATTCGCCATAAACACCGCTATCCGCGCGCTGACAAAAGAGGGCGATTCCGTACTTATCCAGCAGCCTGTCTACTATCCCTTTGCAGGCTCTGTCAGTGAAAACGGGCGCAGGCTTGTTATAAACGAGCTTATATATTCGGCAGGACGATATACCATCGACCTTGACGATTTTGAACACAAAATCATACAGAATAATGTGAAGCTTTTTATCCTCTGCAGTCCTCATAACCCTGTTGGAAGGGTTTGGACAGCAGAAGAACTGACCTCTATGGGGGATATTTGTCTAAAGCACGGCGTCCTTGTTATTTCTGACGAAATACACGCCGATTTTGTCTTCCCGGGATATTGCCACAAAGTATTTGCGGGAATAAAACCGGATTTTTCCGATATTTCCATCACCTGTACTGCCCCGACAAAAACCTTTAATCTGGCAGGGCTTCAAATCTCCAACATATTTATTCCCAACGCAGATATCCGGAGGCGGTTTCAGGGGGAGATGCGCAAAACCGGATACGGTGCGCCGAATATCATGGGTCTTACCGCCTGTAAGGCAGCTTATGCATATGGTGCGAAATGGCTTGAAGACCTTAAAGCCTATATCTCCTCAAATCTCGAATTTGTGCGCGATTTCCTTGCACACAATCTTCCTCAGATAAAGCTTGTTGAACCCGAAGGCACATATTTGCTCTGGCTTGACTTTAGGGCTTTGGGACTTTCAGATGACGAGCTTGACGAGCTAATCATAAACAAAGCCGGTCTGTGGCTGGATAAAGGTACAATGTTCGGCAGGAGCGGATCGGGCTTCCAGCGTATAAACATTGCCTGCCCCATAGAAATCCTCAGGAAGGCAATGCAGCAGCTTGGCGAGGCAATCTTGTGTATATGATTGATATACTGCTGCAGAAGGGCTGCCTGCCTAAGCTTCATTATGAAAAGGGGATATGGCAAATCCAATATTCTCTGAAACTCTGATATCTTTGCTTCATTTACACATGCGGAATCCGCGGCATTTTTAAAGCCTCCTTCAGAAGCTTAGGTGCCGATTCCGTTGCAGCGAATTAAATTCAATTAATTCGCTCTAATAAGAACCCGTACATCAAGCTGTCGTGAGTGCTTCGTGGCAGCTGAAGTGCGGGTTCTTTCTGTCTCCTATTACGTAGTTCATACGCACAATCTTTCACCTAAACAAAGGAATCGTCTCAGCAATTTCTTTTTGAGACGATTCCTATGCTTTTTATGAAACGGTCATTAAAATCGCAGTACAGCGCTCTCCTTTTGCCCTATCAGCCGCATATAGGTACAACTGTTTGGTATCCCCTTATGTTCTCAATTGCCACATTCATGCCATAAACTTCACTTATCGTTTCGGAATTTACCGTATTTATATCGCCGAGAGAATATACGGAACTGTCCTTAATGAACATAAAGCGGTCACAGTAGCGCAGGGCAAGATTCAAATCGTGTATCACTATAATGACGCAGATGCGGTCTTCTATTGCGATATCGCGTATGATTCTCAGAACCTCATACTGGTTTTTTAAATCAAGATTGCTTGTAGGCTCATCAAGCATCAGCACTTTGGGCTGCTGGGCAAGAGCACGAGCAAGCATGACCTTTTGAAGCTCACCGCCCGAAAGCTCATCAAGGTAGCGGAGAGAAAACGACTCGAGTCCCATCCGCTTGAGGATATCTTTCGTAATTTTATGGTCTTCCTCAGTTGGATTCAGCTTGATGTAAGGTTTTCTTCCGAGCAAAACAGCGTCATAAACCGTAAACTGGGCGCTTTCGTTTTGCTGTGCGACATAAGCCATGTCCTGAGCTATTTTTTGGCGTTTCAGCCTCTGTATGTCCCGCCCGTTGACTACGACGGTTCCCTCCTGAGGCTGCAGAATCCGGTTTAGGCATTTTATCATTGTGCTCTTTCCTGCACCGTTGTTGCCAAGGACAGCAATGCATTGCCCCTCATTTGCCTCAAAAGCGATTTGGCTGAGCACCCGACAGCTTTTGCCATAGGAAAAGTTCAAATCCTTGACATTTATCATTTTCTTGCTACCCCCTTAAAAAGTAAATACAGGAACAGCGGAGCGCCTAAAAATGACGTGATCGCCCCGATCGGAAGAATTACAGGCGCAACGGCTAAGCGCGCCAAAGTGTCGCTTAAAAGCAGCATGAGCGCCCCTGCAAGCGCAGATGCCGGAAGCAGGTACCGATGGTCCCCTCCTATGATTCGCCGCATCACGTGAGGAGAAATAAGCCCGATAAAGTTTATTATTCCTACAAAGGAAACAATTACGGACGCCGTAAACGAACAGATTACCATTCCGACAATGCGCATGGAATCTACGTTGACGCCGAGCCCTTTCGCGGTATTTTCGCCGCTTTGCATAGCATTGTAGTTCCATCGGTTGAACATAAAATACACAAAGGAAATCAAAGTTACTATTGCCATAATAGTGACTTCGCGCCATGAAGCACGTCCCAAATCCCCAAAGGTCCAGAAAACAACGGCTGCAACTTTGACGTCATCGGCAAAATACTGCATCAGCGTTGTGCCGCCCGAAAACAGCGCACTGAGCGCAACGCCCGAGAGCACCATTGCTTCAGGTGTAATTTTCTTGAAGCGCGACAATCCCAGAACAACAAGCGTTGAAAGCATGGAACACACAAAAGCGCAAATCGACACAAGGTACGGATTCATAATAGTCACGCCGTCCAAGGTCTGGCTCTGAACGCCTGCCCCAAGCACAACGATTGCAAAAGACGCTCCGAAAGCCGCACCCTGCGAAACGCCGAGTGTCGATGCTGAAGCAAGAGGGTTGCGGAGCAGGCTCTGCATAGCGCAGCCGGTGGTGGCAAGACCGATTCCGGCTACAATTGCCGTTACAACGCGCGGCAGGCGAATGTTGAAAATAACCGTTTCGCTCTGCTTTGTTCCATGACCTATCAAGGTGAGTGCCACTTCCTTGGGCGAAAGACCGGCAGATCCGGCGGCAATCGCCACAAAGGCGGCAAATATGCAGATTATTCCGAGCAGGATTATAACACTTATCTTAAAACGTATATAGGCGCTGTAAGTCAAGTTCTTTTTTGCAAGCTTATGCATCGGCGCAGTCACTCACCGATCACGAGCTTGCCGAAACCTTGACCGGAATCGTTAAGCTTCTGCAAATAGGGCTCTCCAAGCATGAGCGTAAAAATCTCATCTGCCTTCTTTTCAAAATCGATGTCGGCAAATTTGTCGGGGTAAATAATCATTCCCGCATAATAAGCGTCAACTACCGCAATTTCGATGTTTGTGGAATTGTAATTATAGGAAACCTGTGCATAGATATTGCCGTTTTTAACTGCCTGAAGTCCGTCATAAAAGCTCTTATTGACCGCATAGTCCTCATTGACAAGGTTCATATTGCCGGGGGTAAGGAAGATAATTTCGGGATCCCAGACCACGATCTTCTCCTTATCAATCATCAAAGCTCCGGACTCGCCCGTTTCATCGACCACATTTTTTGCGTTTATAGCAACAAAGGGAGGATATTTGGCATATGTACCGTCAATACCGTGACCTCCGCGGAAGCTGACAGCTCCTGCATATACGGTCGGCTTGTCTTCATCGGGAATGTCTTTTGTGCGGTCATTCAAATCCTTTTGGTAAGCTTTCAATCCCTCGATGACTTTCGTACAGTGCTCGGAAGTTCCCATAATGTCTCCGACAAGCTCAAGCGCACTGTAAACATCATCGCTGAAAATACCTTCGTATTTCAGTCCGACAACGGGTATATTGGTTTTTTGCTGCAGCTCGGTAACAGTGTCCAAATCCTTGTATGCAAAAATGATGTCGGGGTTCAATGTAACAAGCGCTTCGTCATATGTAACATCTTTGCTGCCGCCTGCCCCTACCGGAGTCAGATCTGCAAAATTCTCGGCATTGACAACAGTATACGGCATTCCGGGGTCATTTGATTTGTCCATATCGGTCACGCCTACCAGTTTATCGGCACATCCGGCATAGGTAAGCATACGCGCAGCGCTTCCCGCTACTGCTGCGGTTTCGATTTTCGAGGGTATCTCAACTTCACGTCCAAGCATATCGGTTATTGTGCGCGTTGCCGCTTCTCCCTGCTCGGGCGATGCCGCTTCCGGCTCGGGTGAGGACTGGTCCGCCGCAGGCGAACATCCTGCAAAAAGCATCATCATAGTCAAAAGCAATGCAAGAATCTTTTTCATAATTTCTCTCCTAAAAATTTGTTTTTACCGGTCATAGTCATCAGAACATCCGGTGCAGATGATTTTCCCGTCAGCCGAAGCGTTTGCGTGTATATGCCCCGTCAGCACCAATACGCCTTGACCCCGATCGCAAGTCCGGGGCATTTATGCACGTAAAACGCAGCGGCTTTCTGCCGTTTCTCAGAATCGCACATGATGCCTGCTCCAATTGTTTCCGTTCAATTGGTCTCAAAAACTCTTAAATAATATTTTATCATAGCCGCTATTAACGGCAAGCCCCCCAGGGGGTAAGGAAGTGACGTAAAAACCCTCTATTTTTATCGTATTTAATTTGTAAAAATACTACAAAACTCGCCGATATACGTAAAAAGGTGTTAACAGTCTATGAAGATACTCATTGTAAAAAGGAGCCTGTTATAATCACTGTATATCCCCCTGCCGGGCTTGCCGGCTCTCAATACAAATGCTAAGCTGAGAAGTAATGGGATAATTTTTAAAAGGAGCTTACTATGGATATTAAAATGATAATGGATCTGTGGAAACCGAACACGAGAAACGCGAAAGCGGGGGTCGAGTGGTGGAACGGAAACGCGGAGAAATACTCGGCAAGAGAGCTGCCAACAGCAGAGAGCAGCATGGGTATGCGCCTGATAAAGCAGGAAGGAATGATCGGAGAGAGCTGCAAAGTGCTTGATGTCGGCTGCGGCGGGGGGAGATTTTCATTTGCGCTTGATGCCGCCGGTGCAGATGTCACAGGAACAGATTTTTCACCAAGAATGATAGAAGAAGCCCAAAAACAGCAGGAAAAAATCGGATCAAAAGTACATTTTAGCGTAGATAACTGGCATACAATAAGTCTTGAGGAAAAGGATTGGAAAGGAAAGTTTGATCTTGTACTCGCGCATATGACTCCCGCCGTTGTTTCCGCAGAAACCTTTTTGAAGCTTTCCGAAGCAAGCCGCAACTGGGTGCTTATGGTTAAGCCGACAAGGCGGACAAATTCCGTTCTGGACGAGCTGAACAAACTCGTCGGCGCCGATCGGGACACAAAGTCTCTTGACGAAGCAGTGGCATATGCCTTTGACCTTTTGTGGCTTAAAGGTTATTGCCCGAAGATCGAGTATGAAAATCAGGTGTGGAAAAGCGATATGCCTCTTGAAAAAGCTGTGGAGGAATACACCCTGCGCATATCCTCTACCCACGAACTGTCCGAAAAAGATAAAAGCGCGATACGCCTGCATCTCGAAAGCATCGCCGAAGACGGCATCGTGCATGAAACCACGCACACCACGATCGTTGCCATGTACTGGCAGGTCAAATAAGTTATGTGAGCATCCGATGAGCTAAAACCTCTATTTCATATATCACGCTGTAATTCCATGCTTTTTGCCATACATAATCACTGTGTCCTCATATAATAAAAAGCGGGGCTTTAAGACATTCATCTTAAAGCCCCGCTTTTCAATTCTTATATTCCAAGGTCAGAAACACCGTGAATATCTTCTCTATCTGTCAAAAAACCTTGACAGGAACTCTTTAGTATCCTGCTTGCTGGGATTTACAAAAATTTGCTCCGGCGTTCCCTCTTCGCAGATAATGCCATCCTTCATAAACACCGCACGACTCGAAACGTCCCGCGCAAAAGCCATTTCGTGAGTGACGACTATCATTGTAAGCCCCTCTTTGACCAGTGTTTTCATAACATCAAGCACCTCGCCTACCATCTGGGGGTCAAGCGCGCTCGTGGGCTCGTCAAAAAGCAGAATTTCGGGTTCCATAGCAAGCGCCCTTGCTATGGCAACGCGCTGCTTCTGTCCGCCCGAAATCTGGCGCGGCTTTGCGTTGATATATGGAAGCATGCCGACCTTTTCCAGATAGTATTTCGCCGTCTTTTCGGCGGTAATACGGTCCTTCTTCAGAACTTTCCTCTGACCTATCATGCAGTTGTCCAGAACGGTGTGATTTGAAAACAGATTGAAGCTCTGGAACACCATGCCGACCTTTGCTCGATAGGCAGGTATGTTGAATCCCTTAGAGCTTATGTCCTTGCCGTGGTACAGGATATGACCTGACGTCGGCTGCTCCAACAGATTGATGCAGCGCAGAAGTGTCGATTTTCCGGAGCCGGAGGACCCGATGATGCTTGTTACATCGCCTTTTTTCACAGTGAAGTCTATGTCACGAAGTACGACGTTTTTGCCAAAAAGCTTAGAAAGGTGGCTGATCTGTAAAATAGTTTCATCCATACTAACGCCCCCTCTCGTTTTTATCAAGGTTAAGGTTTCCAACATCTCTGATTCCAGCCCGCTTACCAGCCTCCAATTGTTCAGCATTTTTGATTGCCTCATAATCGCGTCCGCCTGTCTTAGCGGGATAGGTATATGTTCCGGCTGCGAGAGTGAGCTGGTCTGCCTGAACAAGGCTGTAACTGTCTGTTCCATCCATGCGTCGTTCGATATAGCGCAGGATGACAGAGCATACAATAGTCAGTATAAGATATCCTGCCATCTCGATCGTAGCGGAGGGGAAATACTTAAATGTAGCGCCCACAGCCGCCTTGTGCACGGCGAAGAACTCCGTGTATCCGATAATAAACAAGACTGAAGTGTCCTTAATGTTGATTATAAGATTGTTTCCGATCTGAGGCATAATATTTCTCAGTGCCTGCGGCAGTATGACATAAAGCATGGTCTTGAAATGTGTCATACCTATAGCTTTGGCCCCCTCGGTCTGTCCGACATCAATGGAGAGTATGCCGCCGCGCACTGACTCTGCCATGTATGCACCCGTGTTAATGGACACGACCGTGAAAGCTGCCAGCCATACGCTGTCGAAGCGTAGCGTGTTATCGGAAAAGTACGGCAGCGCAAAGTAAATAAACACGGCCTGAAGTATCATCGGAGTACCGCGGAAAACTTCTACATAAATTCTAATTATCACTCGAAGCAGACCGAGAAAAAAACGTTTAATGATATTATCAGTTTTAGCACAAGGTATCGTCTGGAGAATACCGCATAGAAGACCTATGATACACCCCACTGCGGTACAGATAACGGCCAGAGATATTGTGCTCCAAATACCGCTGAGATAGGCGTTGCCGTAATCTCCCCAAAGTTTGACAATATCGCTACCGAGTTGGGCCATTTTATTCATATGGCTCCACTCCCTTCGGAAATTTATTCAGGCGGGCCTTTATGCCCGCCCGTTATTTTTAGTCTTTGGTCATGGGTTGGATGGCAACCGCCTCATCCAACATCTTGTTGAAATCGTCCTCTGTCATAGTACTGAGCACCTTATCCAGCGCATTCTTCAGTTCGGTGTTGCCTTTTCGGACAGAGACACCGATATTCACTAAGCCATCTGAAACCTTGAAATCATCTCCGTTGTTTGCAAAGTCCAGCATGACCATATCAGGATAGGCAAGTACCGCGCCCTTAGCGGTAGGTATGTCGGTACAGATAAAATCTACAGTGCCAGTCTCAAGAGCCATCAGCATAGCTGGCGCATCATCCTGAGCGGGCTGGATTTTTGCTCCTTTGATCTGAGGCAGGCAATCATCATACCAAATAGTGCCGAGCTGACTGGTGCAGGTGCCTCCGACGAGGTCGGAGAGTCCTTTAGCATTGGCGAACTTACTGTCCTTTAAAGTCAGGCAAACAATGGTCGCGTAGAGATAAGGACCGGCAAAGTCAACATCCTCCATCCGCTCGGGCTTCATAGACTGTCCGGCAATAACGGCATCCACCTGTCCTGTCTGGACAGCAGGAACGAGAGAGCCCCATTCAAGACGGACAATCTCAAGCTCCCAGCCGTTGGCTTCACAGAGCTTCTTTGCCATCATAACATCGTAACCGTTTGCATATTGGTTAGAGTCTTTGATAGGGACAGCGCCGTTGGAGTCATCCGATTGAGTCCAGTTGTAGGGTGCATATGCACACTCCATAGCAACGGTAAGAACTCCGTCTTCAACCCCCGAGCCCAGATTGACGGGAGATGCAGATGCGTCCGCTGACGGACTTGCATCCGGTGTACCGGATGAGCACGCGCAAAGAGCGGCTAACATAGTCAGCGCAAACAGCAGTGCAGTAATTTTCTTCATAATAAAATCCTTCCTCATCAGTGTTGTGTTTTTTTAAACAAAAAAACCATGAATGCTTCACAAAATGAAGAACTCATGGCCATACATAAAAGATATATAAATGTATACAAAGCAGACTTATCCGCTTTTAACCAATGATAGCACTCCACTTTCGTGACAGTCTGCGACATATTCTCCCGCAGCCCAGCATCGTTCGCACAAGGTGCGTCCAATACTTCGGCAATGACCCCTTTCATCTGCGGCACTGTTTATATGCCGCCAACTACTGATGATCCTCGCGCCTCCATCATTTTTTTGACAAAAACCAAAATAAAATTTATTCACTTAATTTAAGTTTATCACACAAAAAGACATTGTCAAGTAACATAAATAGTAAATATACGAAAGAAAACCATTTCCCGAAACCGAAGCAGTTTGCTTCATTGAGCGGTGCCATATACTTATACATTTTTATTTGCTGTCTGCTTTTCTTTCTTGATTTATTGTAATAAATTGGTTATTATCTTTATATTAAGCTTCAGCCCGTTCATTGCACCCGATTTGCGGTATTATGCCACATAAATACTTTTTTGTATTTTTTACGTCCTTGCTGCAATAAAATGACATCCCCGCACGTTAATACAATGACAGGAGGCAAATGATAATATGATTGGAACGACGTCTACCAAACAAAATGTCAAGACTGCTAAGCTGCCGATTGAAAAACACATCGCCCAAATAGCCGCCGGTGATAAAAACTCCCTGGCAGAGCTTTACGGTGAAACGAAAACGGCTGTTTATGGCTTTGCCCTGTCCATTTTAAAGAACGTGAGTGACGCAGAGGACGTTTTGCAGGATACATATCTAAAGCTTTGGTCATCGGCTGAAAGCTACAGTCCGATGGGAAAACCAATGGCATGGATTCTGACCATCACTAAGAACCTCGCGACAAGCAGACTGCGCGAACGCGGCAAATCCGCGGATATTCCAGAGGATGAATGGCTGCTTTTTCAGGCAGACAGTCCGTCTGTTAGTTCCGATGATAGAATCGTGCTCAGCGCGGCGATGAAAACGCTGACAGAAGAGGAACGGCAGATAGTAATGCTCTATGCCGTATCCGGTCTTAAGCATAAAGAAATCGCGGATTTGATGTCCCTGCCTCTTTCAACCGTTCTTTCCAAGTACAGCAGATCTCTCAAAAAGCTGAAAAACACCTTGAAGGAGGGGAAATGATATGACTGATCTTGATATCGAAAGAAAACTTAAAGATGCAGTAGAAGCTTCGGTACCGGACGTCCTCGATAATATCCTCTCCCGTTGTGAAGTACGGAAAGGAAGTATTATCGGGATGAACGAAATGATAAGCAAAAGAAAGACAGAAAACAGTAAAAAATGGATTAAACCCTTATGCGCCACTGCGGCGGCGCTGGTTCTTGTAGCCGGCGGAGCTTTTGGAATTGGTCAATACAATCTTGCCCATGCCGTTGACACCGTAGTTACGATGGATGTCAACCCCAGCATCGAGCTGAGCGCAAATAAGGCCGAATCGATAATTGATGCCATAGCTCTGAACGAAGACGGAAAGAAAATCCTCGAAGGCATGGACCTGAAAGGAATGAAGCTTGAGGATGCGGCAAGTGAGCTTGCAAATTCCTTGGTGGAAGAAGGCTACGTCAGTGAGCTTGCAAACTCCATACTCGTATCCGTTATAAATGACGACTCTGAAAAAACAGAGGATCTTGAAAAACGTCTGACAGAAACCGTAAACAAGGCTCTTAGCGAAAATGGTATCGACGGCGCTATCCTTGGTATGAAAGGTAAAAACGATGAAACGCTCAAGCAGCTTGCCGGGGAGCTTGGAATTTCCGAGGGTAAGGCAAATCTTATAAAGAGCATCATCGAAAAGGATCCTTCGCTTTCTCTGGAAGAGCTTTCAAAGCTCAATGTCAATGATCTTAGCCTGATAGCTAAAAAGTGGATAGGACAGCTTGAAGGGCTCACCATGATGGGAACGCCCAGCGACAAAAAATATATTGGGGCCGATATGGCTGCCTCCAATGCAGAGGCACATGCCAAGCTCTCCATAGATGGTGCGGCAAAAGTGGAATCGCAGATGGATTATGAGAACGGCAAGCTTGTCTATAATGTGAAAATGACCACGGAAAATTCCGAGTTTTATTACGGTGTCGATGCCGAAACCGGCGAGATACTGAAGCGAGGGGTAAACACGCTTAAATCGGCGGTTGAGAACGGTATAGGAACAGATAACTCCCCCGTGGGAAACACTCCTGTTCCTTCCCCCGATGGACAAAGTGCCGAGGCGGCAAAAGCTGCTGCTGAGGATTTAATAAAAAAGGCTATTGATATGTCCGGAACCGATGCCTCTTATGCACGCGATGTAAACGTCAATCTCGGTACGAATGAAGCAAATTCCGAATCTCAAGTAAACTTCAAATCGGGAGATTTAGAATATTCCTATTCCTTTGATTCCGTAACAGGAGGTCTGAAGAACTGGGTTGGTTCACAGATCCAGAAATAATTCGTCTCCTCATTTTACATATAACTCATCTTCCCAACTATCAGACAGAAGAAGGATCGACAAGGGGCAATGTTATTCTTCTTAAGGCAAAGAGTCCGGTAAACTTTAGGGTTTACCGGACTCTTTGCATATGTTTTATAGGCTTTTCCATGGTCTTGCTGAGCCGATCCAGCCTTTCGCCTGCCAGTAATCACCGTCCGCAGGATTCCATGGATGCCGATATACTATCCTCATAATATAAAAAACAAGCTTCGTTTTTAGCGGGGTATTAACATTTCCATCTCTTTTTAATATGGCTTTAGAAAGTTTATTTAGCTTCTTTTCTATTTTTATCTTTTTCTTTTCTGATACCTCGTCCCACGAAACAGCCGCAACGGCGACACCGTAGCGATAGATTTTTGCTACACCCCAGAAAAACAAGCTGTCCTTTATATCCCTGCAGGCCGATTTCATTCCCGCACCTGCAGCAGTCGATATGCACACAGCCTGTTTGGAGAACATTTTTTCCTCCGGACGGTGAACCATCCAGCGGTAGGCATAGTGATCCAGAAAAGCCTTCATGGACCCTGTCGCGTGAAACACATATACCGGCGTTGTAAAAATCAGCACATCAGCAGAATCCATAGTTTCCGTTATGGGTTCAAGATAAGAGCGGTGCGGACAAAGCTTTTCATTCTCCGTTATGCATTTTGCGCAGCCGCAGCAAAACTTCGGCATATCTCTGGGGAGAAAAACTTCAGTAATATTATCCGTATCCGTCATTTTTTCTGCCAGCATCCTGCCGATATGATATGTTGAGCCCTTGTGATCCTGTCCATTTATCAATGCAATTTTCACTTTACCCACCTCATATCACCGCTTTTATCTTTCATGTCAGCGTGCTGTTAATTCATACTTATCAAGAGCATGGAAGTCTTATCCATTTATAAATGCAAAAATGCATGTATGCCGCCCGTCTTTTTTATGCAACATGTTATTTTTATATAATACATGCCTATTGTTTTTATCCGTTGTTACAAATTTGACAATCTTCAGTTTTTCATTATTCAACTTACTTTGACAATAGGGTCTTTTTGTTGTAGAATACGATTTGCACGTTAATATTATAACAAAGAGCCAAAGCTCTTCAAAATTCGACTCATGCGGTCATTTTAAATGTACGCGTCTATTCAGGCTGTTACCCCTCTATGCGGCAGCACAGAGCTTTCCGCAAAGAGGAAAATGTCGGTGCGTCAAGCTCAATAAAGTGCTCGCGTTCCGAAATGCCGGTAAGCTGATGTGCATCGGATGAAGTAATGATAATATGGTTTTTGCTGTAATTGCCGTTAGCCTTGTCCATGAAGAATCGTTCCGGATCATGGATCTCCAGCGCAGAAAATTTAGGCATATCGGGAAGGAATCCGAACACTGACAAAATGCTGTTCGACTGCCTGTCGATGTGAGCGGGATAGCAAATCCCGCCGAAGCGTTCAATAAACTGGGGCAGCTTATCAATCGATAAATCCAGCGCGTTTGGAAGCAGCAGCGGAAAATGACCGGTCACCACTTCGTTTTCATCCATTATTACCTGTTCTCCAAAAAATTCAGGCCGATTTTGAACCGGCATCATATGGCGTTCCAGCTCCGCTCCTGCCTCCTCCGCGCTGTCTGCATCGGGAAACAGGCATACCACGTGTATTTCCTCGGCACTTGTCACTTCAATTCCGGGGATCACCGTCAGAGGAAGCCCTTCCGCCGCACGCATAACCGCACGAACATTGAGTGCACTGTTATGGTCGGTAACAGCTATGATATCAAGTCCCTTTATGCAGGCCATGTTTACTATGTTCGGAGGGGTCATAAGCTCATCGCCGCACGGCGAAAGGCAGCTATGGATATGCAGATCATACGCATATCGCGGCACACTCATCCCCCCTTGTTTTGCAATAATCAGTTAAGCCCTAAAAGCCTTGCCGCAGCCATTGCAGACTCAAAAACCGGCAGACCTGTGCGAATTACGGTGACGTTCCCCTTTTTTGCTCCCGCAATCGCTTCGTCGTCAATCAGCATATTCTCTGCCACAGCAACGCAGGCGGTATCGGCAAGGGCTGCCACAGCCATGGCGTTGACATTGCCCATAACCGTTATCCAAAGGCTGTCCGAGGGTGCTCTTCCCATGACGATAGACAGCAGGTCGCAGCAGTAAATGCCGCCCGTTATCTCCCGTTCACCGTCGCCGTGGACAAGCTCCCATCCAAGCTTTTCACATAAATCATTTACACGCATGGTTTATCCCCGCTTTTATCCCGGCTGTCAAGCTTCAGAGACAGCATACTTGCCCGAACAGCCTCGACTTTGTCTTTCAGGAGGTAGATGCAGGCATCCTCGGTCGAGTGTCCAAGCACTATATCCTCTGCAAGCGCACGGCAGGACGGCGCTCCGCAGGAGCCGCAGTCCAGCCCGTAAAGTTTTGACTCTATCTCCTCGATCTCACGCATCATTTTCATAGAATGCTGGGGCAGAGGGTCAAGGCGCAGGGCTGATATAGGCTTAACCTCAGCATCCCAAAGTATCTCCTCCGGTATTGCTTTCCCCTCTATGTTGTTGCATGCCACCGGACGATAATTGCGGAGATGCTTCATTCTTGTAGCTGCAACATAAGGGTTTTCAATGTTAAGTACTCCGCCCACGCAGCCTGCGGGGCAGGCGTTAAGCTCCACAAAGTCCTGATCGGAAAGTCGGTCGCCCTCCATTTCCTCCAGCACATTTATCACGTTCTCGATGCCATCCGCCGCAAGATAACGAACTGTGAAGGTAGCCGCCGCCTCACCGCCGCTGTTGCCCCAGCTCAGTCCTGTCCGTCCGCTCTGCGCGGTATCCGGTCCAGTCCCCTCCTTGGCACATTTATTCATTGCCGACAACAGTGCCGGGTATATTTCGCTGACAGAAATCGCAAGGTCCACGCTGCTCTTTTCCGTACCCATCGGATTTTTTATAGCGGTAACCTTGGCAGGACAGGGAGTGATAAAGGCTATTCCGATTTCCTCCGGCTTCAGTCCCGTTTCCGAAACAGCCTGATCGCGCGCCAGTCTGGCGGCAACCTCCATAGGAGCGGAAAGAGGAAGCACGTTTTCCAGCAGCTGCGGAAAGCGAATACGGATAAGTCTCAGAACGGCGGGGCAGGCGGACGAAATCACCGGTTTATTCAGAGTTCCCTGTTCCATCAGGCGCCGGGTAGCATCCGAAACAAGCTCTGCCGCTGCCGCCACTTCATATACCTCGTCAAATCCGAGTCTGCGCAGCGCAGCGCGTATAAGCTCAAGGTCCTCCTGCCGCTTATATTGCCCGAAAAGGGACGGAGGAGGAAGCACGACCTTATATTTAAAGCGCTCTATCGAACTAAGCGGATCCGTAACGGCAAGTTTCGCATGATGCGGGCAGACGCGGATACACTCGCCGCAATCTATACACCGCTCTCCGGTGATCTGCGCCTTTCCGTTGCGCACACGTATAGCCTCCGTCGGACATCGTTTTACGCAGGTGATACATCCGCGGCAGGCATCCTTATCCAGCGTTACGGAGTGAAAATATTCGGACATTTCTAACCTCCATATGTTACGTCAGTTTTCTATATTCACCACAATGGTAACTTTAGTACCTGCACCGACTGTTGTGTTTATTATTAGCTCATCGGAATACTTTTTCATATTCGGCAGACCCATACCTGCTCCAAATCCCAAACCCCGAACCTGTTCGGAAGCAGTTGACCAGCCGGCCTGCATGGCAAGATCGACATCCTCGATTCCGGGACCGTAATCTGTAAGTACAGCAACGATTTTTTTGTCGTCAATATCGACGTCAATCTCCCCGCCGCCGGCATGTATGACCATGTTTATTTCCCCCTCATATAAGGAGATCGACATTTTTCTTATAGTCTGCGGATTTAAACCCAGCTGTTTCAATATTTGCTTCACAGCACTTGAAGCCGCGCCCGCCTGAGTAAAATCATCTCCGGGCACTATATAGTGATAATGCAGGCTGTTACCGCTCATATCGCTCATATCGTCTTACACCCTCCGTTAAGTCCCGCCTCGTAAAGCAGACCGCAGGCAGTAAACATTCTATGGGTTGTCGCCATGACTGCAATTCCGTTTTCTCTGGCTACCTGAAGAATGTCTTCGCCGGGTCTCTTTCCCCGCACAAAAACAACACAGACCATGTCCATCATCGCCGCCGTCCTTATTGCCTGTTGGTTCAAAAGTCCCGTAATGAGGACAGCCTGATCTTTGACAAAGGCAAGAACGTCGCTCATCATGTCGCTTCCGCAGGCGGTGTGAACTTCTGTTTCCAGCAGATCTTCACCCACAAGGAGTTCTGCATCCAGTGTATCCCGGATTTCCTTTATAAGCATATTTGTTCCCCCGTAATTCAAAATGTGATTGCAGGATTTTAAAAGCTGTATTTGAATGTTCCCTGCCAAAACCCGCAGCTAACATACACTTACGGATCAAGGTCAAATATAGTGATCACTTGCGGACATTATGTCACAGCTGCAAGGCAGCTTTATGGCACATAGGCCAGATAAAATATAGTTTTTATTTGAGATATTATATCATACTTTGTTTTACGGTACAATCATACAAAGCAAGGTATGTTGAAAAAGCAAGAATTTACTATGGTAAAACGTATCTTCAGATGGTACAATTACAATAATGGCACAATTACAATATTAGAAAGAAGCCGCTGCTATTATTTTTCCCGGCAGCAGGTAATCAATAACAAATAAAACAGGAGGAAACGCAAATGTCATGCAAAACATGCGAAACTGCAGTGATCGGAACAGCGGAGCAGGACAAAAAGCTGCGCGAGAGCATCGCGGCCTTGCAGGGAGATCATTCGCTAGTCCAGATACTGCAGGCCGCACAGGAAATCTACGGCTATCTGCCCCAAGAGGTCATTAACGTAATAGCCTCTGAACTCCATGTCTCTGCAGAAAAAGTTTACAGTGTTGCAACCTTTTATTCCCAGTTTTCTTTCAATCCCAAAGGCAAATATGCGATCTCGGTTTGTCTCGGAACAGCCTGCTACGTCAAGGGTGCGGGAGAAATCTATGATAAGATCAAGGAAAAGCTCGGCGTCGAAGACGGCGGCTGCACGCCCGACGGCAAGTTTTCACTTGACGCCTGCCGCTGCGTGGGCGCCTGCGGACTCGCTCCTGTTTTCAGCATCAATGACAATGTATACGGAAAGGTCACCCCGGACCAGATAGACGGAATCCTCGAAAAATGCGAATAGGCGAAGCCTCGGAGGCAAGTCTATGATGCAGGAGCTTTCCATGAATATATTGGATGTGGCGGAAAACTCCGTTCGCGCAGGGGCGAGCCTTGTCGAAATCACTATCGACGAGCAGCCCGCAGAAGACCTGCTGACCATAGAGATTTCCGACAACGGCTGCGGGATGAGCCCCGAGCAGCTTAAAAATGCAGCCGATCCGTTTTTCACTACGCGAAACACCAGAAAAGTCGGTTTAGGTCTTCCGTTTTTCAAAATGGCAGCGGAGCTTGCCGGCGGCAAAATGGATATCCGGAGCAGCATCGGAAAAGGCACAGTCATCACAGCTTATTTCGTTCGTTCAAGCATAGACCTGATGCCGCTTGGAGACATCAACGAGACTATCTGTACGCTCATCCACTGCAATCCGCAGATAGACTTTATATACAGGCGCCGCTTTGAAGACTCCGAGATGATTCTGGATACGCGCGAATTCCGCCGTATACTTGAGGGGATCGAATTGAACGATCCCAAGGTTTCTAAATTCATCCGCGACTTTCTGGCGGAAAACACAAGTGATCTTTTCACCGGTCGCTGACCGGTCCAACAAAACAATCAGGAGCGCCTTCGGGCGGTCCCAACAATTCAGGAGGTAGTCCAAAGATGAAGACTTTAGCAGAACTTCAGGCTTTGCGCGACGAGATGAAGACAAAAATCGGCGTACGCAAAGACGGCGAATACCGCATGAGAATCCTCGTCGGCATGGCAACCTGCGGCATCGCGGCAGGCGCCCGCCCCGTACTTACCGCTTTTGTCAAAGAGCTCGAAACCCGCAAGCTTACCGATATCGTTGTCTCTCAAACCGGCTGCATCGGCATCTGTCAGTTTGAGCCGGTGGTCGAGATTTATGATGCCGACGGAACAAAGACCACCTATGTATACGTCACGCCCGAAAAAGTTCCCAAGATCGTTGCACAGCACGTAGTAAACGGCAATCCTGTGGTTGAATATACCATCGGCGCCAACGCGAATTAAGGAGGTAGTATTATGGTTCGCTCACATGTCCTCGTTTGCGGCGGTACCGGCTGTCATTCCTCCGGAAGCGACAAACTTTTCGATCGTTTTGAAGCCGAACTGGCTTCCGCCGGCCTCAGCGAAGAAGTAAAGGTCATACAGACAGGCTGCTTCGGTCTGTGCGCGCTGGGTCCCGTTGTTGTCGTATACCCCGAAGGAGCTTTTTATTCTCAGGTAAAGCTTGAGGATATAAAAGAAATCGTTGAGGAGCATCTGCTCAAGGGCAGGCTTGTAAAGCGTCTCCTTTACAGCGAAACGGTCGCCGAAGACACCATCCTCAGTTTGGATAAGACAGACTTCTACCGCAAACAAAAACGCGTTGCCCTGCGCAACTGCGGAATAATAGACCCAGAAAACATCAAAGAATACATAGCATATGACGGCTACATGGCACTTGCCAAGGCTCTTACCGAGATGAAGCCGGAAGATGTTATAAAGACGATCACCGACAGCGGACTGCGCGGCCGCGGCGGCGGCGGCTTCCCCACCGGAAAAAAGTGGAGTTTTGCCGCGGCTCAGTCCGGAGACGAGAAATACGTCTGCTGCAACGCCGACGAGGGCGACCCAGGCGCCTTTATGGACCGCAGCGTTCTTGAAGGCGACCCGCACAGCGTTCTCGAAGCTATGGCGATTGCAGGTTACGCGATAGGTGCATCCTACGGTTATGTTTATGTCCGCGCGGAGTACCCCATCGCCGTCAAGCGCCTTAAAATCGCCATCGAGCAGGCAAGAGAAGCGGGACTCCTTGGCAAAAACATTCTCGGAACAGATTTCAGCTTCGATGTAGATATACGCTTGGGCGCAGGCGCCTTCGTCTGCGGCGAGGAAACAGCCCTTTTGAACTCCATCGAAGGCAAACGCGGCGACCCCCGTCCCCGTCCTCCCTTCCCCGCGGTCAAGGGACTTTTCGGCAAGCCCACCATCATCAACAACGTCGAAACATATGCCAATATTCCCTGCATAATCCTAAACGGTGCAGATTGGTTTGCATCCATGGGAACGGAGAAATCCAAGGGTACCAAGGTGTTTGCGCTTGGCGGAAAGATAAACCACACGGGTCTTGTCGAAGTCCCCATGGGCACCACCCTGCGTGAAATCGTTGAGGAGATCGGCGGCGGCATACCCAACGGCAAGAAGTTCAAGGCAGTACAGACCGGCGGTCCCTCCGGCGGCTGCATCCCTGCGGCGCACATGGACGTGCCAGTCGACTATGACAACCTGATTGCCATCGGCTCCATCATGGGTTCCGGCGGAATGATCGTCATGGACGAGGACAACTGCATGGTCGACATCGCAAAGTTCTTCCTCGAATTCACCGTTGACGAAAGCTGCGGAAAGTGCACTCCCTGCCGCATCGGCATACGCCGCATGCTCGAAATGCTCGACAACATCATCTCCGGGCAGGCGGAGCTTGAAGATTTGGACAGGCTGGAAAGTCTCTGCTACTACATCAAGGAAAACGCCCTCTGTGGTCTCGGACAGACTGCTCCGAACCCCGTTTTGTCAACACTGCGCTTCTTCCGCGATGAATACGAGGCACATGTGGTCGACAAGCGCTGTCCCGCCGGCGTCTGCAAGAAGCTGCTCAGCTTCTACATCGACCCCGACAAGTGCAAGGGCTGCACGCTCTGCGCACGCAACTGCCCGACATCCGCCATCACAGGCGAGGTCAAGAAGGCACATGTAATCGACACTGAAAAGTGCATAAAGTGCGGCGCCTGCATCGACAGCTGCAAATTTGCCGCAGTCTCAAAAAGATAAGGAGAGGAGGATATGGAAATGAAAATGGTAAATCTCACTATAAACGGGATGAAAGTGACCGTACCCGAAGGTTCAACCATCCTGCAGGCAGCCCGCGAAGCAAATATAGACATCCCCACTCTCTGTTATCTTAAAGACATCAACGAGATCGGCGCCTGCCGCATGTGCGTCGTCGAGATCAAGGGTTCTCCCAAACTGAACGCGGCCTGTGTTTTCCCCGTTGCCGAGGGCATGGAGGTCATCACAAACAGCAGACGCGTTTTTGATGCGCGCAAGATAAATCTTCAGCTTCTGCTTTCCAACCACCGCCGCGAATGTCTGAGCTGTGTACGCTCCGGCAGCTGCGAACTTCAGAAACTCTGCCGGGACTACGGCGTTGACGACGAGTCCATATTCGACGGCTTGAAAACTCCGAGCAGCATAGACGATTCGGCTACGCATATGATACGCGACAACTCAAAGTGTATCCTCTGCCGCCGCTGCACTGCCGTCTGCGACCACATTCAGGACGCTGCGGTCATCGGCGTCAACAAGCGCGGTTTCGACACACACATCGGCAGCGCTTTCGATGCTCCTTTAAGCACCGTCGCCTGCGTCTCCTGCGGTCAGTGCATCGTTGCCTGTCCCACAGGCGCGCTTCAGGAAAAAGACGATACGGACAAGGTATGGGCGGCTCTTTCTGACCCCGAAAAGCGCGTTGTCGTTCAGACGGCGCCCTCTATCCGCGCAACGCTCGGCGAGTGCTTCAATATGCCCATCGGCACGAATGTCGAGGGCAAGATGGTCGCGGCGCTCCGCCGCCTCGGCTTTGACGATGTGTTCGACACTGACCTTTCCGCAGACCTCACCATAGTTGAGGAGGCAAACGAGCTGGTTGAGCGCATTAAGACCGGCGGGACGCTTCCCCTCATCACATCCTGCTCACCCGGCTGGATAAACTATTGCGAGCACTATTATCCAGAGTTCATCGACAATCTCTCTACATGCAAATCTCCTCAGCAGATGTTCGGTGCGCTCACCAAGAGCTGGTATGCCGAAAAGCTGGGCATTGACCCGAAGAATATTTTCATGGTCAGCATTATGCCCTGCACCGCGAAAAAGTACGAGTGCAAGCGCGAGGAGCAGTCTGTAAACGGCGTTCCCGATGTCGATGTTGCACTGACCACACGCGAGCTTGGCAGAATGATCGAGCGCGCGGGCATCGACTTTGCAAACCTGCCCGATGAGAAGTTTGACGATCCTCTCGGCATCTCCACCGGCGCCGCCGTCATCTTCGGCGCAACCGGCGGCGTTATGGAAGCAGCACTCCGCACCGCTGCGGAGTGGATTACGGGCGACCCCAATGCTCCCGTTGAGTTTACGGACGTCCGCGGCACGGACGCTGTCAAGGAGAGGACTTATAAAGTCGGCGACCTAACGCTCAACGTCGCTGTTACCTCCGGCCTGAAAAATGCCAAGGAAGTTCTTGAATCCATCAAGCGCGGTGAAAAGAACTACCACTTCATCGAAGTCATGGCCTGCCCCGGCGGCTGTGTCAACGGCGGCGGTCAGCCCCTCCAGCCCGCAAGCGTTCGCAACAATGTGGACCTCAAGGCGATGCGTGCAAAGGCGCTCTATTCGCAGGATTCCGATATGGCCATGCGCAAGTCCCACGATAACCCCATTCTCAAGGAAATTTACGACTCCTATCTGGAAAAGCCGGGCAGCCACAAGGCTCACGAGCTTCTCCACACCCACTACACCCAAAAATCCCGCTTTTCCGGCGAATAAGGGATTTGCGAGAAGTGTTTTCCTATATGGAAACATAAATTAATAAAGAAAAACATCCCCGTCTGATAATATCGGACGGGGATGTTCTATTTGATTATTAGATTAATGCTTTTATTTTGTTCTCAGTGTCCTCATCGAATTCCCTGCGCTCAAATTTCCCAGCAATTCCCGCAGGTCTTCCCGAAAGGACATAGATAGCATCAGAAAGGCGCAGAGCTTCGGATATATCATGCGTTACAAAAAGCACCGTTCGGCGCATGCTGTCATTTTCATATGAGCGGAAAAATGTCTCGTACAGTTCTTCCTTGAGTCTCGTGTCCTGTCCTTTGAAAGGTTCGTCCAGCAAGAGGATATCAGCGGGATACAAAAACGCCCTGCAAAGAGCCACTCTCTGGATCATGCCGCCCGAAAGCTCGGAGATCGCAGAGAACTCGTAATCTTCAAGACCCACGAGGCGAAGCTGCTGCTTTATAAGTTTTGCACGCTCTTCTTTTGTGTATAGTTTTTGTCTGTTCACTTTTTTCCCATTGCTTAGAGGACGCGCATTCCTCAGAATAAGGTCAAGGTTGTCATGAACATTATACCAAGGCAAAAGCCTCGGCTCCTGAAAAACATAGGAAGCACGCAGCGGTGTATCAGACGAAAAATTTATCCTGCCGCTGTCGGGTGTGACCAGCCCTGCAAGAAAATTTATGAGCGTTGTTTTCCCCACGCCGGAAGCTCCAAGGATGCAGGAAACCCTGTGCTCCTCAAACTCGGCTGAAAAATTTGAAAACAGATTCTTGCCGCCGTATTCTTTACTGATATTTTCCAGTTTTATCATATCCCGACACCTTAGCGTAAATTGTTTCGAAAAAGTAGCTCAGAAGTATTATGATGAATGTCCACGCAAAAAGCGAAGCCGGATCAAGATAGGTTTTTGCAAAATAAAGCTTCGCACCAATCGAAAACACAGGCATGCTTAAAACCTCTGCCGCCGCAACAGCTTTCCAGCAGATACCGATAGCGGAAACGACTGAAGCGTTAATGTACGGCACAGAGGAACGCAGATACAGGGAACGCAAAGTATCGAAACGCCCGACTTTGTAAAACCTGCACATCTCTATAAGCTTTGGGTCTGTGTTTCGGATTCCGGCTACGGTTCCTGTGAATACGATTGGAAAGCACATCAAAAACCCCGAAAAAACAGGCACATAGGTAGAGTGGAACCATATTATAGCAATTATGATAACAGATACGACGGGTGTGGATTTCAGAACCACGACAAGGGGATTGAAAATGTTATACATCGTGCGGCTCAGTCCGCAGACAATGCCGAACAGTATCCCCAAAAGCACAGAAGCGCAAAGAGCAAAAAGCGTCCTGTATGCACTGTACGCAATAGTCGACCATGTTGCCTTTTCCGTTATCAGGGCGAAAAAGGTCTGTACTGTGGACAGGGGCGATGGAAAGTAGATGTCCCTGCCAATAATATGGTACATTATTTCCCAGACTGCTGTCCACAAAATAACTACCAATACCCGCCTTCGCCATATGGCGAAGGCGGGTCGGGACAAATTGGCTTTCTCGCCCTTCATCTTACTGTTTGACCGATTCGTAGTAGAAGCCGTCATCAGGCAGCTTTCCTCCTACAGACGCCGGACTAAAATCATAAAGCACTTGCAAAAATCCGTTTATCTCCGTCTTTGCATCCTGTGCATTTTTGTAAACTATGTTGCAATAAGGTATCGCCTTTTCAACGACTTCGGCAGAGGCGATAATACCTGCATCAGCCACCATTTGAGCTGCTTCCTTCGGATTTTCGTTAACAAATTTTACGGAAGCTTCATATTGTTTTAAGAACTCGGCTATAAATTCGGGGTTTGCATCTGCAAAATCCTTGCGTACAGCAAGGCAGCCCATAGAGAGAACGCTGTTTCCCTCAGATGCCTTATCCCACTCTTTGTTGATTTCAAGCAGGATCTTCATATCCGCATTCTTTGAGAGAACCTGTGTAACAAAGGGCTGTGGAAGTATCGCAAGCTCCGCATCGCCTGCAAGCAGCGTCTGCGCAACGGAAGCGTGGTCTGTCAAAAAATTGAGAGTTACGGAATCCTTGATTCCCGCTTTGTCAAGAATGTATTGTACGGCATACTCGGGAACACTGCCGCTGCCGCTCAAAGCAAGGTTTTTTCCCTCCAAGTCCTTAATTGAGGAAACACCTGCCGCATCTTTTCCGACAAGGTAGAGGACGCTGAGCGTGTTCTGTGCAAGGAACTGAACCTGTCCTTCTGTTTTGTTGTAAAGCACCGATGCGGCATTAGTAGGCAGCGCCGCTATCTGGATTTCGCCGCTTATCAGCTTTCCCGTAAGGACATCGGGTGCGTTAGCAACTTCATAGTTTACCGCATACTCTTCGCTGTTCATCGCCTTTTCGGAAATCATTTTTATCATTCCTATAGAGGTGGGACCTGCTAAACCGGCTACTGCCACCTTAACCTGCTCAGGCGACGGAATCGCGGAGGAGACTGTGTCTCCGGAAATATCTGTAGGCGATGCGGCTTTCTGAGCGCAGCCGCCCAACAGAGCCAGTGCCAATACAAGGCACAGTGCAATGGTCAGTTTGTTCTTTTTCATATGCTTCTCCCTTTCAAAATCAAAATCAAGCCGTACATAAGACCTATTTGCGTTAAACTCCGCTAAATCCGTTCCCCCTGATGCGAAGTCTTTGCATAAACAGTCTTTGCGTTGACACCGGGGAGCATCCCGAGCTTTCCGGACAGGGAGCTTATTACGTCACCGGGAGCGTCCATGGCTACGCTGATAAGGGATACTTCCCTGTTCCTGCAGGGTATCCCGGTGCGTCCTATGATATATCTTCCGTTGTCGTGCAGCAGCTTATTCAGCTTTTCAACGGAGTCGTAGTTTTCCACTACGATAGCTATCATGGCAAGTCTATTCTCCTGAGATTCTGCGGCACACATAGCCTCAAACCCTCCTTTCACAATAAAAAATTGCGCCCGGGCAGGCGCAAACAGCATAATTGCCATTCTCAACTGCCTTCCATTTCAGAAATACATCTTCGATGTCAGTACGGTTTGTAAATTACATCAATAATATACCACATTGTAGAAAAAAGAGCAATAAATTTCGATACAGGCGTCCCGCTGCATCTGCGGCTTCGGAGAGTGTTTTTTTGCAGTGCGAAAACAGGTCACCCGCAGCGCCGTTATACGGCGCTGCAGGCTTTTGACCTTTTGGAGGAGAGAAGGGATGTATTATGGCAAAATAGCTTTGCGCTATTTTTACGCGATATCAGATGAAGAGATTGACATTGGACTCCTCGGCGTCTCCGAGATATGCCCCGACTCCGCCAAGCTCAACACCTTCGATGAGTTCCTCTTCCTTGATTCCCATAACATCCATGCTCATGGTGCAGGCAACGATTTTTACGCCCGCCTGCATGGCTTTGCGGATGAGAGTCTCAAGAGAATCCACGTTTTTGTCCTGCATTATTTTCTTCATCATAGCTGTCCCCATGCCGCCCATATTCATTTTTGACAGCTTCAGCTTGCCGCTGCCCCTTGGCATCATGGAGCCGAACATGTTTTCCATAAAGGTCTTTTTCACCTTCTGCTTTTCGGGCTTGCGCAGCACGTTGAGCCCCCAGAAAGTAAAGAACATGGTGACAGGTCTGCCCATAGCCGCCGCTCCGTTTGCGATAATGAAGCTCGCGAGCACCTTGTCAAGATCGCCCGAAAAAACAATGATAGTCTTTCCGTCAGCGGAGCTTTGCACCGTCTGGACAGGAGAAGCCTCACCGCCTTTTTTGACTAATGCAACATAGTCGCTTCCGCGTTTTTCGCTGCTTATCAGCGTATTTCCCGTACGTCTGCACCATGCGCCGATGTCCTTTACAAAGCCCGGGTCAGAAGCGGAGACTTCCATAACACCGCCATCTTTCATGTCCTTCATAGTCTCAAAAACTTTCATGATCGGACCGGGGCACTGCATACCGCTGCAGTCGAGCCGCATAGCAGCGACCGGCACATTTTTCACATCCACATGTCCGCTGTCTGAAACCGGTGCATCAAATGCCGCAGATTTCCCTTCGTCATAATGCGTTGACTGATAGAAGCGCGTTCCGCCGGGATATATCTTAACATTCTCAAAGCCGTTATTTTTCAATATGCGTGCGGCATTGTAGGCGCGGACGCCTATTGCACAAAGAGTTATTATTTCCTTTGTCTTATCAAGCTCGCCAAGACGTGAGCGAAGCTGTCCAAGCGGAATGTGCTTTATGCCGGGGACCGAATATGCCATCAGTTCCGCGTCTTCACGCACATCAAGCAGAACAGCGTCCTTGTTTTTCTCAACAGCATCCCAAGGGGCAAAGGCAATTTTGCCGCTAAGGACATTCTCCGCGGTGAAGCCTGCCATGTTGACGGGGTCTTTTGCCGAAGAATACGGCGGTGCGTAGGCAAGCTCAAGAGACTTCAAATCACTGATGCTTCCGCCCAAGCGAATGGTCACAGCCAAGGTGTCTATGCGCTTATCCACCCCATCACCACCTACAGCCTGAGCACCGAAAATGCGTTTCCCGTCCTTGGAGAACAGAAGTTTTAAGGTGATAGGAACCGCTCCGGGATAATAGCCGGCATGTGAGTTTTGAGTGATAATGACGCTCTCGTAATCTTCGCCTTTTTTGAGTCCGCGTTTAATAAGCGTTTTTTCATTGGCACCTGTGCTTGCAGCAGTCAAGTCGAACACCTTTGCGACAGAAGTGCCCTGCGTACCTTCGTATTTCTCATTGCCGCCCGCGATATTATCCGCCGCAATACGCCCCTGCTTGTTGGCAGGTCCGGCAAGGGGGATCATAGTTCGGCTCTTATCAATAAAGTCCTCAACCTCTATAACATCGCCCACGGCATATATATTCGGGTCAGAAGTACGGAGGTATTCGTCCACGATGATGCCGCCGCGCGTGTTCATATCAAGTCCTGCGTCACGGGCAAGCTCCCCGTTTGGACGAACGCCAATAGCCAGTATAACAAGCTCTGCCGAAACGGTTTTCCCGCTTTTCAGCGTAATATCGACTTTATCGCCCGAATCAGCGAAAGATGACACTCCGTCGCCCAGATGCAGGTGAACACCGTTCTGGGCAATGTTCTCATGCAGAAGCTGAGCCATCTCGTAATCCAGCGGTGCCATTACCTGATCCAGCATTTCGATGATAGATACCGAAAGCCCGATATGACGGAGGTTTTCCGCCATCTCCAGTCCTATAAATCCGCCGCCGATGACTGCCGCGGATTTCACACCGTTTTCATTTACAAATTGGCGTATGCGGTCTGTATCTGGAACCGTCCAGAGGGTCTGTATGCGCGGTGAATCGATTCCCGGAATTGGCGGGCGCAGAGGCGACGACCCTGTTGATATTACAAGCGTATCATAGCTTTCGGTATAAGTTTCGCCTGACTCCGCGCGCCTTACAGTAATGTTTTTATTTTCCCGGTCGATGGAAATGACCTCGCTTTTTACGCGCACATCCACATTGAACTTTGCCCGCATGGCGGCAGGCGTCTGCAGAAGCAGCGCATCGCGGGACTTTATAACATCGCCCACATGGTAAGGAAGACCGCAGTTGGCATAGGAAATATACTCTCCGCGTTCAAACAAAATAATTTCCGCTTCCTCGTCCAGTCTTCGAAGCCGGGCGGCGCAGCTCGCTCCGCCTGCGACACCTCCTATAATGAGAACCTTGCTCATAATGTTTCCCTCCCGATAATTCGTTAATATTATGGCAACTCGGTTTATAAAAACCTATCGTTTTTTGACCGTACAGCTTCAAGAAGTTCCTATATCCGAAGCACTGTCTCTATAGATACCAAAGTATTTATATTTTTAGTCTATATTTTCATATCGGCTTTTTCCGTAACTTCATCACACAAGGAGAGTTTTTTTAGAAATAATCGCCCTCTTTCCATAAAAAACTGTTCTGCATAAGCATAAAGACCTTGCAGTGTACACTGCAAGGTCTTTATATTTTTATAGGTTGCCAAAATCGCCGGGTTCGCGGAGAGCGGAGTCATCACCAACGTTCTCAGGACTTGGTTTCACCATAACCCCTTCGCGGTAAAAACTCTTCCAGCTAAATACTGCAATCGTCATCAATATAAGTCCTATTCCGGAGCCTATCATAAGCCACTGAATAGGCATGACATCTGCAAGCGGACCGAAAACACTGATTCCGAGCAGCATAACGAAAGAACTAATAATCTGCATGAGCGAAAATACCCTTCCTTGCTTGTCGGGGTCTACCTTTTCCTGTAAAAGCACCATAAACGGAACATTATTGAAAGGCATTGCAAAACCCGTAATAAGCATGATCACAAGGTATACCCAGAAAACATCGACAACGCCGATTGCTATCGTTGTAATTCCAAACACCAGACCGCCGTAGCCAAGCGTTTTCAGCCGGTTTGGGAAACCGCCCCATGCCCCGATGGCAAGACCTCCTAACAAAGCACCGATAAAGAACGCCATCTCATTCAAGGTCAGATACGTATAATCGTCAACTGCAAAATCAGCGCCAAATATACGTGTGACCATAAGAACATTCAGAAACGCCGCAGGAACGATAAGGAAGCAGAACACTCCGCTTATAACAAGCACTTTTCGCAAAAAGCTATCGCTCATGGTGTAGCTGACTCCCGCCTTCAGGTCATCGAAGTATCCAGTTTTTTCAAGCTTTTCCGTCTTTTCAAGCCTCGGAATAGGCACGAATATCGTCAAAACAGAAATTCCTATCGCCGCTGTCAGCACATCAATAAACATGATATGCTCAAAGGCGCCCCATTTAAGCACTGCGGCGGCTACTGCGGGCGTGACAAGGTTTATTATCGACTGCATGCTGCTGTTTATGCCGCTTATCTTCATCAGCTTTTCCTGCGGAACTATCTGCGGTATCGCCGCATTCACAGCCGGCATCTGTATACCGGCTCCGACTGAGCGGATCGCCGATATTATAAGCAGCGCCCAAATAAAGTCGTCGCTTCTCATTATAATGAAGGCAAGCACAAGGGTAGCCACTGCAATGCAGCCATCGGCTAAAGCAATCATCAGTTTTCGGCTGTACCTGTCCGCCCATACTCCCGCAAAAAGCGAAACGAGTATCTGCGGCAAAAAGCTGCAAAGGATCATAAGCATCATCATAACGCCTGATTGTGTCTGCTTAGTAACGTACCAAACAATGGCAAACTGTACAATCGACGAGCCGAAGAGCGTAATCGCCTGACTGACAAGAAATAATATCACATTTTTCTTCCAGTTGGTATTATTCATTTAAACTCCCATTTCTAATACAGCTATCTATATAGCTTTAATATCTTCCTATCCCGTACACAGGCGGAAAAGTCCTTTCGGTTATATTTTTATAGTTCCGCAAAATCCTCAGTTCCGCGGTCTAAAGTAATCCTCCGCACTAAGCGCATAACATTCTTCATCCAGCACAAGCCCATCAAAACGTTTCTGGCACATGGACAGTTTTCCTTCATATTTGAATCCCAGCTTCTTTATCACGCTCTTTGAGCGCTCATTAAAAGGATAGCAGTATGCTGAAATAAGTTCCATTCCGAGCGTTTTAAAGCCGTATTCTATAAGGGCAAGAGCGGCCTCCGAGGTATATCCGCACCCCCAATAGTCCTCCCCGATCGCATAACCCAGCATCAGAGCCTTGTCGTTTTCGCGCTTTGGCTCTTTATCTAAACCTATGGAGCCGATAAACTTGCCGGATTCCTTTATAACGATTCCGAAAGTGTTTTCTTTTTTAAAGAAAACCGTATTCATTATTTCGCGTGTTTCCTCGATGCTTTCGTGCGGCTTCCAACCTGCATCCGGTCCCACATTCGGGTTTTTTGCGTACTCATAAATAGCCTTATCATCGCTCTGCTCAATAGGGCGAAGGATAAGCCTCGGGGTTTCAAGTTTAATGGACATTAATTTTCTCCTTCTTCGCATAAGCGGGTTGCTTTATAGCTGTGTCTTCCTTTTTTAAGTATGGCTGCATTGCATACGGCTCTTTAAATTTTTAGCGCAGTCTATAATTTTTTCACAGGATAACGCAGCACGGTTTTTCTTCTTGAAGCTTCTACTCGGCGGGGATCACTTAGATATATTTCGTGGTGCCGCCTTGCGGCGGACAGGTCGGAGGCAAAGCCGTTTTTTTCCATATAATCTTTCATTTGAGCAATCGTAGCAGGCTCGTCATCATAACTTCCGATATGCATACACTGAACGCAAAGCCCCTCGGTAAAGGTCACAAATCTTGCTTTTGAAACATCGATATGCGGTTTTTTCGCGCGAATTGTTTGGACAGCGTATTCAAAAATCTCATCCGTAACAAATTCCGGCTGGCGTATCATAGAAGTCCAGAAATACTTGCTTTTATCTGCAAAATCCGGTTCGGAATCATCCGCAAGCCACCACAAACCCTCTAAAGGCGGGACAACATATTCAAAATAGCCGTCAAGAGCGACACCGCTCTTAGGTGACATTTTTATAGTAAAAGTCAGCGCGTATAAAAGTTCTATGGCTTTCTGATAATCACCGTCAGGTTCATTCGGATCTCCTCTGCCGTCAACTTGGATAAACTTCATCTCCGGCACCTCAATTGCCGAAGGTATGGTTTTCGGGCTGTACAGCTCTTTAAACGCCTTTTTATAATCCAGTTTTTCCATAGAGCAACGACCTTTCTTTGCCAATCAGCTCCAAGCAGCGTAAGCCTTTGCGATAAGTTTGGCACAATAAAATTTTAATGTCAAGGTTTTTCAAAAAGCAAATTTAAAAGCTTTTCCCAGACAAACAAAATCCGAACCCCATGCCTGCCGGCATAGGGTTCGGATTATTTTTGGAAGGAATTTTCTAAGGATTTTCTATTATTAAGATTTCAAATGACACTCTTAACTTTCCCAATATCTCTTATGGGAGTTTATTTCCCGTTAACGTAATTTCGAGTCAAACCGAATATTCCTGAGAGGAAGTTGTTTCCAAGCTCTACAGAAGTATCAACGTATTCAAACGGAGCGTTGGGGTTGTTCTTGGCATTGTCGGGATATGACTCCGCATTTTCTTCATATGCGTCTCCTGTTGCCTCAACAAGGTCCTCGATGTTCTGTGCATAGTCTTTTGCGGCGCTTTTAGCTGCAAGCTTACTGCCGAATCCCAAGGCCATTGGTGCCGCAGTGCAGGTGGATGTGATTGCGAGGGCAAGTGTGGATACCGCTATGATTTTCCCGATTTTTTTGTTCATTGAAACTCTCCTTAAATTTAGTATTGACAATACAGTCACTACATTAACGCGGCAAGGCAGGTTTTTATTGCATAAAATTAAATAATTTTTTCCATTTTATTTTTTATCCCTTTAATGGGTCCCCATTTTTCCTTATAGGCATAGTTTTATCCCTGCGGTTTTCTATTTAATTGTACCTGCTGCTTAATTGTACCTGCTGCCGCAAACTCGTCCTCCGCAAACAATAGATACATACGGGCATCTACGTTCATTATAAATTATATACTGCCCTTTGCCACCGGTCCCCGGGCTTGACATTTTCGTTTAATGATATAAAATATTGCGAAATCCACATTAATCTGATTGGGATTTCTAAAAAATAAAACATGGAGGTCAAAATGCAGCAGTCGAAATTTAAAAAGCTTGTCTCCTACTACAAGCCACATATAAAGCTTTTTAGCGCCGATATGTTTTTTGCAGTTCTTGGCGCCGTAATTTCTATCCTGATACCACTTTTTATCCGCTATCTCTCAAACGACGTTGTGCATTGGGAAAGTGCGGAGGCACTCCGCACTATACTTATCATCGTCGGGCTCCTGCTATTTTTGCTCCTTGTAGAAATGTACTGCAACTATTTCATAGCTTACTACGGGCATATTATGGGTGCGAAAATCGAATATCAAATGAGAAATCAGATTTTTATGCACTATCAGAAGCTGTCTTTCAGCTTTTTCGACAACCAAAAGGTCGGTCAGCTTATGTCCCGCGTCACCAACGACCTTTTTGAAATAAGCGAACTTCTACATCACGGTCCCGAGGAAATCGTGATATCCTCCATCAAGCTTATAGGTTCCCTGTCTGTGCTTCTTGCCATCAACTGGCGTCTGGCTCTTATAGCCTTTGTACCGATACCGTTTATGATTTGGTTTGCAATAAAGCTCAACAAAAAAATGAAATCGGCATTCGTGGCGAACAGGGCAAGAATAGGCGAAATAAACGCTACCATGGAAGACAGCCTTTCGGGTATAAGGGTCGTAAAATCCTTTGCCAACGAGGAAGTGGAAATTGAGAAATTCAAAGCCGGCAACAGCCGCTTTGTTCAGAGCAAAAAGAGAAGTTATCGCTTTATGGCAACCTATTACACCATACTTAACGCCATGACGACTTTCATCACCATCGCCGTTGCGGGCGCGGGCACAGCAATGTCCATCGTAAAGCTTGTAGATTTATCCGACCTGCTCGTATTTTTACTCTATATAAACAACTTCACAGAGCCGATCAGAAAGCTCGTGTTTATTACAGAGCAATTCCAAAACGGCATGTCAGGCTATGAACGTTTCACCGAAATGATGAACATAGAGCCGGATATAGAGGATGCCCCCGATGCGCAGGAGCTTCGCAATGTCAGGGGCGACATCCAATTCGATGATGTTTCGTTCTGCTATGATGAGGGCGGTGCGGTTTTCGAGCACCTGAATCTCTCCGTTCCGGCAGGGGATTACGTTGCACTTGTCGGTTCGTCCGGCGTCGGAAAAACCACACTGTGCAGTCTTATCCCGCGGTTTTATGAGGTGACAGACGGAAGCATATCGATAGACGGCAAGGATATCCGCAGTCTCACGCTCAAGAGCCTTCGCGACCAAATAGGAATTGTCCAGCAGGATGTCTATCTTTTTGCGGATACAGTCATGGACAATATCCGGTATGGACGTCCGGAAGCTACGGACGAAGAGGTCGTCGAAGCCGCTAAAAAAGCCGATGCCCACGAATTTATCATGGCTCTGCCTCAAGGCTATGACACAAACATCGGTCAGCGCGGACTGAAGCTCTCCGGCGGACAGAAGCAGCGCCTTTCCATCGCAAGGGTATTTCTTAAAAATCCGCCCATACTGATTTTTGACGAGGCAACAAGTGCTCTCGACAACGAAAGCGAGCGTGTGGTTCAGGAATCACTTGAAAAGCTTGCGAAAAACCGCACAACTTTTGTAATCGCACACAGGCTTTCAACTATCCATAACGCAAAGCGGATTCTTGTCCTTACGCAAAGCGGCATAGCGGAGGAAGGCACCCACAGCGAGCTTTTGCAGAATGACGGAATATACGCCTCCTTGTATAAGGCCGCAACACTCTAATGTTGAAGGGCGCGACTATAAATTTTAGTGCCGTACCGATTTTTCTAAATAGCTGTAAATAAAAAGCGAAAGACCGCGGAGATAACCCCGCGGTCTTTCTTTGGGAGAATTGGAAATGTATAGATTAAACCGCAATCGAAGCAGAGATTGCAGCTTAGTCTCCGATTGAAGCAGTCTTAATAATAAATTTAACACTGCCTTCTGCTCCGTCTGCAATGCCGGAGTAGTTATTATAGCTCTTTGCAGCATCTATCATGGAACCGATTTTCGGTATAAGCTCTGAAAGTTCGGAATCTGAGAGATTGTCGAGCTTAGAGCTGAGCTGATTTGAAAACTCGCGCATACCGTTGGAGAGTTTCATTGCACCGTCGCGAAGCTGTGTTACGCCGCTTACAAGATTTGTGCCTCCCGCTTTCAGCTGTCCTATTCCGCCCGAAACCTTTGCCGCGCCTGCTGCTGCTGAGGAAACTCCCGATGTATATGCATTCAATCCGCTATAGAATGCGGCGTAATTATCAAGTGAAGCCTTCAGCGATTTGATTGCGGCATATGATGCGTTGCCCTCAAGACCGTTGCTGACAGCTGCGGTAATCTGTGACTGTATCTCGTCCGATGCCAGCTTTTTTTCGATATTGGATTCGATTGTTCCTTTTATCTCATCGGACGCCATTTTTTCAGCGGTATATTGGTTTACAAGCGCAGCGCCCTCGCTGCCTTGGAGGTACATTTCCGCCTGTTCCGCCGTATACCCCTTTTCTATCATGGATGCCTTAACGGTTTCCTTAACACCCGCAGTAACCTGTTCGCGCACCGCAGCCTCAACCGCAGGTCTTACCTTAGCCTCCACCGCGGCTTTTGCCTGTGTATATGCGCCTCCTGAAAAGCTGTCAAGAAGACCGCCGAGTACTGAGGCATAGTTCTCCGGAGTCAGAGTAACCGCATTATAGCCGTTTTCTGTAAGTGCGGCATTAAGCTGCGTCTGTGCCGTTGAAGTCAGTGTTGAGAACACCTGATATGCACCCGATTTAAGCGACGCACTGTTTGAATTCAAAGTTGACAGTCCTGTTGAAAGCTCTGTCGCACCGCTGTACAGGGTTTCAATCCCGCTTGTCATTTCCCCGGACTTTTCAAGAAGAGTGCTAAGTCCGTCATACAGGGCGGATGAGCCGTCGAGAAGCTGTGTTACAGAAGATGAAACCTTATCAAGAGCATCCGTAAGGTCATCAGCGCTTTCTATTTTCGCCGTATCCACTTCATTGACAAAGTCGCATGATGCAAAGGTCATCGTAGATTCAAGTGCAAAATTCTCCGCGCGGGCTTTAACCTCAAAATAATCGGGAATGTCCGCCTCTTTGTCCTTGCTTAAATCAAGGGTTTCCCTTATACCCGGAAGCGCAAATCCAATTACCACATTGCGATCCCCGTCATTTATGATTTTGCCGTTCGATGCTTCGATATCGGAGAAGATATCGTTGTCAAGCACCATTCCGGTCATAGCAAGAAACGGCACCGCAGTATCTTCCGAGCCTGAAACCACGCTTTTATCGACGCTATAATCGAACCTTATCGTTACATCGCCGCTCTTTCCGGCAATTTCGTCAGCACTGATTTCTCTTCCGTCAAGCATATAACGAACCGAAACCTTAACGGGCAGAGTTTTATCCGTCGTACCCTGATAATAAATATCATTTCCCTCGGCATCCCACGTTATAGTACCGTCGGAGTTCTTATTATAGTTTTCCATTCCCTTTACATTTTTAATGTCTTTAAGGCATGAGTTATCTACAAGTTCTTTCGCGCCAGAGCTGTTTTTCAGTTCGCTGCTGACTATTACTTTCTGAACTCCGCCCTGCGCATTTGCCATCACATATACCGTCTCGTTCTTATGTACCGGGTTTTGAGCCGAATCTCCCCCAAGCGTCCGTACAGCATTGTCTGCCGCGGCATTTGCTTCATTCGCCGCTTTAAGCGCATCTCCGCAGGTTTTTTCGATTTCGCCGCCGGCAGAAAGTGCAACGCCGCCCGCTATCCCGCACACAAGGCACGCAGAAAGCACTATTGAAACTGTTTTTGTTATTTTATTTGTAAAAAGCTTCATTTTATATACCCTCCGTTATTTTATCGACAGACTTCATACCTGCCGTAGATTTACATACGACCTTGTCAAGCAGAACAAGGAATGACGGGAGAACAATGATAACTGAAAACATACTTGCAATTGCTCCTCTTGAAATGAGATTGCACATAGAGCTTATCAAGCTGACATCAGAATATGCTCCCACGCTGAAGGTAGCGGCAAAGAAGCCGAGCGCGCTGACCAGTATCGACGGTATAGAGAAGGAAAGCGCATTTGTTATCGCTGTATTCTTGGGACTGCCTTCAATACGTTCCTTCTTGTAGCGTGTAGTCATAAGTATTGCATAATCGACTGTTGCGCCAAGCTGTATCGTACTTATGCATATCGGTGCGATAAACGGCATCGAGTAATCAACGAAGTAAGGTATGCCGAGATTTATAAAAATTGCAAATTCGATGACGGCAACAAGTATTACGGGAAGCGATATGCTCTTCAGCGTAAGTGCAATTATAATGAATATCGCCGCCAGCGATATAGTGTTAACGACACTGAAGTCTTTGTCTGTGACCTCTATCAAATCCTTAGTACATGGCGCTTCACCGATAAGCATTCCATTTTTATCATAGCTTTTCAGTATGGAAGATATTTTTTCTATCTGTTCGTTGCATTCATCAGCAGAGACTTTGTACGATGAATTTATAAGCAGAAGCTGATATTTGTCACTTCTAAGCGCATCACCTATTGAGTCGGGCACCATTTCCTGAGGAATCGTGCTTCCGATCAGGGAGTTAAGACCGAGCGTATACTTGACCCCATCAACGGCATCTATCTCTTTACACATTTTTTTAACGTCCTTTGCAGGGACATTGGCATCCATCAAAATCATGTGTGTAGAGCAAATATCAAAATCCTCTTCAAGCTTCGTGTTTGCAATCAAAAACTGTACATCGTCCTCTGAGATACTTGAAATATCATCGCCTGTAAGTATGTTGGTGAAGTCATAATAAACAGGAATGTTCGTGTATCCTATTGTTGCCGGAATCGCAACAATAACAAAAATTATGAGAAAGACTAAGTGATATTTGACGATGAATTTTGCAAACCCGTCCATGTTCGGGATTATTGATTTATGTCTTGTTTTCTCAAGTGGCTTATCGAAAAGAAGAATAAGTGCCGGCAAAGTCGTTATGCTTCCTACAACCCCAAGAAGTACGCCTTTCGCCATGACTATTCCAAGGTCCCTGCCCATCGTATAACTCATGAAGCATAGGGCGGCAAAACCGGCAATCGTAGTTGCAGAGCTGCCAATTACAGCGACGACGGTGTCTGCAACCGCTTGACTCATCGCCTCCAGCCTATCCATACGGGCTGTTTTTTTATCATAATAGCTGTGCCACAAGAATATGGAATAGTCCATTGTAACGGCAAGCTGAAGAACTGCGGCAAGCGCTTTGGTTATGTATGATATTTCGCCTAAGAAGTAATTTGTGCCCATATTCAGCAGTATGGACATTCCGATGCTCATAAGGAAAATAAAAGGTGAAAGCCATGAATCCAAAAGGATTATCATTGCCACAAGGGCGCAGGTAACCGCAATGCCCACATAAATCGGTTCTTCACGTTCGCAAAGCGCTTTAAGGTCTGTTACCAGAGCCGACAGTCCTGAAACATAACACTGTTTTCCTGCGACGCTGCGTATGTCCGAAACCGCCTGCATTGTTTCGTCATCAGATGTAGATGTATCGAAGAATACCGCCAAAAGTTTTGCATCGCCCGAGTTGAAAGCTTCATAATATTTCTCGGGAAGCATTTCCATAGGGACATCAGGACTAAAAATATCGTCATACCAAACGACCTGTGAAACATGATCGACTTGTTCTATGCGTGATTTCAGTGAGCTAACCTCTGCGCAGTCCATTCCCTCGACTATTACGAATGAAAACGCTCCTTTTCCAAACTCATCAAGCAGGATATTCTGTCCGATGACCGTATCCATATCCTCCGGCAGATAGTCCAGCATATCGTAGTTTATTCTGGTTCTCTGCATACCAAAAACCGATGGTATCATGAGGAGCACAGCGACCACAAGTATCAGGACCCGATACTTCACAACCGCACGGCCAAACTTTTCCATTATCTTTTCCCCCATTTTTGCCGGGTGCTAACCCGTGCATTTGATTTTTCGCAGTGCACTAAGGATAGCTCTTAAATACCTAAAAATAAAGGGACAAAAAAATCACCGTGGCAAAAATTCCGCCACGGTGCATTATTTGATGCAAAATTAGCCAAAAACCAAAATATGTGTCTATTGTTCGGCAAACTTTTGAAGTGTGTATTTCATACTCCCATCCAAAAGCCGCAAAAAAAACTTCATAGAATTGTTATAGCGCGTCATCATATCGTCTGCTATCCAGTCCATAGCAAGACTTACGATTCCATATGTATATGTATCGGCTATGAATTCAAACTTCTCCTCCGAAATCTTCATGCCTTCACTCTGGATTTCCAGAAAATCAATGATATAAGGGCGAACGAGACTCCTTATATAATTCTCAAGATAGTTTCTGTACTTTGAGTGATACGCATTCATTACAATGGCTTTATTGTCATGAAGATATCCATAAAGATCAAGAAATCCCTCTTTCCATGTGTCATAGGTTTTATGAGTTCCGAGCACCTCATTCGCCTCATTGATGCAAAGCCACTCAATCAGCTCGTATATATCCTGAAAATGATAATAAAAGGTATGGCGGTTAACTCCGCAGTCCTCAACTATATCTTTTACCGTAATTTTGTCTATCGGCTTCTGCTCAAGCAGTTTTTTTAGAGATGCCGCAAGCGCTTGTTTTGTAATTTCAGACATTTTTTCACCACTTAATAAAAATTAAAAAGCCCTTGCCCAACGCTGTCTGTAAGGCAATTCCAGCTTCAAATTATTCTAACACGGCTTTTTTACAATATCAACGACCAAAGAGCATGATGTGGACAAAGCCGGATTTATCAAACCCCGCTTCGTATTTCCCATTTTTCAAAGTATTGCTGGAGATTTTCAAGAAAACCTAATGCAAAATCTCTGAAATGCCGGGCATTCCTGTTTTCAACCGTCAGCTTGTTATATGTAAGTCCGTAGCTTCCGACTACGTCCGGGTGATCGATATCCACACAGTATCGGCGCAGCTCGGGATAATCCTCCATAATCAGCTGTGTGACAAAAGCATATCCGAATCCGCTGCCGACTGCCTGTGTAATCATATTCAGGTTGTTTGACTCAAACACTATCTGCGGATGGAAATCATATCGGTCAAAAATAGGCTGGAGCTTATTACGCATAGCGCTGTTTTTAGGCATTGTAACAAGCCGCTCTCCGCGCAGATCATCCAAAACTAAAATGTTTTTTGCTAAAAGTGGATGCCCCGGAGGCAGTAATACACAGCCCCTGACGCTAAAAGCTTCCTTAGTTACAAGATTTATGCCTTCCTTTTCGCTTATCGAAGGGCAGCACAAGGCAAAATGGGCCTCTCCTGTCGTCAATGCCTCTATCATCTCCTGCTGTGAAACGTGCAGAACTGAAAGTGCATAGTCGGGGTTTTCCTCTTTGAATGCGACTATCAGCCGCGTTGCAAAAGACTCTGTGTTGCACAAAAGCGTTATTGTCTGTTCCTTTCGGTCAAAAACATAGTCCATCTCAGAATAAAGCCGATCCATATCTGCCAGAACCATTTTCGCGTATCTGTAAAACACTTCGCCATTGGAATTCAGCTTAATTCGCCGTCCTATTTTTTCAAACAGCTCTCCGCCGATCTCCTCTTCGATCTGCCTTATAACTCTGGTCAGAAAGGGCTGGGCGATTCCCAGCCTGTCAGCAGCTTTTGTGACATGCTCCATTTCAGCGGTCAGACAAAAATAACGTAAGTCCCTAAGCTCCATAATTACCTCCAGAGATATATCTATAATCATTGAGTTATTATAACATACACTCGGGGTATATAGAAGTATAAAAGTTTCAAGTATCTACTTGAAACTAATAAATTATTATACATTTTTACATCTGCTTGCTAAAATAACCACAGATAGTGAAAATACGACAGATTGTGTAAAGTGTCGTGAAAAACACATAATATCTAAGTATAGCACAGCGAAAAGGAGAATCATTATGGAAAACTGGAAGAAATATTATGAAGACCATCTTGTCACTATGCAGGAAGCTGCGGGCAAAATCAAGTCCGGCGACACCATTTGGATGGGCAGCACACTTTGCATACCTTATGACTTTATGGATTCATTGGCGGACAGATCCGATGAACTTAGCAATGTTACGCTTTTAGGCAACATGTACCTTGCTCCAAACAAAATCCTGATGGACCCCAGCTATAAAAAATCCTTCCACACAATTTCTTTCTTTGCAAATGTCCTTGAGCGCATGGCGGCGCAGATGAACAATATTGACTTTCATTCCGCTCCCTATGGCACTTTGATTGATGCCGTTACTAAAGTATATAAGGCAAATGTCGTCGCTATAGAGGTCTGCCCTCCCGATGAGGACGGCTACTGCAATGTAGGCGTTTTGGGAACAAACTTTACCCCGAACATCATAAGAAACGACTGTGTGAAAACAAGGATCGCAGTCGTCAACAGCTATCAGCCCGTTGCACATGGAAACGCCGAGCTCACAAAGCTTCCTCTTTCAATGTTTGACTATATTGTTGAAAACCATCATGATATTCCCTCTCTCCCCGTTGCGCCTCCCACAGAGTTTGACAAAGTGATTGCGGAACAGATCATGCCATATATCAATGACGGAGACACCATTCAGATAGGCATGGGAGGACTCGGAAACCAAATCGCTTACGATCTGATGAACAAAAAGGACCTTCATGTTTTCACCGAAATAGGAACTGACGCCATGATAGATTTGGCAGAAGCGGGCATTGTTAAGGATATAAAAATGGCTGGTGCCTTCGGAAGCAAGGAGCTTTACAAATGGCTGGGTGAACATGGTGATATAGTAACGCTTCTTGATGTCAACGACGTTATCACTCCCGAAGCCGTTGCAAAGGTGGATAATATCGTTGCAATAAACTCCACATTTATGATTGACATCACCGGTCAGGCCTGCTCCGAAGCTCAGGGGATAAGACAATACAGCGCAGTCGGAGGTTCCTTTGCGTTCCTTTCGGGCGCGCCAAGGGCAAAGAACGGACGCAGCTTCCTCTGTCTGCGTTCCACCTACACGGACAAAGCCGGTCAAACGCGCTCCAACATCGTTGCCGCACTTCCCGAAGGCTCTATAGTTACAACGCCGCGTTACCTCCCCCAGTATATCGTCACCGAATACGGCGTTGCGGACATTTATCTCCGTTCCAACAAAGAGCGCATAAAGGCGCTTATTCCCATCGCTCATCCTGATTTCAGAGATCAGCTCAAGCAGCAGGCTATTGAACTCGGTCTGATAGGCGAAGACGATTTTTAGATTTATTAAGACGCACGTTTAATGCTTGCCCCATCCCAAAGTGTTTGCTTCAATATATATCTGGCTGCCGGCAAGGCGGAAGCGTGCCCCTCCGCGCTTTCGCCCTGCAAAACGCGGGACGGCAAAAGCACATCTGCCCCCGCAAAAAGTTCAAAGGCAGTGCGCAGGTTTTAAAAACCCGCGCACTGCCTTATTTCATTGCGGACTGTCTCTGAAAACTGGGTCAGGATAGACGATTTTTAAAATCATCATACCCGAATGATTTTATAAGCTTCACAGTATCGTCCTTTTTTGCTGCCGCAATCGACGGAAGCTTCATGCCGTTGAACGTGTTGTTCTTAACCATGGAATATATTGCCATATCACAGAAAATCAGCTTATCCCCAACTTTCAGAGGAGCATCGAACGAATAGTCCCCTATGATATCACCCGCAAGGCAGGTGGGGCCGCCCAAGCGGTATGTGAAAGCTTTTTCATTTGGCTTGCCGGAGCCGACGATATCCGGTCTGTAAGGCATCTCAAGGACATCGGGCATATGGCAGGCGGCTGAAGCATCCAGAATGGCTGTGCTGATATCGTTTTCGACAATGTCAAGAACTTCGCTTACCAAAAATCCTGTGTTGAGTGCAACAGCCTCGCCCGGCTCTAAATATACTTCGGTTCCATATTTTTCTTTAAACCTAACGATACATTCGACAAGCGCATCAATGTCATAATCAGCTCTCGTAATATGGTGTCCTCCGCCGAAATTCACCCATTTCATCCGGCTCAGATATTTCCAGAACTTTTCCTCAACCGCCGAAAGCGTTGAAACAAGGTCATCGCTGTTCTGCTCGCAGAGGGTATGGAAATGAAATCCGCTGATGCCTCCGAGCAAATCTTCTTTGAAATTTCCCGCCGTAACGCCAAGTCTTGAGCCTTTTGCGCATGGGTCGTAAATCCCATGCTCCTGCGTGGAATGTTCGGGATTTATCCTTATGCCAAATTCCCTGCCTGATGCAAGCGCTCGGTTTTTGTATTTTTCCCACTGCGAAAAGGAATTGAAAACTATATGGTCACATATAGATAAAATCTCATCGAACTCTTCTTCCCTGTACGCCGTCGAAAAAATATGCGTTTCCCCGCCCATCTCCTCATGGCCGAGCCTCGCCTCATAAAGTCCGCTTGCGGCAGTCCCGCTGAGATATTCTCCAATGAGCGGATAGAGGGAAAACATTGAAAATGCTTTTTGGGCAAGGAGGATTTTGCATCCCGCTCTGTCGGAAACATCTTTCAGTATTTCAAGATTTTTTATCAGCAGAGTCTCATCAACGATATAATAAGGCGTTTCGATCAAATCAATATCAAAGTTCATATCAGTCTACCGGTACGGGATTAAAGTCCTCGACCCAAGGCAGCCCCCACTTGTTCAAGGCATCCATAAACGGATCGGGATCGAACTCTTCAATGTTATAAACCCCGGGTTTCGTCCACGTCCCGTTCATAATGAGCATTGCCCCAATCATTGCCGGAACTCCCGTCGTATAGGAAATCGCCTGACTTCCCACTTCCTTATAACATTCTTCGTGATCGCATACATTATATATATAGTAGCTTCTCTCTTTTCCGTCCTTGACGCCGTGGAAAATGCAGCCGATGTTTGTTTTGCCCTTTGTGCGCGGACCGAGCGTTGCAGGGTCGGGAAGCACAGCTTTTAAAAACTGAAGCGGAACAATTTGCTGACCGTTGAACTCTATAGGTTCGATAGAGGTCATGCCCACATTTTCAAGGCATTTGAGGTGGGTAAGATAACTTTGCCCAAAGGTCATGAAAAAGCGTATTCTCTTTATCCCTTTGAGATTAAGGGCAAGGCTTTCTATCTCCTCATGGTGGAGAAGATACATATCTTTATCGCCTATCTGCGGGAAATCGTAAACTCTTTTTATCTCCATCGGCTTTGTCTCAACCCATCTGCCGTTTTCCCAGTAGCTCCCGTTTGCCGTAACTTCCCTGATGTTTATTTCGGGGTTGAAGTTGGTTGCAAAAGGATAGCCGTGATCTCCGGCGTTGGCGTCAAGTATATCGAGATAATGTATCTCATCAAAGTAGTGTTTTTGCGCATATGCCGAAAAAACACCCGTCACGCCGGGGTCAAAGCCGCTTCCAAGCAGCGCGCAGATGCCGGCTTCTTTGAATTTCTCGCGGTATGCCCACTGCCATTTATACTCAAACTTCGCAGTGTCCAAAGGCTCATAATTGGCAGTATCGACATAGTGTGTTTTTGTTGCAAGGCAGGCATCCATTATAGTCAGGTCCTGATAGGGAAGCGCAAGGTTTATGACAACATCCGGCTTAAAGCTTTCAATAAGCTCCACAAGCTCGTCCACATTGTCGGCATCGACCTTGGCGGTGTGTATTTTTGTTTTGCCGCCGTCAAGCTTTGCTTTAAGGGCATCGCATTTTGACTTTGTGCGGCTGGCAATCATGATTTCCTCAAAAACATCGCTGTTCTGGCAGCATTTGTGAATTGTAACGCTTGCAACACCGCCGCAGCCGATAATTAAAGCCTTTCCCATTTCTATTCTCCTTTTAACGTCAGTAGTATCTCTCTTACGATTTTGCAGGCGGCCGCCGTTGAAACTCCGCTCTGGTCATAGACGGGGCTAAGCTCGTTTATGTCACAGGCAACGATATCCAGTTTATTTAAGCACAGCACAGCGTCAAGGAGTTCTGAAAACGTAATGCCCCCCGCCTCCGGCGTTCCGGTTCCGCAGAAAATGCTTGGGTCAAGTATATCAAGGTCAAGCGAAAAATACACAGGCTTGCCTTTAAGCTTTTCAACTGCCTCATCAAAGCCGTTCAGGCTGAATCTATGCAGAACGGTGTGCTCCTTTGCGAACTCGAATTCGTGCCTTTCACCGCTTCTTATGCCGAATTGATAGATCCTTCCGTCCCCGACTTTTTCCCATATACGCCGCATGACCGTTGAATGCGAAAGCCTTTCGCCGATATATTCATCGCGCAGGTCGGTGTGGGCGTCAAAGTGGATGATATGCAGATCAGGATACTTTTTCAGAGCAGCAGATACGGAGGCGAGGGTGATGAGATGTTCTCCGCCAAGCATGACAGGTATCTTACGCGCGCTTAATATTTCATCTGCCGTCTTTTCGATAATCTTAAGCACTTTTTCCGTATTTCCGAAAGGCAGGTCAACATCTCCGGCATCGCAGACCCTTATCTCCGATAAATCCTTATCCTGATACGGCGAATAAGTCTCTATTCCGAAAGACTCGTTTCTTATCGCTGAGGGTCCGAAGCGTGTCCCGGGTCTGAAGGAGGTCGTACCGTCAAAGGGGGCGCCGAACAAAACGATTTCCGCGTCTTGAAAATCAGCATCGCAGCCGATGAAAGTGTGGACGTTTTTATTCAACATTTTCACACTCTCCAAGCATTTTTTCTACGTAGTTCGGCAGATAAAACGAGCCTTTGTGAAGATTTGTGTTGTAATATCGGGTTTCTATTCCAAGTTTGTTCCATGCCGCCGAGTTGAGATTTTTAACAGGGTGATATTTTTTTGATGCGAATCCAAAAAGCCAATGTCCCGAAGGGTATGTGGGTATATGCGCCTGATAAACGCGGCTTATCGGGAATGATTCGACAATTCGTTTATGCGCGCGCTTCATCGCCATGGCATCAGCGCTGTAAAACGGGCTTTCATGCTGGTTTACCATGATGCCGTCGTCTTTTAAAGCCTTGTAGCAGTTACCGTAAAACTCTTTTGTAAAAAGTCCCTCGCCGGGACCAAAAGGATCTGTGGAATCAACGATTATGATGTCGTATTTATTTTCATGCTTTCGGATATATTTAAGCCCGTCCTGATAATAAATACTGAGGCGGGGGTCGTCAAAGCAGCAGGCGGTATTCGGCAGATACTCTTTGCTCGTATCTATGACCATCTTATCTATCTCAACAAGCTCGATGCTCTCAATACAGTCATATTTTGCAAGCTCCCGTATCGCCCCTCCGTCGCCCGCGCCTATCACAAGAACGCTTTTTGGATTTGGATGAACTGCCATTGGCACATGAGTTATCATTTCATGGTAAATGAACTCATCCTTTTCCGTCAGCATTATAAATCCGTCCAGCGTTAGAAATCTTCCGAACTCCGGAGAGTCGAACACATCTATCCGCTGAAACTCGCTTTCCGCGCTGAACAGCTGTTTATCTACCTTTATTGAAAGTTTGACGTTTTCTGTGTGGTTTTCACTGAACCAAAACTCCATTATGTTCCTCCCTTCAGCACATTGAGTTTCACTATGTCCATATTCTCGGGTCCTGTCAGAGAGCAGCCCTTTTCTTTCGCGTAAAAGATATAATCTACGATTTCCTTTGTGACTCTCTCCCCGGGGGCGAGGATAGGAATCCCCGGGGGATAGCACATCACAAACTCGCAGCATATTTCGCCGACAGAGTTTTCAATTTCAGTGCTCTTCTTTTCCGCGTAAAATGCCTGCTGAGGGGGCAATGCCACAATAGGATTTATATATTCGTGCTTTATCATCGCGCCCTTGTCTTTTTTATAAATGCGCCTTATCTCCGAAAGCGCGCCGATAAGACGCTCTATGTTCTTTCGGTTATCGCCTACAGAAATATAGGCAAGTATGTTCCCGATATCTCCGAATTCGATTTGGATATCATATTCGTCCCGCAGGAGGTCATACACCTCTATGCCCGCAAGCCCCAAATCAAGCGTGTTGACAGAGAGCTTCGTGGTATCAAAATCATAGATGCTGTCGCCGTTTACAAGTTCCTTTGAATATGCGTAATAATCTCCAATCTGGTTTATTTCTTCGCGAGCGTATTCCGAAAGCTCGTAAACTTTTGCAAAAATCTCCTTGCCGTTTCTTGCAAGATTGCGTCTTGAGATGTCAAGGCTTGAAATAAGGAGGTAAGAGCCGCTTGTCGTCTGCGTAAGATTTATTATTTGTCTGACATAATTCTCATTCACATTCTCCCCGCAGAGAAGAAAAGAGCTTTGAGTCAAGGAGCCGCCGGATTTGTGCATGCTCACGGATGAAAAATCCGCTCCCGCCGACATTGCCGTTGCAGGCATATTTTCCCCGAAATAAAAATGTGTTCCGTGCGCCTCGTCGACCAGAACAAGCATGTTGTTTTCATGCGCAAGCTTTGTTATTTCGGCAAGATTCGAGCATATCCCGTAATAAGTAGGGTTGTTTATGAGTATCGCCTTTGCATCTTTGTTCTGCATTATTGCTTTCTTTACGTCTGACACGGTCATTCCGAGTGAAATGCCAAGTCTTTCGTTCATCTGCGGATTGATATAAACGGGAATTGCCCCGCAGAGTATCAGAGAGTTTATAACACTTCTGTGAACATTTCTCGGCAGTATTATTTTTTCGTCCTTTTTTACGGCGGACAAGACCATAGCCTGAACCGATGATGTCGTCCCCCCGACCATAAAAAAAGCATGGGAAGCCCCAAAGGCATCGGCGGCAAGCTCCTCTGCCTCCTTTATCACGCCCGTAGGGTGGCAAAGGTTATCGAGCAGCTTCATCGAGTTCACATCGACCATAAGACATTTCTCACCAAGAAAATCTGTAAGCTCCTTATTTCCTTTTCCGCGCTTATGACCGGGCACATCAAAGGGAACGGTACGTGTCATCTTCATCTCTTCAAGCGCCTCAAAAATCGGTGCTCTGTCCTGGTTTTTCAAAAACAGCCCTTCCCTCTCAATAAACATTCATGCCGCTGAAAATTTCTATCATTTCCTGCCTTAGATTATCAGTGATGCTGAGCCGCGTTCTTGGTGCAAGCTCATATACATCGGCATTAAAGAGATAGTTCTTCAAATCGACTTCCTTTATGAGCATTTTGGTGTGGAAAATATTCGACTGGTACATATTCACATCTATAGCGTCATATCTTTCGAGTGTTTTAGGGTCGATATAATCCTGAATCGACGTTATCTTGTGGTCTATAAACAGTTTTTTACCATACATATCCCTTGTAAATCCTCTGACCTTGTAATCGAGAGTTATGATATCCGAATCAAAGCTGCCGAGAAGAAAGTCAAGGGTAGAAAGCGGCGTTATCTCCCCGCAGGTTGACACATCGATATCAACACGGAAGGTGGCAATGGAAGTATCAGGATGGTATTCAGGATAGGTATGGACTGTTACATGGCTTTTATCAAGGTGGGCAACAACGGTATCGCCGCTTCTGCTTTGTATCATGCTCTCTTCGGCGATTAGAAAAGTAACGCTCGCTCCTTGCGGCTCATAATCCTGCTTAGATACGTTTAAAACCGTTGCGCCGATCATCTCTGTAAGCTTGTAGAGAATATTGGTAAGGCGCTCCGAGTTGTATTGTTCGTCAATATAGGCTATATAGTCCTTCTGCTCTCTTTCCGTTCTTGCATAGCATACGTCATAAATATTAAAACTAAGCGATTTTGTAAGGTTATTGAACCCGTAAAGCTGCATTTTGTTTTCCATATTTACCTCCTGATTACCCCTAAAAAAACAAGATGTGTCATGGCGTACCACAACACATCTTATAAAAGTCAATATAATCACGGTGTATTATTTATTACAGGACTGCCCTGCTTTTATTTATTCACATTTGGATTTTCAGAGTCTATATAGCATGAACTACTTTTACTACTCTTATTGACCTTTCACAAGCTGTGCATTTGGTACACATTTCGGTTATGAAGTAACCAACTCATAAAATTTGCGCTTCAAACGCAATCAATAATGCGGCTTTCACCGCAATCGGCAGTTGACCCGGCTGTCCGTATGGCCTCAGCTCTTAATAAAAATAGAGCGGTCAAGTAGTCCTTATCAATATAGATCGAACCGTATTGAAGATAACATATAGGAATTGCCCTGTCAATAAAAATGTCGGTTTTTTTGGTAATCAAACCCCGCTTACCAAGCCGAACCGCCTGCGTTTCCCCATAACGCAGGCGGTTCTTTAGGTTTAGGTAAGGAGAACAAAAAATGAAGGCTATTCATCGTATTTGAGTATAAGGCTGTTTCTCCTAACGCACAAGCCTCCATAGGGGTTATTTTCTCAAGCAAAAACAAAAATGTGTGCAGGATAGTACTTTATGCAAGGATTTCTGCTCAAGCAAGGTGCTCCGCAAGCGTTCTTCTGACTGCGCCCTTGCCGCGTACCATAAGCCTAAAGTACTTTTCCGTCAAGTCTCCCAGCCCCGCTTTATATAGATTTACGCCGAATATCTTTTCATTTGACAGGATAGGTTCAAGCTCCGCGTGAAAATCCCTGTCCTCCCCGAGTTTTATATCTTTCACATAGTTCTTCACTTCGTCCAGCATCGGGTCATAGCTCGGCTCAAATGCTTCGCCCATGTCGTCCATCGCCATCAGATAGCGGCACCATCCTGCAAGAACAAGGGGGATATACTTTAAATCAGCAGTATCGAGCTTTTCGCTTGCCATATAAGCTTTTATAGTCTCACCGAAGCGGATAGGAAGTTTTTGGCTTGTGTCAGTCGCTATCCTCTGAGGGGTATCGGGATTATAGGGATTTGGAAACCTCACGTTCAGGACCTTATCGGCAAAATCTTTCGGACTTACTATGCCTGGATCAATAACGACGGGCATAGACTCGTCATAGGCAATCCTTGTAACAAGCGTTCTGAGCTGTTCGTCCTTCATTTCTTCGCTGATGAGCTTATATCCAAGCAGGCAGCCGAACACAGCAAGGCAGGTGTGGAGCGGATTTAGACAGGTACAAACCTTCATCTTCTCAAATTTATCAACAGTCTCCCTGTCCGCGAAATATACTCCCTCGCCCTCGAAAACAGGGCGCCCGTTGGGAAAAGCATCCTCTATCACAAGGTACTGGGTTTCCTCCGCATTCACAAAGGGTGCAACAAAGGTTTTCTTCGATGTGACAACAGGCTCTATGTCCTCTAAGCCATCGGATTCAAGAGACTTTTTGACCGTTTCATCGGGACGCGGAGTGATTTTATCGATTGCGCTCCATGGAAATGTCACCTTTTCCCCGTCTGTGATATATGTCAGGAAGTCTTTTTCCGCAAGACCGCGCTCTGCCCAGTTTTTAGCGTAATCGCTCACTGCGGAAAACAGGCGGTCGCCGTTGTGAGAGCAGTTGTCCATGCTTACAAGCGCAACGGGAAGCCTTCCCGCCAGATAGCGCTCATAACAGAGCGCCGTCACTTTTCCGATATAGGTGACGGGCTTTCCGGGACCTGCTTTGAAGTCCTCAAGAACGGCGGGAAAGTAATTCATGTTCACATCCCTGAGATTATAGCCCTTTTCGGTTATCGTAAAGCTGACAAGCTGGAGGTCGGGCGCTCTGAATATCTCCTTTATCGTATCCCAGTCGGGACTTTCGGTGTCGATTACAAGAGATTCCACCACGCTGCCGACAAGGGTCTTTTCCATCTCTCCGTTTGATTTCAGGGAGACGGAAACAGACAGGTTGTCGAAAGCCCTGTATGCCTTGTCGATTATCTCATAGTCAAAGCCCTCGGCAACGATTATGCCTTTGTCGGTTTTTCCCTCGTTCAGCATTTCCTGCTGTACTTTCGCAATAAAAGCTCTGAAGATATTGCCGGCTCCAAGATGCAGCCACACAGGGTTTTCAAGCGTATTTTCAGTCACCTTTTTTCTGTCGAACTTAGGCAGCACATATCCGTTTTCTTTCCAAAAAGGTGAACTTAAATTTTTTTCAAGCAGTTTCATAAGCTTCTCCATTTACCGGTTCAGATCTTTTCTTTCTCAAAACTTATCAAAGCCTTCTTGTACGCGCATATGCGGAAAATACCGCGTCGGCAATCCTTCCCGGCTTTTCGCTGTCACCGGAAAGGTCATGCTTAAACCCGGAAAGTTCCATAGTCCTCGGCTTCAATCCCCCCGCAAGTATTACCGTATCTGCCTCTATATGGCTGATTTCTCCTGTTATGCGGTTTTTTACGCGGACACCGTCATCTCCGATTTCTTCGACCATTGTATCCGTCAATATCTTTGCGCCCTTTTCGGGAAGCAGGATATGCATTATATGCTTGTTGAATTCGTCCATATCGGATGCAATTTCGGGAAGCATTTCGATGATTGTAACGGTGTGCTCCGCTTCGCCGTAGATTTCCATTTCAAACAAAAGCTCGCCGTCCACTCCGTCGACCTTTGTAAAATGAAGCTTAACGGAATCTCCAAGGAGGTAATCCGCGGTTTCGCAGCCAGTTGCCCCGCCACCTATTATTACCGCATTTTTGCCCACGAGAACCTTGCCCGTAAGGACCTCCACCGCGGTGACCACAGTATCCCGCTCGCCGCCCTTTATCCTGCGGATATATTCCGCTCCGGCGGCAAGCATAACGGCATCAAAGCCCTCTTTCTTCAAAAGCTCCGCATCTGCTTCGGTATCGAGCCGGATATTTACGCCCAAGTGTTTTAACTGGCGCTCGTACCATTCTATGAGCCAGCCGATTTTTTCCTTGTTTGGAGGAATCGCCGCGGCGATAAGCGAACCGCCGAGCCTGCTCCCCGCTTCAAACAGAGTGACCTCATGTCCCATCAGCGCCGCCGTTCTCGCACTTTCCATACCCGCCGGGCCTCCTCCGACAACGGCGATTTTCTTCCTTACGGGTGCTTTTTCAATATCGCCGTAGATATACTCACGCCCGGTTTCAGGATTTACGGCACATCTCAGAGAGCATCCCGAATCGAGCGTGCGGAAGCAGTGCTGGCAGGAGAGACAGTGTCTTATATCGTCATCTCTTCCCTCCAGCGCCTTTATGCAGTAATCCGCATCGGCAAGCATGGGTCTGGCAAGCCCCACAAAATCTGCCTGTCCGCTTTTTAGGATATTTTCAGCCTCTTTAGGCGTTCTTATCGTATTTGATACGATAACCGGGATTTTTACAGCCTTCTTGACCATTTCCGCATAAGGGGCGAGCATGCAGGAGGTGTCTCCAAGACCGTTGGGCGGATTTGTAAAGATATACGCATTGGGAATTCCCGCCGAGAGGTCAATGGCTGCAGCACCCTCCCTCTCCAAGATTTTAGCTATCTCGACCGATTCCTCTGGAATTCTTCCTCCGACCGCAAATTCGCTGACTGAATAGCGCACCATAATCGGAAAGCTCTCGCCGACCAGCTTTCTGCTTTCCTTCATTATCTCGACAACGAAACGCATACGGTTTTCAAGCGAACCCCCGTAATTATCCCTGCGCTTGTTGTAAAGCGGCGACATAAACTCCGCTATGAGATAGCCGTGTGCGCCGTGGAGCGTAACGGCATCCGCTCCCGCCATTTTTGCGTTGGCAATCGTTTTCGCGAACTTCTTTTCAATGTCCCAAATATCTTCCTGTGTCATCGGAGTTACTGAATCCGGGTCAAAGCGGGTCACATTCGATGCGGAAATACGCGGTTCAAGCGTTGCCTCCGAGCCAAAGTGAGCGATTTCAATGGACACCTTTGCCCCGTAGCTATGCAGCTCCTCTATCAGATTGCTCCAGCGCGGAACAAACTTCTCGTCATAGAGCATCGGCTGAACTCCATGGTTTCTGGAGTCCGGCGAAACAGATACCGCCTCTATCACGATAAGCCCCGCACCCCCTTTTGCACGCCTGATGTAATAGCTTTCCATCTGCGGGGTAAGACAGCCGTACTCGTCCGAAAAGTTTGTATTCATCGGGGGCATTACCATTCGGTTCTTTACAAGCATATTGCCTATTCTGCAAGGCTCTCCGAGCATTCTGTGTTCAGTATCCATTAAAAATTCACTCCTTTGCCTTTAGTATGCACGTTTTCTGCGAAAATCAAGGACTTGAGCTCTACTCAAGATCCTCAAGGGCATTTCTTCTGCTCAGCTCAATGTGATCTGTAAGCGCCTCTGTGGCCGCGTTCAAATCAAGGTCAAGAAGTCCTCTGCATATTTTCTCATGATGATTGTAGGCTCTCGCCATTCTTTCCTTATCACTGGAAGTTCTGCGCCTGAAAGTGCGGGTCTGGTTTCGGATTTCCACATAAAAATTGTAAATGCGCGCATTTCCCATCATCAGCACCATTTTGTCGTGAAAATCTTCATCGGCTTTGATAAATCCCTCGCGCTCCACATCCGCGCTGAATTCATTGTAAAAGCTCTCAATAGTTGCATATGCTTCCTTGTCATTCGGAAGTATCTCGTTTATAAGCTTTGTTGCCGCTGCAACATCGATCATCCGGCGGATCTCAAATATCTCGTTTATGTCGTCCTCCGTCGGCTGGAAAACGCAGTATCCCCTGCCGGAATAGTTGGTTACAAGCCCGTCCTCGTGCAGCTTTCTGATAGCGTCCCGAAGTGGGGTGCGGCTTATTCCATATTCCTTAGCGAGCTGGGAGTCAACGAGTCTCATTCCGGGCGGAAACTGCTTGCTTATAATTTTTTGTTTCAAAATATCATAAGCCTGGTCTGTTAGGCTGTCGACCTGTAATTTGATTTCCATCTCTTTTCCTCTCCAAATAAAATCGTGTTTATCGTATACGGCATACGGTATGGTTTATTATACTATTGATACGAATTCATGTCAATAATACAAAAATAATTTGACAAACAATAAAAATAATTATAGAATTAATACAAGATACCGTATACGGTATACAATGTTGACAGGAGATGCATGCTATGAAAACCGCAGCGTCGATTTCAATTCAGTACAACAACCCTTTTTCCCCCTTCCCCGCAAAAGACTGGAAAACAGGCTTTCAATGGGCGAAAGACGCGGGGCTTGACGGGGTAGAGCTGATACTGAGCGATCCCAAGCTCATTGACGTTAAATCCGTTATATCCGAGCTGGACAGGCTTGGGCTTTCAGTTGCTACTATAGCCACAGGTCAGGCCGCCGCGCTTGAGGGGTTTTGCCTCACGTCATACAGCGAAGCGGAACGTGGGCTTGCGGTCAAGCGCTGTTTTGAAGACATCGACTTTTCCGTTTCTCTCGGAAACCGGCCGAATGTGACGATTGGACTTATCAGAGGACGGGGAAATCCCAAAAACTCAGCCGATGAACGGGAACTTTTAAAGCGCGAACTTTATAAAGTTGCCGAATACGCGGCAAACCGAAATGTAAAGCTTAACCTTGAACCGATAAACAGGTATGAGGTTACTCTTCTCAATTCCGTTGAGGACACAGCCGCCTTTCTGGACGAGATGGGAAATCCGCCGAATATAGGAATTTTATATGATACTTTCCATGTAAACATAGAAGACTGCGGACAGGTGCAAACTATAAAGAGATTCGGCGATAAAATCAGCCATGTGCATTTTGCGGACAGCAACCGCAGGCTCCCGGGAGAAGGTCACCTAAACTTTTCCGAGATAAAGGAAGCGCTTGAAAGCATCGGCTACAGCAACTGGATATCCCTCGAAATGCTCAGTATTCCCGATGCTGAACATGTGCAGAAAAACATGAAGCGCCGCATGGGCGCCATATTCAAATAGAAATAAAAAGCACTTTATTACGGCTGAATGATTTTTTATGAGAAAAGGAGATCGAAATGGCTAACAAAATAAAGGTCGAGAGTTTTAAGCAATTTTGTGCCGCCTGCTGTGAAAAAGAGGGCATGAGCAAGGACAACGCGGCAATAACGGCGGAAGTTCTGTGCGAAACCGACTTATTCGGAACCAATTCTCACGGCACAAAGAATCTTTACGGTTATATCAAGAAACAGCGGGCAGGCGGTATGGATTTCAAAGCCGAGCCGGAAATCATCAGGGAGGGAGCATCTTTTGCTTTGCTTGATGCTCACGCGGGCATGGGAATGGTCGCAGGGTATAAAGCAATGGCGCTGGCAATATCCAAAGCCAAGGAAACAGGCGTCGCCCTTGTAACGGTAAAAAACAGCACACACTTCGGTGCGGCGGGCTATTACGCCAATATGGCGGCAAGTGCGGGAATGTTCGGTCTTGCTTTGTCAAACGTTGACCCCAATATGACAGTTCCGGGAGCACGCGGAATGATTTTAGGCAATAACCCAATGTCTTATTCCTCTCCTCTTGGCAATGAAAGTATTTTCCTTGACATAGCCATGAGCAATGTTGCCTCATTAAAAGTCGTTCAGGCAAGAAAGGACGGAGTAAAGATTCCCGATACGTGGATAGTGGATAAGGACGGCGTTCCCACGACCGACCCGAGCCACTACCCCGAAGAAGGCGCTATGCAGCCTTTCGGAGCACATAAGGGTTACGGACTTGCCGTTATGACGGAGCTTCTTACAGGCGTTCTCTCCGGAGGCGCTATCGGCAGCACCGGCGAGATAAAAAGCTGGTGCTTTGATCCGGAAACTCCCAATAATGTCTGCCATACATTCATCGCTGTGGATGTCGATAAATTCTGCGGCGCAGACACATATCTGTCACGCTCAAAGGCGCTTGCGGATGCACTGCGAAACGCACCAAAGGCAAAAGGTCATGACCGTATCTATATGCCCGGTGAAATTGAATGGGAAAAGCATAAAAAGTGGAATGATGTCGTAGAGCTTCCCGATGCGGTAGCTGATTCGCTTAGGGAAATGAGCTCTGATCTTGGGATTGCCCTGAATTTTGAGAATTAAGGAGGAAAATACCATGAAGTATTCGGAAAGGCTTGGAAATAACGCTGTTGTTCCCGTAGTGGTGATAGAGGATGCGAATAACGCCGTCCCTACCGCGAAGGCTTTGCTCGCAGGCGGGATCGATGTAATGGAGATAACCCTTAGAACATCAGCGGGGCTCGATGCTATCAGAGCCGTTTCAAATGAAGTACCGGAAATGCTGGTGGGTGCCGGAACCGTCCTCAATCTTGAGCAGGCAAAGGGAGTCGCGGCAGCAGGCGGAAAATTTATCGTATCTCCCGGATTTGACCCCGAACTTGTAAAATGGTGCATGGATAATGACTTAACGGTGACCCCGGGCTGTGTCACTCCAAGCGAAATCATGTCGGCTCTTAAACTCGGAGTGGACGTCATCAAGTTTTTCCCTGCAAATGTCTACGGCGGTCTTAGTGCCATGAAGGGACTTTCTGCTCCTTTCGGCAATGTCAAGTTCATACCGACGGGCGGAGTTGACGGGCAGAACATCGCTGAATATGCGGCGGCGCCCTATGTCCATACGGTAGGTGGAAGCTGGGTCTGCACAAAGGCGGATATCGCTGCTGGCAACTTCGAAAAAATTACTCAGCTCTGCAAAGAAGCTGTCAAAAACGCCATGGGCTTTGAGCTTGCCCATGTGGGAATCAATACAGAAAGCGGCGATGCAGCAAAAGCTGCGGCAGAAGAATTCGGCAAAGCTTTCGGATTCGCCGTAAAGGACGGCAACAGCTCCGTCTTTGCGGGAAGCGGCATTGAAGTAATGAAATCTATGTATCTCGGCACAAACGGACATATCGCTATCCGAACAAACAATGTAAAGCGCGCTATAGCCTATCTTGAAAAGAAGGGCTTTTACGCAGATATGGAAACGGCAAAGTATAAGGGCGAAAAGATGATAGCTGTATATCTGAAAGGTGAAATAGGCGGTTTTGCCATACACCTTTTGCAGAAATAGCTAAGGGAGGTATTGAAAATGAAGTTTTTAACATTCGGAGAAATAATGCTTCGCTTAAAGTCACCCGGTTTTGAGAGATTTTTTCAAAGCCCTGCTTTTGAAGCCACTTTCGGCGGCGGTGAAGCCAATGTCGCGGTGTCACTTGCAAACTATGGTCTTGATGCGGGATTTCTGACTGTTCTGCCGGACAACGCCATCGGAGATGAGTGCGTTAAGGAGCTACGCCGGCATGGTGTCGATACAAGCCGCATCCTCAGAGGCAAGGGACGAATGGGCATCTACTATTTGGAAGCGGGCGCGAACCAACGTCCGTCAAAGGTCGTATATGACCGCGAATACTCCTCAATCTCCCTCGCAAAACCGGGAGATATAGATTGGAACAAGTCCTTTGAGGGCGTTGAATGGTTCCATATTACGGGAATAACTCCGGCGATTTCTGAAAGCGCAATGGAGCTTTCGCTCGAAAGCGTCAAGGAAGCTAAAAAGCGCGGCATCACAGTGTCCTGTGACCTGAACTTCAGAAAAAAGCTTTGGAAATACGGCAAGACCGCTCCCGAGGTAATGGGCGAAATCGCAAAATATGTAGATGTAGCCATAGCAAACGAGGAGGACTGCCAGAAGTCGCTTGGCATCACCGTTGATGTCAAGGTCGAAAGCGGCGAGCTTGACGTAAAGAAATATGAGGAATTGTCAAACGCGGTTCTCGCAAAGTATCCGAACATGAAGATGGTCGCCATTACCCTGAGAGAGAGCAAAAGCGCGGATACAAACGGCTGGGCAGCCTGCCTTAACGACAGAGAAAAATTCTATTTAAGCCGTAAATATATGATAAACGACATTGTTGACCGCGTCGGCGGAGGAGACAGCTTTGCGGGCGGGCTGATCTACGGGCTAAATTCTTATACCGACAAACAGAGGGCACTTGAATTTGCGGTCGCCGCATCCTGCCTGAAACACTCTATCCTCGGTGATTTTAACCGCGTAAGCGTTGCAGAAGTTGAGAACCTTGCGGGCGGCGACGGTTCGGGAAGAGTGCAGAGATAAAAAACAGATAATAGAGGAGATTGTCATGGAGAACTATAAAGAGAAAAAATGGTACACCACAGATAACCCAAGAATCAGTTTTGAAACCGGAACAAGTGTCGGTGAAATGAAAAAACAGCTTTGGGAGGCTTCTGACGAAGAGATAGATAAAATACTTGAGGAGTATGGAATGGGAGCACCCTCAGAGCTTGGCAAGGCGGGTTCATATATACAGACTACCCCCAGATCCAAGCAGGTAGAAAAACGGAATAAAAACGACATCGTCTTTATTCCCATCGGATGCACCGAAAATCATGGAATGCACGCAAATACAGGTCTTGACACTTTCATGGTTACGCAGATAATAGAAGGTGTAAGACGGTATACGGCAAAGCGCGGCTGTGAATGCTCCCTCACCTTCCCTCCACTCAATTACGGCGGACATCCCTATCACCACATGGGTATGCCCGGAACTATAATCATGCCGCAGGAAGTCGTAGTCGAAACGCTTATATACACCATGGTGGGGCTTTGGAACGACGGATACCGCAAGATGATACTTGTAAACAACCACGGTCATAAGTGGATGATCGAAACCGCCGTCCATGAGTTCTTTAAGCGTTTCCAGCTTCCCGCAATCGTCATGGCTGTCGAATGGCACCGCGCCGTCCGCGAGTTTTTTACTCCGGAAACAACACACGCAAACAGTATGGATACTCCGTTTATCCACGCCGACGAAGCGGAAACGGCAGTTGCCCAGCTTCTGTTCCCCGATATGATAGACATGGACTCCGCCGAAGAGGCATGGCCGACAAGCTATCTTTTTAACGGTCACTATGACAACTCTATCGATTCATACGGACGTCCGCACACATGGAGCGAGGGTGAGGGACACGCCGCAATCGAGAGAACCGGCACTCCGCAGGGCGTTGTTGGAAATCCCAAGCTTGCAACACCCGAAAAGGCAAAAAGACCAATTGCCGCTATCTTGAAATATCTGACTCTCGTACACGATGAGATTCTTGAGAAATATCCCGCCGGCAAGCTTCCCCCAGTTGATATGATCACGCTGCGCACCAAGGAGGAGCTTGCACCTTTCCTCAAGGAGCCGCTGAGCGAGGGTTGGAAGTCTGTAGACCAGCTTCCCAGAATCGGAATTTTTGAAAAACTATAAGGAGGAAATGCACCATGAAGTGCACACAAGCTTTTCTTCACGGTCCCTTTGACCTGCGCATGACAGAGGTAGAGCTTCCCGAAATCAAACCGAACGAAGTTCTCGTCAAGGTAAGAGCCTGCGGTATCTGCGGTTCCGATGTGGAAATATACGAAGGAAAGTCCAAGGAGGGCCGCTACGACATACAGCCCTTTGTCCCCGGTCATGAATGGGCGGGCGATGTCGTTACTGCAGGTGCCGATATAAAGACGCTCAAACCCGGCGACAGGGTCACAAGCGACTGTGTTGTTGCCTGCGGCGTATGCGAAAGCTGCAAAAGCGGACTTATGCCCTCCGCATGCCAGAACTTCAAGGAAATTGGTTTCGGTCCCGACACGCCCGGAGGATGGGGCGAATATCTCATCTGCACCGAAGGCAACCTCCACAAATTCCCCGATGACTGGGATTATGTGGACGGCGCATGGGTGGAACCTTTCTCAATCGGCTATTTCTCCGTTTGGGGCAACGGCGGCTATGTTGACGCTTCCGACTATGCGATGATTTTCGGCTGCGGTCCTGTCGGTTTATGCGCCCTTATGACCTGCAAAATGGCAAACGCCGTTACAATTATGGTCGACCCGCTCGAAAGCCGCCGTAAGCTTGCGCTTGAATACGGAGCCGACTACGCCCTTGATCCCACAGCCCCCGACTTCCGTGAACAAGTCAAAAACATCTGCCCAAAAAGCCTTGGCGGTCCTTCGCTTATCTGCGAATGCTCCGGCTCTGATGCTGCTATATCGGAACTGTTCCAAATAGCCGGTCATAACTGCCGCGTCAGCCTTACGGGTCACACTCTCGGACGCGATATTCCCGTTGAGATCGGCTGGACAAACTGGAAGACGCTCCGTATAAAAGGCTCCGGCGGAACAGACCACTTCATGCCCAGAACGATACGCTTTATGAGCCAAGTCCGTAAAAAATTCGACTTTAAGAAGCTGACTACAGATTACTACAGCTTCAACGATCTTCAAAAAGCAGTGGACAGGGCTTGCCACGACAAGGCGAACATCGTTAAAATCATGATAAACTTCGACTGATTGAAAAATAGTTATCCATGCGGAAGGCAGTCTCCGGAAACGGAGGCTGTCTTTCCTTGTCTGTATATTTTAAAAAAGCAGCCGTCCAGAAGGACGGCTGCAAAATAATGCTGGTCTAACCATGAAGCTATGTCATGCCTCAATAATTCTATTTATTTGAGATACTGGTCAACATTAGAAGCGTCAATGATAATGCCTTGTGCAAGAATTTCGGATTCAACGCTCTCGCCCTTAAAAAGCTTCATGGCTGTTTCGATGGCAGCCTTTGACTGATCCTCGGTCGCCTGCGAAACAGTGATTGCAAGACGTCCGTCCTTTACAGCCTGCAAAGCGTCTTTTACAGCGTCAAGACCATAAATCTTGATGGAATCCTGAAGGTTCTTGTCTTCCACAGCCTTTACACAGCCCATTGCCATACCATCGTTCTGGCAGACAAATGCGTTGATCTCTGTGCCGGTCTGGAGCCAGTTTTCAGCAAACTTCAAGCCGTTTTCGGTTGTCCACTGTCCGTCATCCTCATAAACGACCTTTACATCGGGATACTCCTGAAGAGCCTTTTTATAGCCCGCGGAACGTCCGATCTCGCCTTCAGAGCCGACAGGTCCGGTCAGGATAGCGACATTGCCTTTGCCTCCGATGTCCTCGCAGGCTCTCTTCATCTCCATATATCCGAGATCTTCGTTGGAAACGCCGACAAAGCAGGTTGCCTTGGAAGGATCGGAAATGTTCTGGTTATAGATGATTACGGGGATGCCTGCTGCTACTGCCTGCTCAACTGCGGGTATAACACCGTCTGCGGATACAGGCTCGATGATGATGCAGTCTGCTTTCTGATTGATTGCAGATTCGATCTGGCTGATTTGTGTACTGATGTCCTTTCCAGCCTCATTGACGGTAAGCTTAGCTCCCGCCGCTTCTGCCGCAGCTTCCATTGAATCGGATGCTGTGATTGCCCAGTCATTTGACATATGGCTGATGCAGAAAACGAAATTAGGGGTCTCGCCTGCCGTTTCTGTTCCCGCGGGGCTTTCCGCCGGCTTTGTCTGTCCACAAGCTGCGAGCGCGAAAACGAGAACAAGTGCAAGGATAATTGTTAAAGTCTTTTTCATAATTGTCTCCTTTTCAGTATTTTTTATGTCAATGACATAGCTCATAAGATAAAGGAAATCATGCGCTTATTTTTCTGCGGCTTCTTACGTCAAGATAAACCGCCAAAATCACTATCGTTCCTTTAAGGATTAACTGGTAAAATGATTTTATACCCAAAATATCAAGTCCGTTTCCGAGTACGGACAAAATGAGCGCACCAATTATGATGCCGTACCATTTCCCCGACCCGCCGCTAAGGCTGAAGCCGCCGATTACGACCGCTGCGATAGCGTCAAGCTCATAGCCCTCGCCGGTCTGCGGTGAGCCGGATATAGCTCTCGAGGTAAGCAGCATACCTGCAACGCCGGAGAGGAGCCCCGCAATCATGAAAGCAGACATCTTCATCGCCTTTACGTTGATGCCCGACACTTTGGCAGCCTCTTCATTTCCGCCGACCGCATATAATCTTCTGCCGTAGATAGTCTTTGTCAGAACAAATCCGACTACCAACACAATTATAAAAAGATATATTACCAGATAGGGTATAACTCCGAACAGCTTTCCGCCTGCAATGTTTTCATAAGCCTTACAGACACCGAACACAGGGCGCCCGCCGCTTACTACATAGGCAAGTCCGCGTATTATCGACTGCGATCCGAGTGTTACCACGAAAGCCGGAATGCCAAAATATGATACCAATGTTCCGTTAAAAAGACCTGCTATAGTGCCTATAAGTATTGCAGCCAGAACGGGTACGTAAATAGGATAATTTCCCTGCGCTAAAAGTGCCGCCACAACTCCCGAAAGTCCGACAATCGAACCGACCGACAAATCAAACCCGCCGGTTAAGATAACCATTGCCATGCCGGTGGCAAGTATTCCATTGATGGCGGTCTGCTTGAAAATGTTGATAAAGTTATCAAACTGGGCAAATTTCGGGGAAAGGATGCTCAAAACTCCTACTATCACCAACAATATGATGAGCATCGCAAATTCACGTATCACACCGCTCCTTTGCCTTGCGTCTTTTAAAATCCTGCCTCTGTTATTCAAAGCCTACCCCTCCCACATTATTGCGCAAACTGCATGTGCATTATGCGCTCCTGGTCAAAATCTTTTCTTTCGATTTCGCCGCTTACCTTACCGTCTGACAAAACAACGATCCTGTCGCTCATTCCCATTATCTCGGGCATTTCCGAAGAAATCATAATGATCGCTTTTCCCTGCTTGACGAGCTCACCCATAAGCAGGTATATATCTCTTTTGGCACCAACGTCGATTCCGCGTGTCGGCTCGTCCAGAATAATGATTTCGGGATCGCCTAAAAGCCATTTTGAGATTGCTACCTTCTGCTGATTTCCGCCTGACAGGAACAGCACCTGTTTTTCGCAGCTATCTGTTTTCACCTTCATTTTTGCTATATATTCGTCAGCCGCTTTTTTCTCGTTTTCTTTGTTCAGCAGAAAACGCTTTGTGAGATTCTTGATAGAAACAATTGTTATATTTTCTCTGACGGAGGCGATAAGGTTCAGCCCTGTAACCTTTCTGTCCTCCGTAACGTAGGCTATTTTTTTCTTAACGGCATCTCTGGGACTTTTTATTTCGACCTTTTTGCCGTTAACATATATCTCTCCGCATTTTTTGGGGAGGACGCCGAATACGGCGCTCGCCGTTTCGCTTCGTCCTGATCCGACAAGCCCCGCGATGCCGAGAATCTCGCCTTTTCTGACAGAAAAGCTTACATTGCAGACCTTGTCGCAATAACAAAGATCTCTGACTTCAAGGGCAACATCTCCAATCGGAACCTCTACCTTTGGGAATATTTCTTTAATTTCGCGCCCGACCATCATGGAAATAAGCTGGTCATGGGTAGCATTTTTGGTTTCAAGCACGCCGATATGCTTGCCGTCGCGAAGAACGGTTATCCTATCGGAAACTGCAAAAACCTCTTCTATTTTGTGGGATATAAATATGATAGCTACTCCATCGGACTTGAGCCTTTCAATAACTTTGAACAGCACCTTGACCTCTTTTTCCGTCAGTGCCGAAGTAGGCTCGTCCATGATTATTACCTTTGCATTCTGGGAGGTTGCCTTGACTATCTCAACAAGCTGCATTTGCGCAACACTGAGACCCCTCATCGTCTTTTTGGGCGATATGTTGAGACCGACGTCTTTGATAAGCTTGCCTGCTTCTTTCAGCATGCTCTCTTTATCAACAATCTTCATCGGACCTTTGTGCAGCTCTCTTCCGATAAATATGTTTTCCGCAATGCTCATATCAAGGACGGGATTCAGTTCCTGATGTATCATCGCAATGCCGTTTTCAAGAGCCTGCTTGGGATTGGCTGCCTGAAGAGGTTTGCCCTCCACCAGTATTTCTCCGCAATCCTTGGTATATATACCCATCAAAATTTTCATCAATGTGGACTTGCCGGCGCCATTTTCTCCCATCAAAGCATGGATTTCGCCCGCTTTTATTGACAGATCTACGTGATCGAGAACGGTATTGTGAGCGAAGCGCTTCACGATGCCGCGCATCTCTAAAGCCATCTTTTCCATAATTCCCTCGCTAACCTAAGAAATCGACAAGACTTATAAAGTGATTTATAGCAATTTCCACTAATCAATACACATCGTATACCGTATATTGTGTATATTTTATCATCACGATTTTGATATGTCAACATTATAATAATACATTATCTTTCCAAATTTGTCTAACATGTTTAAATTTTTTAAATCCTGTGCGGAGTCTTAACAGAACAGCGGCTGTCTGTAGAAAATCAGACAAAACAGCGGGGGCGGCATTATTGCTGCCGCTCCCCGCTCTGCTTCTATACTTTGAGAAAACTCATTTTGGTGCGCTCATTTAGTATGATGTTAGACTTTTGGGCACTGCAATCGAAAACATTGAATTTTATTAGCCAAACTTTATATCTTTAGAACTTCTGCGAAGCACATCGTATATGCTGCCGTTAAGAAGCCTTCCCATCATTTCGATGAGTTTTTCCGGCTGCTGCTTCATCCCCCCACGTATCCAATCAAGGAAAGTTCCAACAAACGCATGGGAATAAAAGTCCGCAATGAAGCGTTTGTCCTCCTCCGGCACATATTTTCCCTCTGTAACTTTATTAGAAAAAGTCATAAGAAGTCTGTGAGCTACCTTGAAGAGATAAGCCTTTATTGTTTCAAGACTGATCGAATTGAAAACATTATGTATTATCATAGAATGTTCTACAAGATAGTGCATAGACTGGAGGCAGCCTTCCTGCCAATATCCATGGACAGGGTTTTGCGAGGTCACCTTTTCCGTTTCGATGTTGAAGATATCGTCTACAAGATCATAAATGTCTCTGTAATAATAATAGAAAGTATTCCTATTTATTCCGCACTCCTCAACAATATTCTTCACTGTAATTTTTGACAATGGCTTTTGTTCAAGCAGCCGAAAAAATGTTGATATGATTTCCTTCTTTGTAAAACTCGCCAAAACCATAAGCCACCTTTCGCAACAGCTAACGTGAACTGTGTATAGGTTTATTCAGATTGTTTCAAAACACCCACTCATCAAGTAATAATAATGTGCCCGGCATCAAATCATACTCATTCATATATACATATTAACATATCAAAATTGTAGAAATCAATAATAATTTGCTCGAATCTCGGTCCGCATTTGGTGACAGTTTAGAAAAAGCAAAATACAGGGCTATGCCTAAGCGCAAAAATCCCCTGTATTTTCTATATCATTATTTTCTGTAAAATGCTGTCTAAAAAGTGGCGGAGGGTGACAGCAAGGCTGCACCCTCCAGAAGAACATTAGTATTGGAAATTATAAGGAAAACAATATTAGACGATCGATCCTCCGCCGTCAACAGTTATAAACTGTCCCTGCACATAGCTTGATGCATCGCTGGAGAGATACAGAACGGTGCCGTTGAGCTCGCCCTTTTTTCCGGGGCGTCCGGCGGGATTCATGTAGGAATAAAAACTAAGGAATTCCTCTGATTTGAAAAGCTTATCAACTGTCATCTCTGTTTCAAACAGTGCCGGACCTATAGCGTTGACAGTAATGCCATATTGAGCGTATGAGGCTGCCATGCCTCTGGTAAGTCCGATAACCGCCGCCTTTGAGGAGTTGTATGAGTGGCGGATGAACATATCGTTCTTATCCGCAACTATTGCGTTTACCGATGAAATATTGACAATTTTTCCGTAACCTTTTTCTTTCATATGAGGAACAACATACTTGCAGGCAAAAAATATGCCCTTTACATTGGTGTCGAAGGATTTATCCCAATCCTCCTCTGTCATGTCATCCACTCCGCCGCGCACAGCTACTCCCGCATTGTTCAGAAGTATATCTATTTTTCCGAAAGCATCCATAACGGACTGCATAGCGTTTTTTACGCTTTCTTCGTTCGTTACATCGCACTGCACGGCTATTGCCCTGCGTCCCAGTTTTTCTATATCGCTTTTTACGGACTCAAGTTTCTCTATCCTACGGGCAAGTAATGCAACGTCCGCCCCTGCCTCAGCATATGCCATTGCTGCATCCGCGCCAAGTCCCGATGAAGCTCCGGTCACAACCGCAACTTTTCCTGTCAAATCAAAAATGCTGCTCATAATGTGTGCCCCTTTCATGCTCAAATAGCCCACAGATTATCTCGAAAACTGGACTCTCCAGATTCTGTTTGTACGATATCACACAATTAATACCATGTCAATATGGTGCAAATTAATTAATTATTTGACAATTCCATACCTTTTTCAGCAACTTAATTCCGATTCCCGCAATGGTATCTGGTCGACCCAGTGTCATGCTCTTTATTCGGAAGCTCAGCTTTCCGTACAATAGTCTGGTCAAAACTGAGAAGTTTATGCGAATAACCGGAAAAAGGATGCTTTGCTTTTTCAGGCAGGGCATTGCAAAATACGTCTATATGGGGAAAGCTCATTTTTTAATTGCGCTGACAGATATAAAAAGCCCCATATCCTGTCTGTCTTACTTTATCCGCCCTCTATATAGCTTCAACCTCCTGCAGAGAATATGTAACCGAGACCGGCAAACGCGGATAATCACGCCGAAACCGGTGTTTGATTCTTTCAAGTACCGCTTTGCCGTTTTCATAACTTGTCAGAGGGAGCAGGATGACAAACTGGGATATGCTGTATCGGGAGTAAACATCTCCGCGGCGCAGGGACTTCCTGATGCACTCGGAAAGTTTCCGCATCGCCTCATTCCGAACTTTTTGGGCAGGGGGTCTTCCGTCCTTTCCGCTGATGCTTATCAGGCAGATATGGACGCAGCCGCCCTCTCTTGCCGCGGAACGCGCTTCCAGTCTGTAAACATCCTTGAAAAAAGCATATTCACAGAAAAATGCACCTTTTGCGCCATCCATCTCTTTCATCTGAGATTTTATAACATCAAGATCTGTCTCGACGCCGTTATCGGATTCCAAAAGCTTCTTATACAAGGCTTGAAGCTCTTTTGAGGGAGTGACTCCAAGCTCACTGTAAAAAAGCTTCATCATTTTTTCATACCGGGTACGGGCAGCCTGTGCCTGATTCGTGTTTATAAGCGCTAAAATAAGGTTTACATACAGTGATTCGTCATACGGATCAATAGAAAGCGCCTTTCCGGCAACAGAGATTACATCCTCATACATATCCCGCTCGATAAGCGCCGCCAAAACGGAATGGACAAGGTCCATATATAGGAAACGATAGTATGCCGTAATTGACATTGCCCAGATATCCCCTGCCGCATCCGGAAGAAAGTCGCCCTTGTAGAGGTCTATGGCTTCCAAGCGAAGCCTAAGCTGGTTTTCACCGTCAAATTCGTATAAAGACGCCTTTTTCACAAGTTCCTCAAAACGCTCTGTGTCGATTTCCAGAGGAATGTCGGGATTCCATCTGTAACCGCCCGTACATTTTTGAATCATTTCCTTGCCGTCCATAATTCCGAGACTGCTTAGCTCAGCACGTGCGCGGTGAATAAGCGTTTTCAGCGCACTTAAAGGAGTTTTGATTTTTTCCTCCATATACAAAAGGTCTATCAGTTCTTCCTGCGCAACGCACCTGAAACGATAGGTGATCAGGTATTCGAGAAGCGTCCATATCTGCCTTGAACGGACGCTTTTGCCGTCAAGCGTGCTGCCGCCATATGCAAGGCTGCAGCCTCCGAGCATTGAAACTTGCATCGCTTTTCTATCGCTCATGGATATCCCTTCAAGAATTTATTTCCGCGGCTTGCCCGCCGCAATGAAAGTATATCCGACTCTCTGAGTAAAAAAATGTATTATTTTGAAATGTAAATCATGTTTTTGCATCAAGGCGGCAGAATACTAAAAAACGCCCTGCACCCTGCATTTGCGAGGTTTTCACAGCCGGTTTCAAAGCACATAGAATGGTACGTACAATGCATGAGCAGTCCGCTTTCCTGAGTGCGGGCGCTTGTGAAAGGTGGTAAGGTCTTGAATATCAAAAAG
>JAAYBD010000041.1 GCA_012719035.1 Clostridiales bacterium | reverse complement strand
ATATACAGGAAAAGCGGCGCTCCCATAAAAGATGTTATAGCTCCAATCGGAAGAATAACCGGGGATAAAACCATCCGGGCAATACCGTCACTTAGCAGCAACAGAATAGCGCCCATTAATGCGGAAGCGGGCATTAGGTACTTATTGTCTCGTCCGATCAAGGCTGCAACAGCATGGGGCGCAATTAATCCGATAAAGTTAATAATTCCAACAAAGGAAACTATAGTTGCTACGGAAAGCGAACTTACCGCCATGCCCAGCAGTCTTACCGCTTCAACATTAACGCCTAATCCTTTGGCAGTATGCGCTCCCTCGCTGATTGCGTTGTAGTTCCAGCTATTCATAAGAAGGTATACAGATGTTATCAGCACAACAATTGATACAATACCGATTTCTTTCCATGTAACCCGTCCAAGATCGCCAAAAGTCCAAAAAACAATTGAGGCAATCTGCGTATCTGTACCAAAATACTGCATGAGTGCGGTTCCGCCCGCAAACATTGCACTCAAAGCTACCCCGGCTAAGACCATAGAGCTTGGCGAATTATCTCTGGATTTAGATAAACCGATAATAATCAAAACAGTCAGCATTGAACATAGAAACGCTGATACCGTTGTCATATATGGATTTGTGATAGTAAGAGATGATTGAGTGCTTATTTGAGCTGTGCTTTGTCCCGCTCCCAGGCAAACGATTGCAAAAGCCGCACCAAATGCCGCCCCCTGAGAAATACCCAAAGTAGAAGCCGAGGCCAAAGGGTTCTTCAAAACACTTTGCATTACGCAGCCGGATAAAGCAAGGCCAATTCCAGATACAATAGCCATTGCAACTCTGGGCAGTCGGACATATAAAACAATCATATTAATTTGCTGGCTGGCTTTCCCAAATAGCGCTTTGAATACGTCTAAGGGTTCGATATTAAACGAACCTTTAGTAACAGAGAAAACCGCCATGCTAATCATAATTACGAAAAGTATAACGATAATACCGATTTTTTTATAAATGTATTTTTTGTATTCTTTGTCGTTTTGTTTTAGCATGGCTTATTTCCCATCGTTACAGCAATTATTTGCCTATTTTAATTTTATCAAACGCGAGTCCAGCTGGTGCATACTGACTGTAGATATCCTCACCAAGAAACTTTTCAAAGATTTCCTTTGCTTTTACAGCAATATCAACATCGCTGAATTGCTCCGGATATACACATATTCCCGCATAATAGCAGTCAATCAAGCCAAGTTCAACATTAAACCCGTCACGGATAAAGGCAACCTGTGCGTATATCTGACCATTCTTGACGGCATCAAGCAATTCAAAGAAAACCGGATTTTGCTTATACTCTTCATTTACCAGCGACATATTAAACGGATCGAGGAAGATTATATCAGGGTTCCATTCCTGTATCTTTTCTATATCCGCTTCAAATGTTCCGCTTTCACTTGCTTTATCCGCGGCGGCGTCTGCGACATTGATAGCATTAATGGCAGCAATTTGGGGATATCCGGCCATTGTGCCCTGAATGCCATGCTGACCATAATAACTCATTGCGCCCGAGTAGACAGTCTTCTTTTCGCTCTCGGGAATATCTTTGGTTCTTGTGTTCAAGTCCTCTTTTATCTCACTGATATAGCTATTCAGCTCCGTCGCTCTGTCCTGCTTCCCAAGCAAGTCGCCCAGAAGCGTAAGCGAGTATGTCAGATCGTCTGCAAACATTCCCTTGGCACACTTAATTCCTACAACCGGGATACCTGTTTGTTCCTGCAGAGTTTCAATCTGCGCCAAATCAAAGTAGCTTACAATAATAACGTCAGGCGCAGCCGCAATGATTTCCTCATTATATGTAATATAACCGCCGCTGTATTTTCCCACGACTGGCAGATCCGCGAACTTATCAGCAAACACCTGTTTGTAAGGAATTGCAACATTAATTGTTTTGGGGTCCTGCTGTGATTCATCAACGCAGTTCACCATATCCTCTGCGCCCAGATAGCAAACAAGTCTTAAGCTAGAAGACCCAAAAGGAAGGATTTTGTTTATTGTGGTAGGAACTTCTACGGTCCTGCCATAACTATCAACGATTTTCCTTGTCCCGTAGGCGGTGTCCGCTGCTGAAGGAGTAACAGAATCGGATGGTGCAGCAGATTCTGCCGGCTTTGCCGAGCATCCAGCAAAAACCGCGATGGTTAATACTGCGCTCATTATTAGCGCTAACAGCTTGGTATTTCTTTTCATTTTCATTTTCCTTTTCATTTTATATTTGTGAAACTGGATGCGGCTTCAAGCTTACATTGTGAAATTTTAAAATCGAATAATCAAAACATTCAATATTGAATATGGATTCGCTTTTGTTCAATAAAAAAATTTCCGAATAATCGAAAATTTTTATAGGTACTTTCTGCCGTTAAAGGCGTAGAGAGTTAATAAATCCAAGACTTTCATTGCCCATTCATGATCCTTATAATTTCGGGCAATTTCAATGATACCTTCTATGTGGCTTTTTGCAATAATGTGTATAAACAAGTCATCGTATTCCGGACCGAGCTTTTCCTTCCAGTTCACATGAATATGTGCTTCAAGGTGATTAATCATGTTCTCTTTAGCGTTACTGAACTTGGTTCCTTCGCTTTTATCCATAAGGATTACAAACTGGCGATGCCTTTTGAAAAGTTCGGAATAGAACGGTTTTTCAATATTGGTGTAGACATTAAATTCAAATGTGTGGGTATCAGAGGCTTTTTTCAACGTTTCAGGATATTGCCATAGAACCGGCTGTACAATTTTTTCAAAAAGCTCCTCTTTGTTTTTGTAATATGAATATATGAGCCCAACAGGCACCTTTGCTCTTTTTGCAATTTCCTGCATTGAAGCGCTTTTGTAGTCCTTCTCATAAAAAGCGTCTATTGCGGCATTAAATATGCGCTCTCTTATCTCATCTTTAAGCACTTGTGCCATCTGGTTTACTCCTACGCGCTCAATATTCCTAACCAATTATAATGTTGCTATCTTTGTCTGTAAGCCCCTATAGGGGATAAATATGGCAGTTTTTTAAATTAATAAGTATTTTTGATAAACTCAAACTTCAATAACGTTTGATGTATAGAATTAATGTATTCAATTTAAATAAGGAATGAAATGGCATTCATTCAGTGAGTTCGTCTTGATTCCATTCCAGTATAAGACGGAGGTTTTTGACTTGGGACTTTTCCCGGTACATCTTGTTTTGATGTAACTTTCAGGTAATATTATTACCTAAAAGTGCGTACTTGTAATATTTTTATTTTCTTATATATTATACAAAAATAAGAATTCGGATATCTTTGATATTCCTATTGCGATTTAGTGGTGTTTTGGTAGGAGCGTAGTGGTTCCGCTGTAATTATTCCCGCAGGCTGGGCAGCTACAGGGTTTTTTGTGTTCATCCAGATATTGCTCTCCAAAATCACGTACAGCCATAAATATTGGCTTTGCTTTCATTCCTAATTCTGTTAGTTCATACTCAGTTTTTATCGGCACCTCAGGATATACAGTACGAGTAATTAGTTTGTCTTGTTCAAGTATTCGCAGTTGCTGAGTAAGAACTTTAGTTGTAATGTTCGGAAACATACGTTGCAATTCAGAAAAACGCAGTTTTCGATCTGCCAGCAACCACATGATGCGCTGTTTATACTTACCGCAAATCAAAGACCATGCGGTATCAAAAGGACAATAGTTTTCGTTTTCTTGAAAATCCATAGCTTTCCCTCTCCTCTATTTGTTGCGTATAACATAATACCATTTACCACGTTCCTGCAAGCCCCGACAGGGGATACTCTTTCAATAGAAATTATAATAAAAAACGGAGGTACATAAGTATGTTATTAGAAGAAATAAGAAAACACTGGGTGCCATATTCAGGTAAACCCGAAGACGCAGTTGCGTTGTGGGACTCTCAAGCTGGGGACCCAACTTATCACCATCTATATGATGAATTTCTGAACCTATTGGAACAGGAACATATGATCGATAAAAGCTTTGAAGTATTAGATGTAGGCTGCGGTGTGGGCATATACTCTATCGCCCTCGCCGAAAAAGTACATACTGTGACTGGCATCGACATCTCGCCAAAGATGCTGGCTAATGGTAATAAAATACTTGATGAATCCAAAATACGCAACGTTTCTTTAAAATTGATGGACTGGAACACAGTTGACTTAGCGCAAAACGGAATGAATGAGCGCTTTGATTTGGTATTTGCCCATAACACACCGGCTATCTGCGACGTTGATACTTTCGAGAAGCTCAACAGCGCGTCAAGACGCTTTTGTGCTATCTGCAGTCCAATTAGTATGATTGAGCCCGTCATGCAGAAGGTACAGGAAATGGCTGGAGTAGGAACAGAAGGCTCAAGCTGTGACAACAGTTTTTCATATATGCTTGATATTCTTTTTCATAAGGGCTATACGCCGAGCTTCCATTATGAGAAGCAAATTTGGCCAATGAATCAGTCATTTGAGGATGCGTGCTCATATTATCTGGGAAGAATTATGCCAGTAAAGCGGCTGGGCGAAAAAGAAACCGCCGATATTAAGGATTACTTGCATTCTCTTGTAAGGGATGGCGTAATATCGGATAAGATTGACACAACAGCGGCTACAATGTATTGGAAAAAATAAACAATCCTCGTCCAAGTTGTGTCAATTGCGCATCAGCACCACAATGGCGAAGCTCATGAGGCGCTAACCCTGACGGAGAAGGCTATAAGCTGAAAAACTGCTGGAGCCCTATCTTAAGTTTGAAGAAACACTATAAAAGCCCCGTCATTCGGGTTCTCTCGAATAACGGGGCAGGTATTTACTTTTCTGCTATCAGCAGAAACATTGGGGAAGATTTGTAGAGCAGCTGTTCCGGCTCATCGTAAATTAGTTTGCCGATTGAAGTGTCACAGCTCACCTTTGAATAGCCTACGCGAAGCAGTGCTTCTAAATCCCACTGTGGTCTGATCCTTGCGCACATAGGCATTGTACGCCGAAATTCGTCCATATCTGAGGAATGGATGTTGACCTGAAAATCTGGGTAAAGGCGCTTTACCGCTTCGACATCGCGGAGATATTCGCTGTTCTTATTCTCGTCAAAGAGACGGCGGTTCCAGTTGGCATCGAAAATGAGCACTCTTCCGTCAGGCCTAAGAATTCGCCTCCACTCGGCATAAGCCTTTTCAGCATCTAAGATAGTCCATGCTACATTGCGGCTAATGATAAGGTCAAAGCTCTCGTCGTCAAAGGGTGTCTCCTGCGTATCCGATAGAAGAAAACGCGGCGATACACCGTTGCGCTTTGCGTTGTTCTGCGCCTCGTCAAGCATTGCCTGTGTGCAGTCTATGGCGGTAACATCGTTCCCGGCCATAGACATGATTATGGTAAAGAAGCCAGGGCCGGTTCCAACGTCGAGGATTTTCAGCTTCCCGCTTTTGCCAGCATTGGCGAGGATGAGCTCTGTCCAAGCTTGCCGCTTGAAGCTGGCCAGTTCCCTCTCTATCAGCTTGCTGTAATTCCCGGAGCTTTCAGTCCAATTTTTGATTACGTTTTCTGCGTTCACCACCAATGCACCGCCTAACCGATAACGTCAAGCTTTTGCCACTCGACGGGAGCGTAGTTATTGACACCTATCTCGAAGTTTGCAATCTTCTTGGTGTTTACTGCAAAAGCGGTGGTCGGATAATAAACAGGGGTTGTCAGCGCGTTATCGCTGATGTAAGAGAAAATTTCGTCGTACTTTGCCTGACGCTCGGTTTCATCGAGACAGACGAGGACATCGCTTATCATACCCTCAAGCGTCTCGTCTGTCCAAATTTGGGCAAAATCGCGGCCTGCATAGGGTATAAAGAGCTCCTTAAGCGAGCTGTGAGGAACCCATGAATCAGAGGATGTCCTCCAAAGGATCAGGTCGAAATCACGGGACTCAGTCTGAACATTGCCGTAACCATTTTGATCCAACGGATTAAGTGTGATGTTCACACCGATGGCGGTGAACTGAGACTGGAGGAATTCCGCGAGCGGCTTCCACTCCGGAAATTCATCAGCGGTATAGACCAGCTTGAAGCCGAGCTTTGCGCCGTCCTTATCGCGGATTCCGTCGCCATCGCTGTCGATCCAGCCCGCTTCGTCAAGCAGAGCGTTTGCCTTATCAACGTCATAGGGATAGCCGTGGTTTGTGTCTTTCTTTGTGTAGGGCACGCTGGCTTGATACATACCGCTTGCCTCTACGCCGTTTCCGTCAAAGAGATCCTCGGCTATGGCCTTCTTGTCAATGGCATAGCTGAAGGCCAGACGGATATTCTTATCTTGGAATATTGCATTTTTCTCGTTGAATGCGATAAAGTGAGAGCACATGGTACCGGCAGTGAAGTATTCAAAATCAGTGCTTTCCTTGAGCTCGTTGCGGCTCTCCATGGGAATTTTGCCAACAAGGTCTCCGCCAATGATATCGACCTCACCGCTCTGCAAAGCCAGGACTCTGGCCTGAGCATCACCGATGACCTTGAAGCGAATTCTGTCCACATTGGGCTTGGCTCCCCAATAATAGGGGTTGGGAACCAGTGTGAGCTCAGAGTCCTTTTTATAACTCTCTACCATCCAGGGACCAGTGCCGATGGGTTCCTTAAAGGTTCCGTCCTCGGCAACGGCGTTTGGGCTGAGGAAGCGGTCGGGGCGAGGATAGGACAATTCAATAAGCGTGGGGTATGAAGCGTTGGTGTAGGTAATGGAAACGGTGTTTTCATCAATGGCCTTCATGCTTTCAACATAGCAGGAAGTCAGCGAGGAAAAGCGGTCGTTGTTTGTCCAGCGCTTCATGTTGAAAATAACGGCGTCTGCATTGAAGTCGCTTCCGTCAGAGAACTTGACGCCCTTTCTGAGGTGAAAGGTATAGGTCTTGCCGTCCTCAGAGATGTCCCAGCTCTCAGCAAGTGTGGGAATAATGCCTTTGCTGCCGCCGTCCTCAGTCAAGCCTTCATAAATCATCTTATAAAGGAAGTGAGGCCCGTTATAGGAGGCTGCATCGAGCGTGTCAATTGCAGCATCCTTGTACAGAGCAACAACGACCTCTTTTTCGCCCGCAGTTCCGGTCTGGTCAGCCGGCTGTTGTACATTCCCGGTTTCTACCTTGCCGCAGGCGCAAAGCAGCAGGCTGGCTGCAAGGGCCAGAACGAGAAGCAATGCTATTTTTCTTTTCATTGGTTTCTGATTTCTCCTTTTCCTTAGTTGTAATTAAATTAAATGGCAGGCTACAAAGTGCCCGTCACTAATTTCCCTGAGCAGTTGGTCCTCTGTACGGCATTTCTCGCTCGCATATAAACATCTACTCTGGAAGGGGCAGCCACCATGAGGATAACTGAAATCGCCGCTTTCGTTGAAGAGGACAAGCTTTTTCTTCTTAATTTTGGGATCCGGCTCCAGCGTTGCGGCCATAAGCGCCTTGGTGTACGGATGAAGCGCAGTGGCGTCTGTGCTTGGAAGTATTTCGACCAAATTTCCCAGATACATGACGGCCACTCTGTCGCAAACCGCGTTTATAGCCGCCATATCGTGGGAAATGAAGAGATATGTAAAGCCCTTTTCCTGCTTCAAATCATACAAAATTTTGAGTATCTGTTTTTTTAGTCCATAATCCACGCTGGAGACGGCCTCGTCGCACACGACGAATTTAGGGTCGAGAATAAGGGCTCTTGCAATACCTATTCTTTGGCGCTGTCCGCCGGAGAGTTCGCCGCTGTAACGCTCTATGTGCTCTGCACCCAGTCCAACACTTTCAAGGCATGCAAGAATTTTGCGTTCCTTTTCAGCTGATGAGAATTTCGTGTAATTATCCATTGGCTCACTGATTATCTGGCGCACGGTGTGGTAGGGATTAAAGGCATTAGAACTGCCCTGAAACACTATCTGCATATGGCTGCGAATTTTGCGCATATTCCTAAACGTTAGGTTTGTTATGTTTTTGCCGTCAAACCAGATTTCGCCCTTAGTGGGTTCAATGAGCTTTAGCATGAGTGCACCGAGAGTACTCTTGCCGCAGCCCGATTCGCCAACCAGCCCGAGTATTTCTCCATGCTCAATTCCAAGGCTGACGTTGTGTACAGCGTACTTTGTCGGTTTGGATTTTGTGTAGGACTTGTATAGTGATTTAACTTCAACAATATTCACGTTTACACTCACTTCAATTATGTATTGTTATTGGATCCATCAGGTACCTGGTATACTCATTTTTCGGGTTGGCAAAGACCTCTCGAACGGTTCCGCTTTCAACTATTTTCCCATCTTTTATAACGTACATATCGTCTGCCGTTTGGGCAACGACGCCAAGGTCGTGGGTGATGAGGATAACCGCCATTCCTTCCTCCTTTAGGCGCAACAACTCCTCAAGTATTTCGGCTTGAGTGGTAAGATCCAGCGAGGAGGTCGGCTCGTCTGCTATGAGGACCTCAGCGTTGGTCACAAGTCCCATGGCCACCATTACGCGCTGGCACATTCCTCCGCTGAGCTCGAAGGGGTAGCTTTCAAGCACCCTGTCTGGTTCAGAGAGCCCTACACGCAGAAGCGTTTGCCTAAAGCCATCCAGCAGATTGTTCATCCTTGCACCCTTATCGTGAATACGTACGGCCTCATACATATGCTTTTTTACCTTGACCACCGGGTTGAGTGCACAGGAGGGCTCCTGAAAAATCATAGCAATCTGGCGTCCTCTTATTCCTCGCAGCTCCTTTTCACTGAACTTGAGGAGATCTTTGCCGTGTAGCAGCACTTGCCCATCAACAATCTTGCCCGGCTTGTCGATTAAATTGAGAATTGACAGGGACATTACAGACTTTCCGCTGCCTGAGCCACCGATAATTGCCGTTATTCTTCCCTTGTACACGTCAATGCTGACGCCGTCCACCGCCTTGACAACTCTGCCCTTGCAGTAGAAGTACGTTTTCAGGTCTTTAACCGCCAATACGGCTTCTTCATTACACATTTACTGCACCTGTTTCCTTCACAACTGCGCCTTCCTCAGAGGTTGGCGTCATGGCATCGTTTAGCCCCTCGCCCAGGGAGTTAAAGGCCAGAACAACGATGGCTATCATCAGCCCCGGCCAAACCAACATAAGAGGATGGGAGGTAATAAACTGTCTGCCGTCGTTCAGCATAACGCCCCAGTCCGCTGTGGGGGGTTGAGAGCCCAGTCCAATGAACGAAAAGCTGGCGATGTGGGCGATAACCGCGGCAATTCTCAGCGTTGCGTATACGATTATTGAGGAGATAGTGTTAGGGAGAATATGCCGTACTATTATCTTGAATCGACTGTCGCCGGCGGCGACGGCCGCCAGAACGTATTCCGTTTCCTTTATTTTCATGACCTGGCTGCGAACCATTCTGGCAAAGGGTGCCCACCAGAGAAAAATGAACACAAAAACCAAATTTCTTAGGCTGGGGCCGAAAATACCAACTATTGCAAGTGCCAACAGTGAGGAGGGAAAGGTTGAGGCAACATCAGCCATTCGCATAATGATGTTATCTGTTACGCCGCCTACATAGCCCGCGATAACGCCCAACGGAACGCCTATCAGCAGAATAATTGCGGTGACAATTATTGCGGAAAAAAGGCTGGTCCTTGTTCCAAGGATAAGCCTTGAAAGGATGCAGCGTCCCATCTGGTCGGTTCCCATCGGGTATTCAGCGCAGGGGTTCAGAAGCTTTTGACTGATATCCACAGCATAGGCATCGTGAGGAGCTACCTGCTCTGCAAAGATTCCGATTAAAACCAGAAGCAGCGCTACAATAAGTCCCAGCACCGCAGTCTTGTTCCGGAAAAACTTTCTTACAATTGATTTAAACATTTTTCTTTACCTCACTCCACTTCAATGCGGGGATCGATGTACATATAGACTACATCAAGAATGAGGTTTACTATGACGTAGGCTAACAGCACAATGATGATGTATCCCTGTATTACAGGCAAATCCTTAACCTTCATGCAGGAAATTGCAAATTGTCCGATACCATTCCATGAAAAGATGGTTTCGATGGCGACCTGCCCACCGACCAGCTTCCCGAAGTTGACACCTATTAGTGTAATAACGGGAAGTATGGCGTTTTTTAGTCCGTGCTTAACAAGTGCGCCGCCCTCGCTAAGCCCTCGGGCCCTTGCCGCTTTTATGTAGTCGAGCCTATTAATCTCAACCAGATTTCCTCTCAGCACTCGCGTATATGTGGCAGCGTACTGTATACTCAGAGTGAACGCCGGAAGGAAAATGTTTTGGATTTTGCTCCCTGCAACGATAGGAGCAATCTTTAGCTGAACTCCGAAAAAGTACAGCAGCATAAGACCAATCCAAAAGTCAGGCATAGTGGCGCCGATGGAGGACATAACCCGTATCACATGGTCCGGAGCGGAGTCCCTGTATCTGGTTGCAAGCAGGGCCAACGGTATAGCGAAAATGACCGCCAGAAGACTTGCGGATATAGCCAGCTCCAGAGTAGCCGGGAAACGGGAGAAAATCTCTTCGGTCACGGGTCGGTTTGTCTGGAAGGACACGCCGAAGTCGAGACGGCAGGCCTTCTTAAGCCAGTTTATGTACTGCACCGGCAGCGGATCATTTAATCCCAGTTCCTCCCTGATGGCCGCAAGGCTCTCCTCCGTTGGCTGAATGCCCTTACTTTGAAGAGTTACGTTTGCCACGTCACCGGCCGAAACATTACTCAGCCAAAAGGCGAGCATTGTAACAATCAGTAGCACTGGAATAATTTGCACAATTCTTAGTAGTATCAGCTTTAGTCGTTTCATTTTGTACCGCAGTCCTTACTGTTATTTTAATCGCGCAGTATCGAGTGGCCGCCGATCTGGAGTTTCTTTTATGATAATCTTTCCCGACCGGAATATTGCCCAAAATATGCCGAAAACCAATGACCCTAAGTCATTGGTTTTCAGTATTATTTAAGATGTATTCAATAAATCGCTTTGTGCTCGGTAAAACGGCTGTTTTATAGATTAGGTATCCCTTATAAACAAAGGGCTTATGCTCGAGAATATTAATTCTTGTCAGCTTACCGTCGTTTAAGAGCGGTCGGGCCTGCTTGACTGAAATGAATCCATAGCCAATTCCCTCCTGAAGGAAAGGAATTGCAAAGCTCCCCACGCCCACACGCAAAACTTTTTCTCCCGAACCGGAAAAGATATATTCAAACCATTCCGGGTCAGCTATATATGAGCAGTTGTCTTGGATAAGTGGCAGCGTCCTAAGCTGCTCTGGGGTTATACCGTTGGGATAGCAGTCGTTCTTCGGGGCGGTAACGAGGATTAGCTCATCCTGCATAATTTCTTTGCAGGTATAGTTGTTTTCCTTAAAAGGGAAGTGCGAAAAACAGACATCAAGTTTGTCATCGTATAGCAGGTTCAGCAGGTCTTTGGAGTGATTGTTTATGATTTCAATTGATGCCGACGGCTCCTCTTGCATAAATGAAATAATCATTTCCGATACTTCAATCAAAAACAGGGACGTGACACTGCCAACCAATACGCGTTCTTGGCAAGCTCTGCTGTCATCGACAGCCGCCAGAGCAAGGGCCTCCAGCTCGAGAATGCTCTTCGCATAATCGAAAAAAACCTTTCCTTTGGCGGTGGGGATAACGCTTTTTCTGTTCCTGACAAGAAGACATGTACCCATCTCCGCTTCAAGTGCATCTATCCTCTTAGTAACAGCGGACTGCGTGATTTTCAGGTGTTGAGCCGCCTTTGTGAAGCTGGAGAGCTCCAACAGAGAGACAAAAGTATTAAGTACCTCGCTATTCATGCCTCTCATCCGCCTTTTATATGTTCCTGCTGCCTATGCATCTGCCCAAAAAACATCATAAGTTGTTTAATGCTATCATTTCTTCGTTTTACACACAAGCCCCCGGCGGGGATGTTTTTCGAGTCATTTCGATAGATTTTTATATTCATGCATGCGAAAATCAATTGCACGGAATTGTCTTGCTTTCTGCTTCAAGCTAACAAATAATCTAAATAACAATGTCCTGGTATAGTAAATTTGTAACGCCTCTCTAATATGGTATAGTGCAGAAAGAAAAGGAGCAGAACAATTGGCGAGTTTTCAGATGCTTATTCCGCTGATCGAGTGCGGCTCAAATTTATTATGGAAATGAAAAAGGTCGCTAAACAAAAATGCTCGGGTGTTAGTTCAAATCCAAGAATAGCCCAAAATGCTAAAATGACATCTATGAAATTGCAGTAAAATTGAACGAGGTGAGTTCTAACTTTTTTAGCGACAAAGTGGCTGTTTTGTCTCATAACAGGCTAAAAAATAGATGTCACCGGCTATAAAAGTCGATGACATCTATTTTGGCCATGAGTCTTGGTGCCGGTGGCCGGACTCGAACCGGCATGCTGTTGCCAGCGGTGGATTTTGAGTCCACTACGTCTACCAATTCCATCACACCGGCGTGTGACAACGGTCATTATACAACACAGTATCATTTTTTTCAAGTACCAATTTTCTATCATACCTTCCGTCTGCTCTTTGTTTTTTGAATATTTTTGCGTTTAATTCTATGAAAACCGCACATTATCTTTATTGTAATAAAATCACATCGAAAATTTTGTCAACATTCCCTACTTTACAAATACCCTCTAAGGGTATATATTGATTATACCCCCATATGGTATAGGAGGTGGAAACAATGAGGGAAGAAAACTACAATATCGGCGGAATGCACTGCGCCGCCTGCTCATCTGCCGTTGAGCGCGTTACCCGAAAGCTTGAGGGCGTTGAGCGAAGCGACGTAAATCTGCCTATGAACCGAATGACGATTATATACGACGAAAATATTCTCTCCCCCGATAAAATAATTGCAAAAATCGAGAAAGCGGGTTATTCGGCTGAGCTTATCGGAAAAGAAAGCAGCCCCGCAAAGCCTGTCGGCAAGGATGAAAACAAAGAGCTTCTCATGGAACGGCGCAGTTTGATTGCTGCCTCAATACTTTCAATTCTGCTGCTTTATGTTTCAATGGGTACTATGCTGCTTCCAAACCTTCCTTTGCCCGGCATCTTCGATATGCACAGCCACCCTGTCAACTTTGCGCTCGTGCAAATGCTCCTCACGATTCCGATCATGTTCATTGGAAAAGAATTTTTCATCAGCGGCTTTCGCTCACTGGTACATTGGAATCCAAATATGGACACTCTGGTTGCCGTAAGCTGCACAGCTTCATTCCTGTTCAGCCTGACAACAACATTTTTGCTTTCGGACAACCATGAACTTGTCCATAGCCTTTATTACGAATCCGCAGCGGTAGTCATCACGCTTGTACTGCTTGGAAAGCACCTTGAGGCAGGCAGCAAGGAGAAAACAAAAGGCGCTATCACAAAGCTTATGGAGCTTACTCCCGAAACAGCCATACTCGTCCGCGACGAAAAACAATGGGAGGTCCCTACGGACACGCTAAAGGTCGGCGACATTGTGCTTGTCAAACCCGGAGCAAGGATACCTCTCGATGGAATTGTTAAAAGCGGCGAAGGCAGCGTTAACGAATCCATGCTTACAGGTGAAAGCATGCCTGTGGAAAAATCAGCCGGGAGCGAAGTCATCGGCGGAAGCATAAATGTCAGCGGCGCACTTTTTATTGAAATAACGCGTGTGGGCAGCGACACAACCCTTTCAAAAATCATTAAATTCGTTGAGGATGCTCAGGGCAAAAAAGCCCCAATTTCAAAAGTTGCGGACAAAGTCGCAGGGATATTTGTTCCGATCGTAATGCTGTTTGCGGTGCTCTCCGCCGCTGTCTGGCTTCTTACAGGCGCGGAATTTGGCTTTGCGCTTAAAATATTCACTTCGATTTTGGTCATAGCCTGCCCCTGTGCAATGGGTCTGGCAACTCCTACGGCAATCATCGTCGGTACGGGGCTTGGGGCTTCAAACGGCATCCTTATCCGCAGCGGTGAGGCTTTGGAAACAACGCACAAAACGCAGATTGCCGTATTGGATAAAACCGGCACGGTGACAGAGGGAAAACCGCGCGTGACAGAGGTCATTTCAGACATAATTTCGCAAAACGAGCTGATAAGCATTGCATATGAGGCAGAAAGCCTATCAGATCACCCCTTGGCAAAGGCTATTACCGATTATGCAGAATCAATGGGACTTTCAGTAAACAGTTCCGTTTCATCCTTTGAAAACATACCCGGTATGGGCATAAAAGCGGTAACAAAAGACGGACGTCCTTTGTATGTCGGCAATATAAAGCTAATGGAAAGTGCAGAAATTCCAACAACGAAATATGCAAATGATATTGCACGCCTTGCAGGCTCAGGTCAAACTCCAATGCTTGTCGCTCTTGGCGGCACACTATACGGGATTATCAGTGTTTCCGATACCGTTAAGGAAACAAGCCGCGAGGCTATAGATAAACTGCGGGAAATGGGAATAAAAACAGTCCTTCTGACAGGCGACAACAGCGCCGCCGCAAATCACATCGGCAAGCTTGTGGGAACGGATGAGGTCATTGCAGAAGTCCTTCCCGGAGATAAAGCCGCAGTAGTTGAGCGCCTTCAAAAAGAGGGCGGTACCGTTATGATGATAGGAGACGGGATAAACGACGCGCCTGCGCTTGCTCAGGCGGACGTAGGCTGCGCCATAGGCAGCGGCAGCGATATTGCAATCGAGTCTGCCGACATCGTGCTTATGAAAAATGATCTAAACGATGTTGCCCGCGCAATCAGGCTGAGCCATATGACAATCCGAAATATAAAGCAAAACCTCTTCTGGGCATTCTGTTATAACACCTTGGGAATTCCCATAGCGGCAGGCATCCTGTACCCGAGCTTCAATCTTCTCTTGAGTCCGATGATTGGGGCCTTGGCAATGTCTCTCAGCTCCATATTTGTTGTGTCCAACGCTTTGAGATTAAGGAGGAAAAAGCTTTGAACGGTAAGACCAAGCACCGGGACGAGGAAGAGCTGCGTTCACTCTCAAATCGCCTTAGTAGAATAGAGGGGCAGGTGCGGGGAGTCAAAAAAATGCTTGAAGAGGACGCATACTGCACCGATATTTTAACTCAGATATCCGCAATTCAAGCGGCATTGAACGCATTCAATAAGGAACTGTTGGCAAATCACATAAGAACCTGCGTTGCCGAAAATATAAGAGCCGGCAAGGACGAAGTCATCGATGATTTGGTAAATACCTTGCAAAAGCTGATGAAGTAGGATTCCAAAAATATCAATTAAACACTTTATAAGAATGCGCATTATGCGTAAGGAGGTTTCTATGACTGTATTAAACGTACCTGATATGCACTGTGAAATGTGTGTCAAACGCATTACTAATGCTTTGACAGCGGCAAAGCTGAATTTTACCGTCTCGCTGAAAGACAAGACTGTCAGCATAGACGGCGACGAAAGCGCTGTAAAAACAGCGGTTTCAGAATTGGACGATCTCGGCTTTGAAGCTGAAAAACTCTGATTTGTGAAAAAAGCCTATAATTAAAGTGCGCGGAAAACATCTTTCCGCGCACTTTAATTATAGCATTTATATTTGTCCTATTTCAAAGCCTCAAAACGGCTCGACACGATATCCCAGTTAATGACCTTGATAAACGCATCTATATAGTCCGGTCTGCGGTTTTGATAATCAAGATAATAAGCGTGCTCCCATACGTCAATCGTAAGCAGCGGCTTTTGTCCGCTCTTGAGCGGAGTTTCCTGATTCGGGGTTTTGACGATTTTCAGGCTTCCGTCGGTATCTGAAACAAGCCATGCCCAACCCGACCCGAACTGAGCCAGCGCCGCTTTTTTAAACTCTGCCAAAAATGCATCCACAGAGCCGAAAGCCTTTACGATTGCTTCTGCGAGTGCCGCTGAGGGCGCAGTTGATGCGGGTGCCGCCAAAGCTTCAAAGTAGAAGTTGTGGTTAAACACTCCGCCGCCGTTATTCGTCACAGCAGTAACTATATCAGAGGGCAGTTTATCAAGATTGCTCAGGATTTCCTCAAGGCTTTTGCCATGGAATTCTTTTGCCTCCGCCAATGCGGCATTGAGGTTATTCACATATGTCTGATGGTGCTTATCATGGTGAAACTCAAGAGTAGTTTTGCTGATAGAGGGTTCAAGAGCCGAATAATCATAGGGCAGAGCCATCAATTCAAACGGATAAGAATTATTCATTGGTACACTCCTTTCAAGACTGTTGATACGGTGCAAAACAGTTTCCCCTTAACATATCTTCTGAATACTTAGTTTTCGGAAAACACTGCTGCCTTTTTCTTCATAAAAAGCATTATATTGCCTTGGATCCAGTCTATCACACGCCATATGCTTATTCAAGTGCTATTTTGAATATATTGGAATCCTGCATTCATCTTCACGATTGCTGACATCTTTCCACAGCCGCATTATACAGCACATTTTTTGAATATCCCGTATCCTCCGCCGCAAGCTTTGAAGCCTGCTTCAGAGATTTGCCCTCGCTGCGGTAAAGCTCGACCCGCTCCAATGCCTGATCAAGCGTCATTTCGGGCTTATCGCTGCTTTCCCTGCCCTTAACCACAAGAACATATTCGCCTTTCGGCGGTATGCTTGTATAAAGCTCTATTGCTCCGTCGATAGTAGTGCGTATGGTTTCCTCATGGAGCTTTGTAATCTCCCTGCATAGGCTCAGTTCCCTGTCCCCGCCGAAAGTCTCCTTTAAATCTGCAAGAGTCGCCATTAGCTTGTGCGGCGCTTCATATATTATCATAGTTCGCTTCTCGTTTTTAAGGCTCTCCAGATGCTCCGCCCTGCTTTTGCCTGAGGTGCTTAAAAAGCCCTCAAAAGTAAAGCGCTGAGTGGACTGCCCGCTGACGGCAAGCGCCGAAACAGCCGCGCAGGCGCCGGGAATGCATAAGACTTGGACGCCCTCACGTGCGCAAAGCCGCACAAGATCCTCACCCGGGTCGCTGATTGCAGGCATGCCCGCATCTGACACAAGAGCAACATTTTCGCCGGATTTAAGGCGTTCGATTATTTTTTCTCCGCTTTGAATGCGGTTATGCTCAAAATAACTGATAAGCGGTTTTTTTATGCCAAAATGGTTGAGCAGTTTTATTGTAACTCTGGTATCCTCCGCCGCGATAAAATCAACACTTTTCAGTGTTTCAACCGCACGCGGCGAAAAATCGCCTAAATTGCCGATAGGTGTTGCAACAAGATATAATGTTCCGCTCATAATTCCGTTCCTTCTCCGTTCGGGGCATAAGCGCCCCTTTTATATATCCTCTGCACCTCGTCCGAGTCATTGCCGTAACCGTCCGTTAAAAAAAGCGGCGCCTCGATTTTGAGTCCCTTTTTGCCGCCGCGCCTTCCCTCGATCAAAACCAGATTCGGCGCTTTATCAGAGCTGTAAGATACCATGCGCAGTCTTTTGGGCTCTATCCCCGCGTCAGTCATTGTGCAGAATATCTCACTGAGCCGTTCGGGTCTGTGTACAAGCGCGAACATACCGCCCCAGCGGAGCGCCCATTTTGCTGCACCGCAAATATCTCGCAGTGTGCAGTTTTTCTCCTCACGGGCGGCCGCCCGATAGCCGGCGGGCGCACTGTATCCTGATTTTTCCGCAAAGTATGGAGGATTTGACACAACAAGGTCAAAGCTCTCGGCAGAAATCAGCTTTCTGTGCTCACACAGATCGGCATTGATTATTTCTGCTCTGCCTTCCATGCCGTTGGCAGCCAGATTCTCCCGGCAAATCTCTGCGAAATCAGGCTGAATTTCTATTCCCACAATCTCTGAAATCGGGTTTTTTGCAGCAAGGAGGACGGATAAAACCCCAGTGCCGCTGCCCAGATCAAGGCATCTTCCCGCACGTTTTATATTTGCAAAATCGGCAAGCAGTACGGAATCTGTTGAGAGCTTAAAGCTCTCCTCTGTCTGCATAAAGCGCGGACCGCCGCGCCAAAGCTCATCAAATTCTTTCATTCTATCATTTCTCCAAAAAGGCAGAAAAAACCAAAGAGCCTGCCACAATACAACTGCGTTGCGACAAGCTCCTTGATAATACGACATTTTATTTCTCGACAATAGCACCTGTAGGACAGGTGTCAACGCAAGCACCGCAGGCAATGCATTTATCCTGATCAATCTCATAGTGCTCATCGCCCATTGAGATAGCACCGGCGGGGCAAGTATCAGCACAAGCACCGCAAGCGATGCAGTCGCTTTCAATTACAAACATTGATGTATCCTCCTTGGTTGAAATTTGTCTCTCACTTTTGCATTATAACATATACTTTTCTTATTGCAAGTAAATTATCTTCAAATAGCATCAAAATCCCGTAAACAGCAGTAACAAGGAGATATTCGATGAAAACGGGAGTATTCCAAATATAATTTAACATAATCGCCCCACAATGGTCAGGATTGGTCAAACCAATATTTGCATTTTTGACCTTACCTGACTATTATAATATCAAAAGGTCAAGAATAGTCAAAGTCAAGGCGAGATAAAATATACTTCGAGGTGGCAAAATGGGAACAAGTGATATGATAGCGAGCTTTATTATGGACGTACTTGAGGATGCGGGCGGAATCGCGGAGCTTCAGCGCTCCAATTTAGCCGAGAAATTCAGGTGCGTTCCCAGTCAGATCAACTATGTAATTTCGACAAGGTTTTCTCCGGAACACGGTTATATCGTCGAGTCCCGCCGCGGAGGCGGCGGCTATATCAGAATTACACGTGTGCAGGTAAGTCCGCAGCGGCTAATTATGCACACCGTAAACTCTGTTGGGGACAGCCTTGACCTTAGAACCGCGGCGGCATTCGTTTCAAATATGATTGGTTCGGATGCGCTTGACGAGAAAACCGCCGGGCTGATTATGACGGCTATCGGAGATAATTCACTAAAACCAGTGTCCCCCGAACACCGTGACATAATCAGAGCCTCAATTTTTAAACAAATGCTTGTTGCAATCTTGGCAGAATAGAAAGTGAAAACCACATTAAAAGTCAATTAATCGGAGGTTATTATTATGAAGTGTGAAAAATGCTCTAATGAAGCTGTATTCCATTATCAGTCCAACATAAACGGCGAAAAATCCGAATATCACCTCTGCGCGGAATGTGCAAAGTCCGAGGGTTTCGGTGAGATGCTCGATTTCCGCCCCCGTTCGATGTTTGATAACTTCTGGGGCCCCTCTTTCGGAAGCTTTACGGGAGGTTTCTTCAATGAACCTTTCAGCACCCTCAACGATGGATTCTTCGGAAGGCGTCTGTTTGCTCCCTCCCTTGCCCTGCCCAGCGTAAAAATCGTCGTAGGCGACCCTGAGAAATCGACAGAATGCGGATGCGGATGCAGGGATAATATCCCTAAAGATGCAGGCGAGGAGATTCGTTCAAAGCGTGAGCTTCACGCTCTGAAGCATCAGCTCAAGTCAGCTATAAAGGCTGAGGAATTTGAAAAAGCTGCGGAACTGCGGGATAAAATCCGCGAACTTGAGAAATAATTTCTAAATATAGCCATTCAGAGGAGGAATGTGAATGCGAAACCAGGACAGATTTACCGAAAGAGCACAGATGGCTCTTTCAAAAGCACAGGAAGCAGCGCAAAAAATGGGCCACAGCTATGTTGGGACGGAGCACATCCTCCTCGGAATAGCGAGCGAGGGCGAAGGGCTTGGCGCAAAAGTCCTGCGTGATAACGGGCTTGACGAGGCACTGATATCAGAGCTTCTTGAAAAGTTCGTCGGCCGCGGAGCGCCGGGGCTGCCCGCGCAGGGACTTACTCCCGATTCAAAGCGTGTAATCGAGCTGTCTATCGTCGATGCAAACCGTTTGGGTCACAGTTATATCGGTACGGAGCATCTTCTTATGGGCATACTCCGGGAGCCTGAGTGCGCCGGCGCAAGGCTTATCGTGTCAACAGGCGTAGACATAAACAAAATATACTCAGACATTATAAACCTTTTTAGAAGCTCGGATTACCGTCCGCAGATGCCGCAGCCGCCCATTACGACGCGCAGCGGAGGCAGAAAAACCGATACAAAAACTTTAGACCAGTTCAGCCGAGACTTGACTGTAGCAGCACATGACGGACAGCTTGACCCTGTTATCGGGCGAAGCCGCGAAATACAGCGTGTAATACAAATTCTTTCACGCCGCACCAAGAACAATCCTGTTCTTATTGGTGAGCCGGGAGTCGGCAAAACAGCCATAGCCGAAGGACTTGCACAGATGATCACCTCTGGGGATGTCCCTGAGGACCTGCGCGGAAAACGCATCGTTTCCCTTGACCTTACAGGTATGCTTGCCGGCACAAAATACCGCGGCGATTTCGAGGAACGCATCAAGGCGGCCCTCAAAGAGACACAGAAGGCCGGGGACGTTATCTTGTTCATTGATGAGCTGCACACTATAATCGGTGCAGGCGCCGCCGAAGGCGCTATAGACGCCGCAAATATCATAAAACCCGCCCTTGGCAGAGGTGAGATACAGGTTATCGGCGCAACCACACTGAACGAATATAGAAAGCACATTGAAAAGGATGCGGCTCTCGAGCGAAGATTCCAGCCTGTTATGGTAGAGGAACCGAGCGAAGATGAAAGCGTGGAAATAATTTTGGGGCTTCGCGACAAATACGAAGCACACCACAAGCTGAAAATAACAGACGAAGCCATACGTGCCGCCGTTACGATGTCGGGGCGCTATATAAATGACCGCTATCTTCCCGACAAGGCCATTGACCTTATGGATGAGGCGGCATCCCGGGTGCGTATGAAAACATTGACCGCTCCCGATGACCTCAAGGCGATCGAAAAACGTATTGACGCCCTTGTCGCGGAAAAAGAAGCGGCAATAAAGGCTCAGGACTTTGAAGAGGCGGCAAGAATACGCGACAGGGAAAAACAGCAGCGCGAAGAGCTTGACGCCGCCCGCAAAAAATGGGATGAAAAGCGTGTTGGTATCCACAAATGCGTTACCGAAGAAGACATTGCAGAGGTTGTCTCAGGCTGGACGGGTATTCCTGTCACAAGTCTTACGGAGAGCGAAAGCGACAGACTGCTCAAAATGGAGGAAATTCTGCACAAGCGCGTGATTGGACAAAATGAAGCTGTTTCCGCAGTATCCCGTGCCATCCGCCGCGGACGTGTCGGTCTTAAAGACCCGAAACGTCCCGTAGGAAGCTTTCTGTTCCTTGGTCCGACCGGCGTTGGAAAAACCGAGCTGTGCAAGGCGCTGGCTGAGGCTGTCTTCGGCGATGAAAATGCCATGATAAGAGTCGACATGTCCGAATACATGGAAAAACATACCGTTTCAAAGCTTATCGGCTCGCCCCCGGGATATGTCGGCTATGACGAGGGCGGTCAGCTTACCGAAAAGGTCAGAAGAAAGCCCTATTCGGTTATCCTGTTCGATGAGATTGAAAAGGCGCATGAAGATGTTTTCAACATCATGCTTCAGATCATGGATGACGGTATCTTGACCGATTCTCAGGGCCGTAAAGTAGACTTCAAAAACACGATCATCGTCATGACCTCAAACGTAGGCGCGCGAAATATTACAGATAAGCAGAAAACTCTGGGCTTCTCAAGCTCCGACTCTAAAGACGATGGCATAAAGAATGTAGAGGAAATTCGTTCCCTCGTCATGAAAGATCTCAAGAACACATTCCGTCCGGAATTTTTGAACCGTATCGACGAGACGATAGTGTTCCATCAGCTGAGCCGCGAAGATATAAAGAAAATTGCTTCACATATGATAGACACCGTATCAAAGCGTCTTGAAGGTTTGGGAATCTCCCTTTTGGTGACGGACGCTGCGCTCGATAAGCTCTCTGAGGACGGCTTTGATCCTATCTACGGAGCGCGTCCGCTTCGTCGCACTATTCAGTCAACAATTGAAGACAGCGTCGCGGAAAAACTGCTTGAAGGCAGTCTAAAGATCGGAGATAAGGCGGAAGCTACGGTCGATGAGGGAAAAATTGTCGTAGGTAAGGCAAATTAACAAATAATCCTTTAATTTATTTATAAATCGTGTTAAAATACCTCTATCCGATTTTTCGGATAGGGGTATCTTTTACGCGTTGCACCCCGCTCGGAAAACCCGTGTGAACAAATGCGTACAAAGTACATCGGAGGTAGACAGAAAAATGCCAGAAGCTTATAACCCAGAAGAATTTAATGTCGAGGCAGTGCTTGAGGGACAGAGAATGACAAAGGAAGAGCGCTATGCGCAGATGATAGATTACATGAATACCGTCCCCGACTACAATTATCACAACGGCATAAAGCTCATCGAGCTTGCCGACAATTATGCCGCCTGCAAAGTTGAGCTAACACCCGAAACCATGAACTCTCAGGGCATGGCACACGGCGGTATCATATTCGCCATCTGCGATGATGCAGCAGGCTATGCAGCCGCATTCATTGACCGCCGCCTCGTTACGCAGGGAGGCAACATCAATTTCCTCCGCCCTGCCACAGGCTCTTACCTCATTGCCAAGGCAGAACCGGTAAAGGTCGGCAAGAACATATCGATTGTTGAATCCAGAGCCTATGACGATCAGGACCGTCTCGTAGCCCATGCTACTTTCACACTATTTTACACCTGATATTATTTCCTCTAAAATAGTTCTAAATAAGCGCGCGGCAATCGCAAAACGATGTGCCGCGCGCTTATTATATTCTTATTTTTAAATTCTTGCGACGCCGCTTTTTCTTGCCGCCTCAGCAACAGCCGCAGAAACAGTCGGAGCTACTCGCTCATCGAAAGCGGCAGGAAGAATGAAATCTGCCGAAAGCTCGTTTTCCCCGACAAGCCCCGCCAAAGCGATAGACGCGGCGATTTTCATCTCGTCATTTATTTCCGAAGCGCGGACGTCAAGCGCACCTCTGAAAATTCCCGGAAAGGCCATAACGTTATTGATCTGATTTTTAAAGTCGCTTCTTCCGGTTCCGACAACGGCGGCTCCGGCTCTTTCCGCAAGATCCGGCATAATCTCCGGAATAGGGTTGGACATCGGGAAGAGTATCGGTTTTGCCGCCATAGATTTTACCATCTCTTCCGTAACAGTGCCCGGAGAAGAAACACCTATAAATATATCGGCGCCTTTCATGGCATCTGCAAGGCTTCCCTTTATGCCCATTTTGTTTGTAATTTCCGCGATTTCCTCTTTGGATTCATTCAAATCCTCGCGCCCCTTGTAAATCGCGCCCTTTCTATCGCACATAACGACATCGCCAAGCCCCATTTTCAGCAGAAGCTTTATAATGGCTACTCCCGCTGCGCCGGCTCCGCAGGTCACAGCTCGGACATTTCTAATATCCTTGCCCACGACTTTGAGGGCATTGATCGTTGCGGCAAGAGTAACAACAGCAGTACCATGCTGATCGTCATGAAAAATAGGAATATCGCTTATTTCTTTAAGTCTGCGTTCGATTTCAAAACAGCGCGGTGCCGAAATATCTTCAAGGTTCACCCCGCCGAAGCTGCCAAGAAGCAGCGAAACCGTGTGTACAAATTCGTCAACGTCTTTAGTACGGATGCAAAGCGGGACAGCATCAACGCCTCCAAGGGCTTTGAACAGAACGCACTTGCCCTCCATAACGGGCATTGCAGCCTCCGGGCCTATGTCACCCAGTCCGAGAACAGCAGTCCCGTCAGTAATAACGGCAACAAGATTTCGGCGGTTTGTCAGCTCAAAACTTTTGTTCGGATCGTCACGGATCACCTCACAAGGTCTTGCAACGCCGGGAGTATAGGCTATGCTTAAATCTTCTTTGTTTTTTATGGGCATTTTTGCGGCATAGTCTATTTTGCCTCCCCATTCGTAGTGCTTTTTCAGTGACATCTCCATATAATCCATATCAAACCGCTCCTCAGTGTTATTTCCTTAGCAATACGGATTATATACTAAATTTACTAAAATCACAAGTCAAATATATCAAATTCGCTGGTATAAGCTCAGCAGAGCTTGGTCTGAGGATAATAATGCTCCAGAATTTCCTGATAATTAAAGCCGTTTTTTGCCATTACATTCGCTCCGTATTGGCTCATGCCCAAACCGTGCCCGTATCCCGTAACGGTGAACAGGAAAATATTATCTTTAAATTCAAGCATAAACGCTGTACTTCGAAGGGAAAAGAGCTTTCGCATTTCGCTGCCGCTGAGCTTTACACCTCCAATTATAATGCTTCTCACTCTGCCGCTCTCGTCAAGCTCCGTATCCTTTACCCATTCGGCTGCATTTTCAGAGAATACCGCATCGGTTTTATAGCTCAGAACAGTCTCGCGGAAGTTGTCGATCGAAACCTCAACTGTAGTTACAAAATTAGGCACATCCTTTTCAGTCTCGGGACTGTTGACGCTTACAAGATAAGGCACATTGCCCCAAAGCTCGCTTCCCGACTCAGTTTTTCCTGCTGACGATGAATGAAAGGATGCAAGTATCGGCAGCTCATCATATACCATCACCTGTCCGTCCGTTTCCGTTACAGCTTTGCGAATGATTTCGATATTGCTGTCAAAATTCTTTCCCCATGATCCCCTTAGTTTGCTTTCATCTGCATACGCAAGGCAGCATCCTGCCTCTGTGCATATGTCCGCCTGAGGATGTTTTGGATTTTCATGCAGAGTGCAATAGAGTATATAAGTCCGCGCCGCCACTGCCTGAGCCTTCAGCGCCTCCTCCGAAAAATTAGCGGGCATTTCCGCCGCCAATGCATATGGGAGATAATCAGCCATTGTCACTTCCCTTGCCTCGCCGTTTTCAGAAACTGAAAACTTGATATCCTTGTCCGGAATCCTTTCATAATGCTGCTTTGCGCTCGTTTCAGAAGGTTCCGGCGAATTGCTTTCAGCCTGTCCCGACGGGGAGAGCTCTTCCAAAAGATCTTCACCATTGACATTTTCTCTTAAAAACATCAAGGGCATAATAATTGCCGCCATCGCAAGCAGGATTGAGGCCCATATAACACGTTTCATTTTTCGCACTCCTCGATTTGTAGTTGACGCTAATATAAAAAGGGTATAGAATGAGTGGACAAATTATTGGCGTCACTATATTTATATTTTGACTGGAATGGTATTATGCGAAAAAAATCACTGCAACTATGCGGCTTCACCTGCATTATGGGCATTTTCGGGGCCTTTCTGCGTTGGGTGCAGCTTGTTAAAATCATCGAACCTGAAACCGGACTTGCCACTGCTCATTCGCCGTGGAGCTATACTCTTGTTATATTTTCTCTGCTTAACATCGCATCTCTTGTTCTTTGGATACGCTCTTTTAAAAAATACAGTTTTCCTCTGAAATATCCGGACGCCTTCTCCCGCGGTTTGTCTTTATACTCGATTGCGGCGATGGTTATCGGGGCTGTCATGGCTTTGGGCGGAGTTCTCACGGTCATACGTTCCCTTGGATCCTCCGGTACTGTATTTGACCTTGTACTCGGTCTGTTTTCCTTTATATGCGCGTTAGGCGCATCTTCATTTGTTATTTCCGCAAACAAGCCGAACAAAAAAACAGGCGGAACCATACAATCAGCTGCCATAATCCTGTTTCTCTGCTACTGGCTGATTGCAGCATATAAGTTCAGCGCTTCCGACCCTGTAATATGGCATTTTGCTCCAAGGCTTCTCGCAGTTTCGTCAACGATTTTAGCTTTCTATTATATAGCCGGTTTTGTGTTCAATAGTCCGAAGCCCCTTCTCTCATTATTCTTCTGCCAGTTGGGTGCTTTTCTCTGCATCATTACGCTTGCTGATTCTTATCCGCTCGGCGAGCAGCTCATTACACTTGCTTTTGCCGCGCTTATGATGCTTCTTTCCTTTGCTCAGGTAAGCAACATCAGCACCGAAAAAATATCTGAATAGAACGGATAATTCCGCTGCTGATCCTAAAATCAGCAAATTACCGAAACAAATTCAAGAACCCACGTGGCATTTTGCCGCGTGGGTTTTATGAATTTGTTCCTTTTTTCATCTCACTTAACTTCTTCGAGAGCCTTTATGCAATCCTTACAGACATTTTTCCCCTTGTAAACAATTACGTCGCGGGCGTTGTCACAGAAAATGCAGGCGGGCTGATACTTTCGCAGAATAATGGAGTCGTCATCAACATATATCTCCAACGAGTCCTTTTCTGCGATATCGAGGGTACGGCGAAGTTCGATGGGCAGAACGATACGGCCAAGTTCATCTACTTTTCTCACAATTCCTGTCGATTTCATAATAGTGCCTCCCCTTATTTGTTTTTTGGTTTTCGCAAATTGTAACTTTCTAATTACAATTATATCGTTATGACTATAGATGTCAAACATTATTTTGAAGTTTTATTAGTTATTCACAATTTTTGTTAAATTTCACAAGTTCAATAAATGGAGATGAACATTATGCTATTTAGTCTAATTATCTCGCTCATAGTAATTTTTTCCCTTGTCTTTGGAACTTTAAACGGGAGCCTTCCGGCAGTTTCAGCAGCGGCTGCGGAAGGTGCCAAGGATGCCGTTGACCTATGTCTTTCCTTATGCGGAATGATATGTCTCTGGTCCGGTGTAATGGAGCTTATGCGGCGCTCAGGATTGTCGGAAAAACTTTCCCGGCTTCTGCGCCCAATCCTCGGACGGCTCTTCCCAACAGCGGCAAAGGACAGGGAAGCAATGGATGCGCTCTCATCAAACGTGTCCGCAAATCTGCTGGGCTTGGGCAATGCCGCAACTCCTGCCGGCATCAGGGCGGCAGTAAGACTAAATCGCCTTTCCGGTCTTAGTTCCGCTTCAAATGAGCTGTGCCTGCTTGTAGTTATGAACACTGCGTCCATACAGCTTATTCCCACGACTGTCGCATCTCTAAGAGCGAGTCTTGGCGCCTCAGCCCCTTTTGACATACTCCCGGCAGTCTGGCTGTCCTCTCTGCTTTCCGTTTCGGCGGGCATTTTGGCAGCTAAGCTGTTTGAGCGGTTCTCGCGCTTATGAAATTAATTGGAGAGCTTGCCGTCCCGCTGATTATAGTATTTGTTATGACCTATGCTTTAATTCGCGGCAAAGATGTTTTTTCCGGCATGACAGCAGGAGCAAAGGACGGACTTAAAACCATTTTCGGTATTGCACCCGCTCTTATAACACTGCTTCCCTGCATATATATGTTAAGAGCAAGCGGGGCTCTTGACGCCCTGTGCGAACTTTTGCGTCCCTTGCTGTCCCGCATCGGAATCCCCTCCGAAACAGTGCCTCTGATGCTGATTCGTCCTCTCAGCGGCAGCGGTGCGCTCGCCGTTGGAAGCGATATTATAAAAAGCAATGGTGCTGACTCATTTATCGGACGCTGTGCTGCTGTTATGCTCGGCTCCAGCGAAACTACCTTTTACGTTATTGCGGTTTATTTCGGGGCAGCAGGCATTAAAAAGAGCCGCCATGCAATTCCCGCGGCACTTATCGCAGATATCGTAGGATTTATGGCCTCAGTGTTTTGCGTAAGGCTTTTTTGGGGATGAGGCACTATATATCCCCGCCATATAAAGCGGGGATATATGCATTTACATTTTATCCGGAGCTGTAACACCTACAATGGACAACGCGTTCGCAATAACTCTTCTGGTACAGTCGCAAAGCGCAAGCCTTGAGTTTCTGAGTGAAGGCTCGGCATCCTTGATGCGGCAGCTGTTGTAGAACCTGTGGAAACGCGCTGCAAGCTCCGTCACATAACGATTTATGCGTGAGGGGTCATAGTCGCGCGCTGCAAGCCTTATTTCCTCTGTGAACATGGCAAGCTGCTTTATCAGCTCCATCTCCTGCTCAGTGTTTAGAAGCGAAGCGTCTATGGCACTTGCTTCGGGAACTGGGCATCCCTCTTCCGCCATTGCGGAAATCAGGCTGCATATCCTCGCATGGGCATACTGCACGTAGTAAACAGGATTCTCGCTGTCCTGCCGGATAGCAAGATCAAGGTCAAATTCAAGGTGGGTATCGGGTTTTGCATTGAAGAAAAACCTGCACGCATCAACGCCGATCTCATCCAAAAGGTCATTTAGCGTCAGTGCCTTACCCGTACGCTTGGAAACTTTAACGACCTCATTCCCCCGAACGAGGCGAACCATCTGCATAATAAGAAAATCAAGCTTCTTATTCTGCAAACCCAAAACGGGAGCTGTCATGGAAGCTGCAAAGCGTATCGAATGACCATGATGATCTGCTCCCCAGACATCGATTACCCTGTCAAAACCACGCTCAATAAATTTGTTGCGGTGATATGCTATGTCAACGGCATAATATGTGTAGAACCCATTGGCGCGGCGCAAAACCTCATCCTTATCCGCTCCGAAATCAGTGTTTCTGAGCCATAAAGCTCCATCTTTCTCATAGGTGTGTCCGGCTTCCTCAAGAAGCTTGACAGTCTCCTCAACATATCCGCTTTTGTGCAGTGAGCTTTCCAAAAACCACTCGTCGAAGTTTATACGATAGCGTTCAAGGTGCTTTTTCATTAGCGAAATATTATGCGGCAGACCAAATTCCACAAAAGCGCGGCTGCGTTCCTCGCTGTCCATATTCAGGTACTTGTCCCCATCGCGCTCATATATCATTCTGGCAAGGTCTTTTATATCTTCTCCGTGGTAACCGTTTTCAGGGAATTCAACGGCATTTTCTCCCTTTATCAACTGAAGATAACGCGCCTCTATGGATTTTCCGAACAAGTCCACCTGATTGCCGGCATCATTGACGTAAAACTCACGCCAGACGTCATAGCCGGCCTTATCCATTACGGAAGCAAGTGCATCGCCAAGAACACCGCCGCGGGCATTTCCAATCGTCATCGGTCCTGTGGGATTGGCTGAAACAAACTCCACCATGACCTTTTCACCCTTGCCCTCATTGGAGCTGCCGTACTCATCGCCTTCGTTCTGAACAGTCCTTAGCACCTTGCCGTACCATTTGTCGGAAAGGCGGAAATTCAAAAATCCGGGACCTGCTATTTCAACACTTTTGAAGTAGCTTTCCGACAAATCCATATAGGAAACGAGAATCTCCGCAATCTTGCGCGGAGGAAGCTTCAAAGACTTGGCACCTGCCATCGCATGGTTTGCAGCGTAGTCGCCGTTTGACGTATCCTTTGGAATCTCCACCTTGCCTTGAGGAAATCCTCCGTCTGCGAGGGCACCTTCGCTCACCGCCTTTTTATAGGCTTCTTCGAGCAGCTCATCAATAGAAAGCTTTGCTTCTTCAATTAAATTGGCCATTACACTCTTCCTTCTGCTCACTCACATTTATCCTGAACATATTGTGTCCGACAACGGAATGCTGAAAATCCACAATATAGTCAATTTCCATATCGCCGCCGTGTTCATCAAGCGAAACCGAAATATTTGTAGTATTCACGCCCATTGTAGCGGAGCCGAATGGCGTTTCATAAATGAAGCAATGCTTCTTGCCCTCCTCAAACACCATGCGGCTGTTGAGACTTCCTTCACGGGTCATAACAACGCCCATAGGGCTTATAGTAAACGATGTCTTCGTTCCCTCAAGCCCAGTCAGTTCACTTTCCATATATGACAGCATTCCCTCTCCGTTTTCGTAGGAAAAGACGCCATCAGTCACAAGCTCGATCACATTGTCCTCTCCGTGAGGGTCATTCTGAGTTCCTTTTATTGATATTATTACGTTTTTCATTTTCATTGAGAATATTACCTCTCGGAAAATTTCAGATTTTTTTAAATATAATTCTGTACCAAAACAGCATAATAAGCCTGTATAAATAATTATTATATTGCCACTGTCTTTCGACGGAAGAACGCCTATGCCAAAAGGCTGTGGGGTATTATATTATATATTCCCGCCCTTGTCAAAGGGTTCAATTCCTGTAAGTTCGGCGGAAATATCACGCTTTAGCATCAGCTTCGCAGTATAGGCGAAACACCCCGTTTGCCCCGTTGTATAATATTCCGTTTTGCTGCCTTTCTTGCCGGAGGTCATCGCATTTTCCTTGAGATAAGCACAAAGGCTTCGCGCCGCCGCTGCCCCCGCACTTATCAGCTTTACGTCACTGCCCATATATTCGCTGATAACATCGGCAAGCAGAGGATAATGCGTACAGCCCAATATAACGGTATCAACACCCGCAAGTTTCAGAGGGGGAAGATACTCCAATACCGCTTCGCGCACTCTCTCGTCATTTTTATCAAAAATACCGTCCTCTACCATGGTTGCAAATTTCGGGCAGGCTCTTGTGGTAACGGAAAGCTCCGGAGACAGTCGGCTGATAAGCCGCTCATAAGTTCCTGCTTTAACGCTTGCCCTTGTCGCAAGCAGTCCTATCCTGCCGTTTCCGGTTGACGATACAGCCTCGCGGACGGCAGGTTCTACAACTCCGAAAATCGGTACCGGACTTTCTTCCGCAAGTATATCCAAAGCATTTGAAGTTGCTGTGCCGCAGGCAACAAATACTGCCTTTACATCTTTGTTCAGTAAAAAATGCAGGTCACTGCGTGACATTTCTATAATTTCATTTCGGCTTTTTTCTCCATACGGCATATTATATGAATCGCCTAAATATATTATATGTTCATCGGGCATAAGGTAAGCCAGTTCCTGTGCCGCAGTCAGCCCCCCGAGCCCCGAATCAAAAACGCCTATGGCTCTGTTATCCATATCCACGCTCCTAAATATTTGTGCCGTAATATAATATCTCTAATCCAAGTATATTACAAGGAAAAGCAGAAGTATATTGTTATATAAAATCACTGGAATTTTTATTTTATTTTTGATATAATCCTAACGAGATTAGAAAAAGAAAGCTCTTTCTGTCACTCTTACATTTTCTGGATGTGAGCTTAGTGACGGCACATTATATCTGTAAGTGTTGATATAATATAATACAGGCGGTCAACGGCGCCGCTGTTCCGCTTTGAAAGGAGGCCGTTATGGACATTCCACTCACAATGAAGGAATTTCGGCATTTGCTTGATTTGGTTTACATCGGAAATTGGATTCTCAATTCCACCAGAGGAAACGATCGATTTGAGGACTATGACCTCTTACAGGAGAAATTTTTTACGATGGCTTCACAAAATGGTCTGCCTGAGCTTGCGCAGACCTATATGGGTCATGTTTTCCCCTCACGCGCTTATGAGGATGGCGGTATCCACGATGCAATAGCCGACTATGAAGATGCAGTTTTCTTTGATATTCTGGCTGAAGAACTGGCAAGACGCGATATGAGCGAGGAACAGCTCAATCCAAACGATATTAATGAGCTTACGGCAAGAATGGACAGTTATATGACCGAGTTCGAAATAAACGGAATCGAGAATATATGTCTTAACATTTAGTCGTTTTCAATTTATAAATGGATAAAATTCTTTTGGCGTATTAAAACTTCTGCCGGTATCCTTTGCTTCAACAATGAGTCAAAAAGACTAAATCCCAGCGCATCATTATTGCTTTAATTATATTTTGATATTTGGCCTCCTTTTGTGGGATAATATCCCCGTAAGGAGGTTTTATTTTGAGTTTTTTTAATATGACAAATGAAGCGTACGGAGAGTACGTCAAAAAGAAGTCCCCGAACTCAAAGGTTCTTCCCAATATGCTAAAAGCGTTTGTAATCGGCGGATTGATCTGCTGCATAGGGCAGGCCATCCTTGATTTTTTTACTTCGATGGGATTGGAGGAGGAGATTGCCTCCACCTCAACAAGCATAATTCTTATTTTTCTTGGAGCCTTGCTCACCGGTCTGGGCATTTATGACAAGATAGCAAAGGTCGGAGGTGCGGGAACCCTTGTCCCGATAACGGGCTTTGCAAACTCGGTTGTATCCCCCGCGCTCGAATTTAAGACAGAGGGCTTTGTAACAGGTACGGGAGCAAAAATGTTTATAATATCAGGACCCGTAATCGTATACGGAATATCTACTTCCATAATATACGGCGTTATCCTGTGGATACTTCAGCTTATCAAATAAAAAACGGTCATTGTTTCCGGTAAGGAGCAATGACCGTTTTTTCTATGTCGCTGTCACACGAGCTCAATAACTGCCATCTCGGCGGCGTCACCGCGGCGGGGTCCGACGCGGTAAATTCGTGTGTAGCCTCCGTTACGCTCCGCATATTTAGGAGCGATTTCATCGAAAAGCTTCTTTGCTACATCTTCTCTTGTTATGAAAGAAAGTGCCTGGCGATAGTCAGCCAGTGACTTGTTCTTACCAAGAGTTATCATTTTCTCGGTCAAAGGTCCGATTTCTTTAGCGCGGGTAATTGTTGTCTCCATGCGACCATTATCAAGCAGATCGGTAACCTGCTGTCTGAGCATAGCCATACGCGCATCGGTAGTCTTGCCGAGCTTTCTGTGAGTGGACATATCGGTTTCCTCCTTTTTGAAGTATAAAGGATTTGAATGATGAAAGCCGTTTTAGCGGTCTTGCCGCTTTGCGGCGTGTGTTTGGCAACTAATTGTTGTCGTCGCTGGCAAGTGAAAGCCCCATCATAGCGAGCTTATGCTCAACCTCTTCAAGCGACTTGCGTCCGAGATTCCTAACTTTTATCATCTCGTCCTGAGTCTTGCCAATGAGATCCTCAACGGTGTTGATATTAGCACGCTTCAAGCAGTTGAAGCTTCGCACCGAAAGATCCAGCTCCTCGATGGTCATCTCAAGCACCTTATCGCGCTGCGTTTCAACTTTCTCCTTCACAGTCGATTCGCTGCCGATCGTCTCCGAAAGGTCAGTGAAGAGTGTAAAGTGGTCGCAAAGAATCTTTGCTCCAAGAGAAACGGCATCTCTGGGTGTTATGGTCTTATCTGTCCAAACCTCGATTGTGAGCTTGTCGTAGTCGGTTTTATTGCCAACACGTGTGTTCTCTACAGTGTAATTTACTTTGAGAACAGGCGAATATATCGAGTCAACGGGAATGGTGCCGATGATCTGCTGCGTACCCTTGTTCTTTTCGGCTACTACATAGCCACGCCCATGATCAACGACCAGCTCCATGCTGAGATATCCGTCCGGACCCAGCGTTGCAATGTGGTGTTCGGGGTTTAATACCTCTACCTCACTGTCGGATTTTATATCTCCGGCCTTTACCTCACATTCGCCGCTTGCTTCTATATACACTGTTTTTGGCCCGTCGCTGTGTAGCTTGATAATTATACCCTTAATGTTGAGGACAATTTCGGTCACATCTTCTTTAACGCCGGGCAAAGTTGAAAACTCATGCTGTACGCCGGCGATTCTCACGGAAGTGACAGCTGTACCGGGAAGAGAGGATAGGAGCACTCTGCGAAGAGAGTTACCCAAGGTCGTGCCGTAACCGCGCTCTAAAGGTTCTACGATATATTTTCCATAGGAATTATCCGTTGGAGTTTCAATGCATTCAATGCGCGGCTTTTCTATTTCAATCATGTTAAATTACCCTCCTTCTGAGTTGGCGCGCTTTATGCGCCTTTTGTGATCAGCTTACCAATTACGAGGGTCTCTGTATTATTTAGAGTACAGCTCGACAATAAGGGTCTCCTCCACGGGGAAGTCTATATCTTCTCTAACGGGCAGCTTTACAACAGTTCCCTTAAGTGCGTTCTTCTCGCGTTCAAGCCACTGGGGCGGGGTAATGATAACAGCATCTTCCCCGAGCAGTCTTTTGAACATAACAGAGCTGCGGCTCTTTTCACATACTTCAATAACGTCTCCGGGAGATACCAGATATGAGGGTATATCAACTCTGCGACCGTTTACAGTAAAGTGACCGTGTGTGACAGCCTGACGTGCCTCGCGGCGTGTCATAGCAAAGCCGAGACGAAAAACCACGTTGTCAAGGCGGCGTTCAATCGTTGTGAGAAGGTTCTCACCAGTGATTCCGGGGGTCTTTGCTGCCTTTTCATAATACTGACGGAACTGTCTTTCAAGGATTCCGTATATAAATTTAACTTTCTGCTTTTCATTGAGCTGCATAGCATATTCGCTCTGCTTCCTGCGCATCTGAGCCTTGGGGTTACGAATGGTCTCGCTCTTAGTCTTGGATGTGTAACCCATGACGGCAGGAGAAATGTCGAGCGTCTTGCAACGCTTGACGATAGGCTGCATGTTTCTTGCCATAATCTACTCTCCTTCCTTAATTAGACGCGGCGGCGTTTGGGGGGACGGCAACCGTTGTGAGGAATCGGCGTTACGTCCTTAATAAGTGTCACCTCAAGGCCTGCTGTCTGCAATGCGCGGATAGCAGCCTCGCGTCCGCTTCCGGGTCCCTTGACATAAACCTCAACAGACTTCAGTCCGTGTTCCATAGCGGCTTTTGCAGCTGTTTCAGCTGCGGTCTGCGCAGCAAACGGAGTGGACTTCTTGCTTCCGCGGAATCCCATACCGCCGGCGGAAGCCCACGAAATAGCATTGCCGTTTGTATCGGTAATCGTGACCATAGTGTTATTAAAGGAGGAACTGATGTGAACGACTCCCTTTTCAATATTCTTACGCTCTCTGCGGCGTGTTCTGACTTTTTTCTTAGGTGCTGCCATTAACTATGTTCCCTCCCTTACTTTTTCTTGTTGGCGATAGTACGCTTCGGACCCTTACGGGTACGTGCGTTCGTCTTACTTTTCTGACCGCGAACGGGCAGACCGCGTCTGTGGCGCAGGCCGCGATAGCTTCCGATTTCGATAAGACGCTTAACATCAAGAGCTGTAGTGCGGCGCAAATCACCCTCGACTAAATAGTTATTGTCAATGCACTCACGCAGCTTTGCTTCATCCTCTTCGCTCAAATCTTTTACGCGGGTATCGGGATTAACACCGGTCTGCTCGAGTATCTTCTTTGCGCTGGTTCTGCCGATGCCATAAACATAGGTAAGAGCGATTTCGATTCTCTTATCCTTTGGCAGGTCAATTCCGGCGATACGTGCCATATTTATTAATCATTCCTTTCGCATTAAGCTCCGTCTTTTAGACGGTACTGCATTTAGAAATACGCTTTCGCGCCCGGTAGACTTAAAAAAAGCCCACTAACCTTGTCTTTGCTTGTGCTTCGGGTTCTCGCAGATAACCATTACCTTACCCTTGCGCTTGATTACTTTGCATTTTTCGCACATGGGCTTTACGGACGGTCTTACTTTCATAATTAAACCTCCATCATTTGCTTCTCCAGGTTATTCTTCCGCGGGTCAGGTCATACGGCGACATTTGGACTGTAACCTTGTCGCCCGGAAGTATGCGGATAAAATTCATCCTAAGCTTTCCGGAAATATGGGCCAAAATTGTGTGTCCGTTTCCGATATCCACCTGGAACATTGTATTGGGCAGCGCTTCGACTACTGTGCCCTCAAATTCTATAACATCATCTTTTGACAAACTGTTTTCCCTCCTCGGTCATGCCGGCCTCGCCGCGAAATCTCGCAAGCTCTTTTCGGATTGCACTGTCAGTTGCATTGCCGCCGTTTAAAGCGTCGGCAAGCTCATGAGATCCCATTTTACCTAAACATATATGCTTGAGGCTTTTTCTTTTGGGGTTTGTGAGCTTTCTCGTCTTTCCGTCGACAAGGAAGGCGTAGCCACCGTCTGTCTTCAGGACCACATATTCTCTGCCTTTGTCGTGTCCGGCAAGAGAGAAAACAATGTCGGGCGACCTAACGGTCTCCATTATAAGTCCTCCGCCATGGTCAGTATTTCAGGCTCACCGTCTGTGATGAGAATTGTATTCTCATAATGAGCGGAAAGGCTGCCATCGGCCGTAACTACCGTCCAGTCGTTATCGAGAACACGAACAGCCGCACCGCCCATATTAACCATAGGTTCAATTGCGATGGTCATGCCCTTAACGAGACGCGGTCCATGTCCGGGCTCACCGAAATTAGGAACCTCGGGAGCCTCATGAAGATTTCTTCCAATACCGTGTCCAACATATTCACGAACCAGCGAATAGCCGAAGCTCTCAACATACTCCTGAATTGCATGGGAGATATCGGATATGCGATACCCCTCGCGCGCGAATTTGAGACCCTCAAAGAAGCTTTGCCTTGTAACTTCGATAAGACGTTTTGCTTCTCCGGATATTTTTCCTGCCGCAAAGGTTCCGCAGCAGTCACCGTGATAGCCTCCGATGTAAGCTCCGACATCAATACTGACTATGTCGCCTTCTTTTACAAGCCGCTTACCCGGGATACCATGGATAACCTCGTCGTTCACCGAAATACAGGCACTGCCGGGAAATCCGCCGTATCCAAGAAAGGACGGCTCAGCACCGGATTTTTTGATGAACTTAAATAATTCTTTATTGATTTCTTGGGTTGTAACGCCCGGGGTCACCAATTCCCGTCCGAGAGAACGGGCTGCCGCGGTAATTCTCCCCGCAACGCGCATTAGCTCTATTTCCCGAGGGCTTTTTATGGTAATCATGCTCATAGCCCCAGAGCCTTTAAAACTAATTTGGTTGTTCCATCGACCGTGGGTTGATTTTCCACGGACTTGAGCTTTCCTCTCTCTGCATAAAAGTCTTTGAGAGGCTCCGTTTCTTTATGATAGACGGCAAGCCTTTCCTTTACGGTTTCGGGTGCATCGTCTTTACGGATTATGAGTTCACCGCCGCAGATGTCACATTTGCCTTCAACTTTAGGCGGTATATTAACAATATGGTAACTTGCACTGCATTCTTTGCAGACACGGCGTCCCGACATACGCTCGATGATTGTTTCATCGGCAATCTCAATTGAGAGAGCAACATCGATTTCTATACCGGCATCCTCAAGCGCCTGCGCCTGAGGAATTGTTCTGGGCATGCCATCGAGAATATAGCCGTTTTTGCAGTCATCCTCTGACAGCCGCTCCCTGACGATGCCAATTATGACATCGTCGGGAACAAGCTTTCCACTATCAACATATTCCTTTGCTTTGAGTCCAACGGGAGTCCCGTTTTTCATCGCGGCGCGAAGTATGTTGCCAGTTGAAATGGTAGGGATATTGCACATACGGCTGAGAATTTCGGCCTGTGTGCCCTTACCCGCGCCGGGTGCGCCTAAAAGAATCAACTTCATAATATCCCTCCGAAAATTTTTATTCAAGGAAGCCCTTGTAATTGCGCATTATCATCTGCGCTTCAAGAGCTCTTACGGTCTCAAGAGCAACACCGATAACGATTATTATAGAGGTTCCGCCAAGAGAAATACCGCTGTTTCTGGCAGTTTCGCTCAGAGCGCCGATCATGACTGGCACAACAGCTACTATGCCGAGGTAAATTGCGCCGAAGAGCGTAATCTTGTTGAGGGATTTCTGTATATACTCGCTTGTCGGTTTGCCCGGACGGAAACCCGGGATAAACCCGCCGTTCTTCTTCAAGTTGTTTGCAATTTCCACCGGATTGAACTGAACTGTGGAATAGAAATATGAGAAGAAGATGATCAGCAGGAAATAAATTATTGCATATAAAACGGAAGATGTATCAATCGCCTTCAAAAAGCCATACCAGAAAGTTCCCTCTTCAGGTGCCGTAAAAAATGCAGCAAAAGTAGGGGGCAGTGAAGCAATTGACTGCGCAAATATTACAGGCAAAACACCGGACATATTCACCTTCATGGGCAAATGTGTGCTTTGTCCGCCATACATTTTGCGCCCTACCACGCGTTTTGAGTACTGAACAGGTATTTTACGCTCAGCATTGGTAACAAAAACGATAAGAACGATAATCGCAAGCGCACCAAGAAGCATGAGTACCAAGCCCCACCATGTAAGGCTTCCGCCTGCTACGTTGGTTATCATTCTGGCTATTTCGCTGGGGAAACGCGAAACTATGCTGGCAAACAGTATAATAGAAATACCGTTTCCTATGCCGAACTCGGTAATCTGCTCACCGAGCCACATAATAAGCGCGGAACCTGCGGTAAATGTGAGTATAATTACGATGGCTTCCCACATACCGGTACCTTCAACGAGAAGGAGGTTGTTACGGATAAGAATATAGTAGGCAAAGCCCTGAAGAAGACCTATGCCGACTGTTGTATAACGGGTAATGCTCGCAAGCTTCTTCCGGCCTTCCTCGCCGCCCTCTTTCTGCAAACGCTCAAGAGCCGGAATAGCAATAGTTAAAAGCTGTATAATGATTGATGCGTTAATATACGGCTGGATGGAAAGTGCAAAAATCGTCGCAGTGGAAAAAGCACCGCCGGACATAAGATTGTAGAGTCCTAAAACGGTATTCTGCAGCTGGTCAAAATAATGACCCAGCTTCGCAATGTCAACATAAGGAACCGGGATTGCGTTGCCAAGGCGATAAAGCAATACAATAAAGAGTGTAAAGAGGATTTTTTTACGAAGTTCCTCGATTTTCCATGCGTTACGGATTGTTTCGAGCACTTAGACCACCTCCGCCTTCCCGCCTGCAGCCTCAATTTTCTGTTTTGCAGACTCGGAGAAAGCGGTTGCCTGTACGGTCAACTTCTTTGTAATCTCGCCATTGCCGAGAACTTTCAGACCGTACTCGCATTTTGATAATACGCCAGTTGCAAGCAGCTTTTCCGCGGTTATTGTGTCGCCGTCTTCAAACCTGTTGAGAGCGGAGACATTGATTGCGGTGAGGGGCTTTGCGAAGATATTGTTAAATCCACGCTTTGGGACACGACGTGCCAAAGGCATCTGACCGCCTTCAAATCCAACTCTTACGCCGCCGCCGCTGCGGGACTTCTGTCCCTTCTGTCCGCGACCCGCGGTCTTTCCGTTACCTGAACCGTTGCCTCTGCCCTTGCGCTTTGCAACATGAGTGGAGCCGGCGGTAGGTGAAAGTTCATTAAGTTTCATGCCTGCACCTCCTTATTCTTCTGTAACCTTCAGAAGATAGCCAATCTGTGCTATCTTGCCTCTGGTCTGGGGGTTATCGGGCTGCACGGTAACATTACCGATCTTATGCAGTCCAAGAGAGTTGGCAGTGGCGATGTGCTTTTCCAGTCTGCCGCTTAAACTCTTAACCAGCTCGATCTTAAGATTAGCCATTGCTATACCCTCCTATCCTTTTATTTCTTTTGCAGTCTTTCCCCTGTAAACTGCGACCTGCTCCGCATCGCGGAGGCTGCACAGACCTGCCATTGTGGCAGCAACTACATTGTGGGGATTGTTGGAGCGCAGACATTTTGTACGGATGTCCTTGATTCCGGCAGCTTCAACAACTGCACGGACCGCGCCGCCGGCTATAACACCGGTACCGGGTGCAGCGGGCTTCAGAAGAACCCTGCCGGCACCGAACTCGCCAATCACTTCATGGGGAATCGTGTTCTCGGAAAGTGTTATGGTTACGATGTTCTTTTTTGCGTCATCAATTCCCTTACGGATTGCTTCGGATACTTCTCCGGCCTTTCCAAGTCCAAATCCAACACGGCCTTTTCCATCACCAACTACGCAAAGAGCCGCGAATTTGAAAATACGACCGCCCTTAACGGTTTTAGAAACGCGGTTGAGGGAAACAACCTTTTCGGTAAATTCAGACTGAGGTTCCTCGGAACGTCTATTGTCTCTGTTGTTATTATAAGCCATTTTGTTTCCTCCTCCCGACTAAAAGTTCAGACCGCCCTCGCGGGCTCCATCTGCAAGTGCTTTGACACGGCCGTGATAAAGGTATCCGCCTCTGTCGAAGCATACGTTTTCAATGCCCTTAGATTTAGCGCGCTCTGCGATGAGCCTGCCGACCTTTGTGGCTGATTCGCAGTTGTTGCCCTTGCCCTCAAAATCCTTCTCAACCGATGAGGCGGAAACGAGAGTAACACCGTTTACGTCGTCAATAATCTGAGCGTAAATGTGAGCATTGCTTCTGAAAACATCAAGTCTGGGAGTTTCGGGCGTGCCGGAAATCTTAGCACGGACTCTCTTGTGGCGCTTAACGCGCTGAGCTCTTGTATCAGGTCTATTTACCATTTAGGCACACCTCCTTTTATTTCTTAGCACCGGTTTTGCCTTCTTTGTGGCGAACCACTTCGTTGGCATACCGTATTCCCTTGCCCTTGTAAGGCTCGGGAGGCCTTTTCTTACGCACATCAGCCGCAAACTGACCAACTCTCTGGTTGTCAATACCGCTTATAATTATTGTGTTAGCGTTGGGAACTTCGATTTTGATATCTTCCGTTTCCTCGACTACAATCTGATGGCTGAAGCCAATGTTCATGACAAGCTTGCTGCCATCCTTGGATACCTTGTAGCCGACTCCCTGAACAGACAATTCCTTTTTAAAGCCGTTCGTAACACCCTCTATCATGTTAGCGAGGAGTGTTCTTGTAAGTCCATGCAAAGAACGGTTTTCCTTGGTGTCATCAGGACGGACAACGGTCAAAATTCCGTCGTTCAGTTCGATCTTCATTTGAGGAGCCAAAGTGCGCTCCAGTGTCCCCTTAGGTCCTTTTACGGTGATGTGATTGTTTTCATTGATTTTAACTTCCACTCCTGCGGGAACGGTTATGGGAGATCTTCCTATTCGTGACATTCATATACCCCCTTACCAAATAAATGCCAGGACTTCACCGCCGACATGAGCGCGGCGAGCCGCCTTGTCAGTCATGATGCCCTTCGAAGTGGAAATGATAGCTATACCCAGTCCTTTGAGAACATAGGGCAGCTCTTCAGCACCGGCATACACACGTAGGCCGGGCTTTGATACGCGGCGAAGACCCTGAATGGCCTTTTCCTTGCCGGGCAGATACTTGAGAGTGATGCGGATGATTCCTTGTCCGCCATCTTCAATCAGTTGAAAGCTTTTGATATAGCCTTCTTCCAAAAGAATGTTTGCTATTGCCTTTTTCATGTTGGAAGCGGGAACATCGACTGTGTCGTGCTTCGCACTTCCGGCATTACGGATGCGTGTCAACATATCCGCAATAGGATCGGTGATCTGCATACTTAAATTTCCTCCTTATTAGAGTTACAGCCGAAATTATCGGTCTGTTCAGGCGGCGAGGTTCCAAGCCAATTCATGATTGCACCCGGCCTTTCGTCATCCTTCGTTGTCGTGGGTTTCGTATATCGTTTACATCCGCGCAAGCGCGAATGCTCGCTCACCCCACCGCTCCTCCTTACCGAACAAGAACCGCATCTCTGGATTCTTGTTCGGTAAAGGACGATGGAACGAACTATTACAGTCCTTTACGGGACATATAATTTGATTTTTTGCTTCGCTGGGAGATTTTCTTCAGCTAAATCGAGGCGGCGACGCTGTATGAGTATACTGCGAGCGGCGAGATAAAGCAAAGAGGGAATTTACCAAGAAGCCTTTTTCACGCCCGGAATCTGACCCTTATAAGCCAGCTCGCGGAAGCAGATACGGCAAACGCCGTAATCACGCAGATAGGCGTGGGGGCGACCGCAGATCCTGCAGCGATTGTATTCTCTTGTGGAGAATTTTGCAGGTCTCTGCTGCTTGATCTTCATTGATGTCTTAGCCATGCTTTATCCTCCTAAGCCTTTGCAAAAGGAGCGCCCATAAGGGTCAGCAGCTCTTTTGCTTCTTCGTCGGTCGCCGCAGTGGTGCATATAGCGATGTTCATACCACGCAGTTTTTCAATCTTATCATAGTCGATTTCAGGAAAAATTATCTGTTCCTTCAAACCTAAGCTGTAGTTTCCGCGTCCGTCAAAAGCATCGGGATTGATTCCACGGAAGTCACGAACACGAGGAAGAGCGACGTTGAGCAGTCTGTCGAGGAATTCCCACATTCTGTCCTGCCTAAGCGTAACTTTGACACCAACATTCTGACCTTCGCGGAGCTTAAAGTTAGCGACGCTCTTACGGGCAGCTGTTGCAACAGCCTTCTGTCCCGCTATTGCACTGATGTCCTTGATAACTGCATCAAGTGCTTTCTGATTGTCTTTGCAGTCACCTGCACCGACGCTGATTACGATTTTTTCGATCTTGGGGATCTGCATTGTGCTCTTGTATGAGTACTTCTTCATAAGAGCGGGAGCGACTTCCTCAAGATATTTAGTTTTCAGTCTTGGCATAAAAGTCTCTCCTTTCTTATATTGTTTCGCCGCACTTTTTGCACACGCGAACCTTGGATCCGTCGTTAAGGAACTTGTGAGCTTCACGGGTGGGCTTTCCGCACTTCGGGCATACACGCATTACCTTTGAAGCATAAATGGGGGTCTCTTTCTTGATGATGCCGCCCTCTTCTCCGGGTCTGCGGGCTTTTAAATGACGCTTTGCAACATTTACGCCCTCAACGATTACCTTTCCGTTTTTAGGATCGGCGGAGATGACCATTCCCTCTTTACCCTTATCCTTACCGGACAGAACAATAACTTTGTCATTTTTTCTAATGTTCATATTCTCGCCCTCCTATATAACTTCGGGAGCCAGAGAAAGGATCTTCATGAAATCCTTGTCACGAAGCTCGCGGGCAACGGGTCCGAAAATACGGGTACCGCGGGGATTCTTGTCTTCCTTGATAAGAACAGCGGCATTTTCGTCAAAACGGACATAAGTTCCGTCTGCACGGCGAACGCCCTTTGCGCTGCGAACGATGACCGCTCTTACGACATCACCCTTTTTAACGGCGCTGCCGGGGGCAGTCTTACGAACGGACGCAACAACGACGTCGCCTATATTTCCATATTTGCGCTTGCTTCCGCCAAGAACGCGGATGCACTTGATCTCTTTGGCGCCTGTATTGTCGGCCACCTTGAGATATGTTTCCTGTTGTATCACTTCGCGGCCTCCTTACTTTGCCTTTTCGATTATTTCGACAAGACGCCATCTCTTATCCTTGGACAGAGGACGGGTCTCCATAACTCTGACTCTATCGCCGATCCCGCATTCATTATTCTCGTCGTGAGCCTTCAGGCGATAAGTCTGCTTGATGATTTTCTTATACAGAGGATGCGCAACGCGATCCTCAACGATAACCACAATGGTCTTATCCATCTTGTCGGACACTACCTTGCCGACACGGGTTTTGCGGGAAGATGTTCTGACTTCGTTCATAATCATTTACCTCCTCACTGCTCGAGTTGTTTCTGGCGAATAACTGTCTTGACTCGGGCAATGTCACGGCGAACAGCAGATATCTTTGTTGGGTTGTCAAGATGGTTAGTGGCGTGCTGCATACGGAGGGTAAACAAATCCTTCTTCAGCTGCATAAGCTTGTTTTCAAGCTCGGTGGCGGTCATTCCGCGTATCTCATTTGCCTTCATCTTATTCACCACCTGTCTCGGAATCGGTAACTGCCTCGCGGATAACAAACTTTGTTTTGCAGGGAAGCTTGTGGCTTGCAAGACGCATTGCCTCGCGGGCTGTTTCTTCTGGAACACCGGCAATCTCAAACATTACACGACCGGGCTTCACAACTGCAACCCAATACTCGGGAGAACCTTTACCGGAACCCATTCGGGTTTCAGCGGGCTTCTCGGTTACGGGCTTGTCGGGGAAAATCTTGATCCAAACCTTACCGCCGCGCTTTGTATAGCGGGTCATGGCAATACGCGCCGCCTCAATCTGGTTTGAGGTTATCCAGCACGGCTCAGTAGCCATAAGGCCATATTCGCCATAAGCAACAAAGTTGCCCCGGCTTGCCTTGCCTTTCATGCGTCCGCGGTGCACTCTGCGGTATTTGACTCTCTTAGGCAGAAGCATTACGCATTGCCTCCTTCCTTAGGGGTACCAGCTGCGGGAGTACGTGCTCCGCCGCGATTATAATTGCCCTGATTACCTTGGGCGCCGCGGCTGTAGCCGCCCTGTCCGCCACGGTTGTAGCCGGTATCTTTACTGCGGTTTCCGGTATTTCTCTTGCGCTCGCCGCGGTTACGATCATCCCTTTGTGTCATATCCATTGTGCGGGGAGTGCTGCGAAGTGTCTGACTGAGAACCTCGCCCTTATAGATCCAAACCTTAACGCCTATGCGGCCATAGGTAGTAGCGGCTTCAGCGAAACCGTAATCTATATCGGCGCGGAGCGTCTGAAGAGGTATGGTTCCTTCGTGATAGCACTCACTGCGGGCGATTTCAGCACCGCCAAGGCGTCCCGAACACATAACCTTTATACCTTTGACACCCATTCTCATAGCGCGTCCCATGGAATTTTTCATGGCACGGCGGTAGCTGATGCGCTTTTCAAGCTGCTGAGCAATATTCTCGGCAACGAGCTGAGCGTCCGTATCGGGAGTGCGAACCTCAACTATGGAAAGAGCTACGGGTTTGCCGATCATCTTCTCGACCGAAATTCTGACACGCTCTATTTCAGTACCACCCTTGCCGATAACAACACCGGGACGTGAGCAGTGGATGAAAATTCTGACCTTGGAACTGTCGCGCTCAATTTCGATCTTCGGGATGCCTGCGGAATACAGGGTCTCTTTCAGATACTTGCGAATATTGTAGTCCTCAATGATGAGATCACCGACTTTGTCGTTTCTTGCGTACCATCTGGAATCCCAGTCTTTGATAACGCCGACGCGGAGTCCGTGAGGATTAACTTTCTGTCCCATATTCTGCCTCCTCCCTATTCTTTCTCAGCCACAACTATGGTAATGTGGCTGGTTCTTTTATTGATTCTGTACATACGACCCTGAGCTCTCGGCATACCTCTTTTGAGTATAGGACCGGGATTTGCGTAGGTTTCGCTGACATAGAGCTTATCAGGATCCATGTCGAAGTTGTTTTCTGCGTTTGCCACGGCGCTCTTTAGAACCTTCAGCATAAGTTCCGATGCCGCTTTAGGTGT
>JAAYBD010000005.1 GCA_012719035.1 Clostridiales bacterium | reverse complement strand
TGGCACGCCCTGAGAGATTCGAACTCCCGACCTTCTGGTCCGTAGCCAGACGCTCTATCCAGCTGAGCTAAGGGCGCATATTCACACAGCGCTTGAGTATAATACCACAAGCTCCGATATAATGCAAGCCCTTTTGTGAAAAAACGATGCTTTTACCCAGCTGATTTTTCAGAAGCATCTACATACTGAAAGCGCTGCCAATGTTTTCTACAATGTCGCCAACTGTTTTAATCGCTTTGCTTACTTTGTTTTGAGTGTTGCCTCGCTTGTTGGTGGCTGCAATAGTCATACCTATTGCAGATCCTACGACCATTCCGACGCCAATTCCTTTTGCAAAGTTTTTAGTATTCATAAAAGACCTCCCATGCGCTTTGTGCGCAAATTAATACATATTTCCCCCGCCTTAAGCCGATACGGCATATTTTATCCTCATAAAATGGGTAAAATCGGGAGAGAAACAGGGCGCTTGCTTTACCGGTTATCAAAACCTCAGCTTTTGCCTGTTAACATCGCAGATAGTATGTGCAAATCGTGAAATTATATGAATTAGTTTGCACTTATACAATAAATTATGCTACAATACAGGGTACTGGAAAATATAGATACTTTTTATGCATCAGTTCCTATGATTTAGCTTTAATCTACTCCGAAAGGAAATATAAAATGACTGTTAACATTCTCGCTGTCGGAGATGTGTGCGGCAAGACCGGAATTGACTTTTTATATCAGAATTTACCTACTATAAAAAAATTTAATAATATAGCGTTTACGGTTGTGAACGGTGAAAATGCAAATGTAGTGGGCATCACCCCCGCACAGGCTGAAAACATTTTTTCTGCGGGCGCGGATGTCATAACACTTGGAAACCACACTTGGGCGCGCTGGGAAATCAAGGATTATCTTGACTCGAATAAGCGAATCCTGCGTCCCGCAAATTTTGCGCTTTGCTGTCCCGGCATCGGACATGGTGTATATAAAACTCCCTTTGGAGATATAGCGGTGATCAGCCTTATGGGACGCTTTATGTTGGATTCCAATACGGACAATCCTTTTTATGTGGCGGATGAAATACTCTCATCTCTCGACACAAAAATGGTTTTGGTCGATATGCATGCGGAGGCGACAAGCGAAAAGGCGGCGATGGGCTTTTATTTGGACGGCAGGGTTTCGGCGGTTTGGGGCACTCACACCCATGTACAGACCTCGGACGGCTGTATTTTGCCGAATGGAACAGGATTTATTACAGATATTGGGATGACCGGTCCCGCAATTTCAGTTTTGGGTATTGATCCGCGTCAAAGTGTTGATAAATTTCTGGGCGAGCCGCCCAGACGCTACGAATCGGCAGAAGGTCCCGGAAAAATGGAGTGTGCGGTGTTTACGCTTGACACCGAAACGGGACGGTGTTTGAAAGTGGAGGCGATGAGAATACAATGAAAGAACTAAAGCTGCTTCATGCCGCAGACCTTCATTTGGACTCCGCGTTCGAGTCACTTTCACCGGAGGCGGCTGCGGAAAGAAGAAAAGGTCAGAGAAAAATTCTGTTTAAGCTTGCGGAAGAAGCCGAGCAGCACGGTGTTGATGCCGTTTTGCTCTGCGGAGATATTTTTAACGGGATTGATGCCGAACGCGAAACAGAACGTGATTTTTGCAGGGCTATGGGAGCTTTGAACTGTCCGGTGCTTATCTCGCCGGGAAACCACGATCCATATACGCCCTATTCGTTCTGGGAAACCGTTCATCTTCCCGAAAATATCTATGTGTTCAAAACGCCGGACATAGAGGGTGTTGAATTTCCCGGAGTCAGGGCGCGTTTTTGGGGAGCGGGCTTTCAGAATACTTTCTGTCGTCCGCTTCTTTGTGACTTTACAGCTCCCGAAAAACGAAATGATATGCCGGACATCATGGTGATACACGGGGATGTGGGTGCCGGAGAGTCTGCATATAACTCGATAAGCCGCGAAGACATATTGAAATGTGGAATGGACTATATTGCCTTGGGGCATATTCATGCCCGAAGTCCGCTGAAAAAGGCCGGCGAAACCTCATACGCATATTCGGGATGTACTGAGGGACGCGGTTTTGACGAAACCGGAGAAAAAGGTGCATTGCTGGTAAAAATTTCGGATGAAGGAGTTTCGGCGGAGTTTATACCGCTTGGCGGCATCCGCTATGAGATTGTTCAAGTAGATATAAGCGGAAAAAATATAATGAAAGCAATTATGGATGCGGTTTCGGGGCTTACTACAAATGACTGCTGCCGCCTTGTTTTGACGGGAGAGTGCGAGGAATTTCCGGATATTAATTTGCTTAGAAGAAAACTTGACGGCTGCTTCCGTGACCTGCAAATCAGGGACGAGACTACTCAAAAGAGAAATGTCTGGGCACAGGTAAATGATGATACCCTAAGCGGAGCTTTTGTAAGCAGGCTGTATAAGATGTTTAAAGCCGCAAAAAGTGCGGAAGACCGCGATATTATCGAGCTTGCCGCGCGCTATGGATTATCCGCGATAGAGAACGGGGGCGATTTGATTTGAAAATACATAAAATGACCGCCTCATTTGGTACGCTGCAAAACGAAACTCTTGAACTTGGCGACGGGCTGAACATCGTCTGTGCGCCGAACGAGAGCGGAAAATCGACATGGTGCGGTTTCATTAAGGCGATGCTTTACGGAATTGACAGTTCCGCCCGTGAAAAGGGGGGAGTAAAACCCGACAAGATAAAATATGCGCCATGGAGCGGGGCTCCGATGGCGGGAACGATGGATATCGAATATGAGGGGGTAAAAATCACGCTTATAAGACAGGGGCGCGATAATGCTCCGATGCGTGATTTTACGGCGACTTATACGGGTACGTCCAACGTCGTGAAAAATATTGAGCCTACATTGGTGGGAGAAACGATTATAGGCGTGTCGAAGGACGTTTTTGAGCGGTCCGCGTTTATTGGTCAGGGAAAAGTGACCGTTGGAGGCAGTCCGGAGCTTGAAAAGAGAATCGCCGCTATAGTCCAGACCGGCGAGGAAAAAGCCTCTGTTACGGAAGCGGAGGAGCGCCTGAAAGCCGCAATCCGCAGGCGGCGTTTCAACAAGAACGGACGCCTTCCCGAAATTGAAAGGGAGCTGGAGGATATTCGTGAAAAGCTTGCTGAAAGCGAGTCGGAAGCGAAAAAAGGCGAGGAACTGAAAAAGGCGAAAAGAGAAGCCCTTGAGCGCAGGGACGAAATGCTTGACAAGGTTGCGGAGCTGCGGAAGCAGACAAGGCGCGAAACCCTTGAAAAGCTTTCAGAGTCTCGAAACACTGTTAAATATCTGGAATCGGAATACAGCGATATCAGCCGGCGTCTTGAAGATGCCGAAAAAAAGCTGGATGACGGCGTTTTCGGCAGAGAAGAGCCGAAAAAATGCCGTCAAAAACTCAGCCTTGATAAAAATAAGCTCTCAAGCATCGAAAAGGATGAAAAACACGGGGGTTCTTTTATACTGAATGCTGCAATTCTGACGGCATTTATTATAGTCGCCGCCGTTACCGCCATGTTCTATTATATTCCCGCGGCTGTGCTTGGCGCTTTTGCGTTGATTCAGGCTGTGAGGATGTATTTGCTGAAAAAAGAATATAAAGTCTGGGAAGAAGAAAAAAACAAAATATTTGCAGAATACGGCTGCCTAACGGTAGAAGGCATGGATCAGGCCTTGGCTGTTCACGAGAAGCTTTTTGAAGAATATGTTGGGCTTAGGGATAGGCAGGAGGAGTCCGAAAAAAAACTTGAAGAGGCCGGCATGACACATGCAGAGCTTGAGTCGGCGATTTTGAAGGATTTGGATTTTTCGGAGGGCGGCGGCGAAGCGGCAATGTACACAAAGCTGCTGGAAGACGCGGAAAACTCGCTGCGTAAGATTCGGGAGGAAAGCGCTCAGTGGGAAGGGCGCCAGAGCGTCCTTAAAGATCCTTTCGAACTGAAGGAACGTATAAACGAATTGTCGATAGAGCACGAAAAGCTTAGCAGAGAATATGATGCTCTGGTTCTTGCACTCAACACGCTCACAGAAGCCGGAAACGAAATATCTCACCGCATAACGCCGCACCTGAGCACAAGAACGGCGGAGATATTTTCACAGCTTACAGCTTCGCGTTACGATGCGATCCTGCTCGATAGGGACATGAAGGCTTCGGCAAGGCCAAGCGGCGATACAGTACCGAGAGAGGCTTCTTATCTCAGTACCGGAACAGTAGACCAGCTTTATCTTGCGGTTAGACTTGCGATTTGCGAGCTTGCATTACCGAGCGCGAAGTCATGCCCGATAATTCTGGACGATGCACTTGTCAATTTTGACGATGAGCGCTGCAGGTATGCCCTTGACCTGCTGTGCGATATGGCGAGATACAGGCAAATCATCATGTTTACCTGCCATGGACGCGAAGAGACATTTATGAAGGACAAGCCCGGTGTGCATATAGTGCATATTGCGAACGGAAGTATGACCGGTGCAAAACAAGCTCCCGGACAGATAGCCGGGAATTAACGGAGAAAGCGAAAGGAAACCGAATGAACACATTTGGAGAAAGCATAAAGCTCACCATATTCGGTGAATCCCACGGCGAAGCCATAGGCATGGTGCTGGACGGTTTTCCTGCGGGTGAGAACATAGACATCGATGAAATAAAAGAGCAGCTTGCGCGGAGAGCACCGGGCAAGTCCGAAATGAGCACTCCGAGAAAAGAGGCGGATGAGCCGGTTTTTTTGAGTGGACTCTTTAACGGACACAGCACAGGCGCACCTATATGTGCCATTATACGAAACACAGACAAGAGGTCCGAGGACTATCATCCCGAAAAACCGCGCCCGGGACACGCAGACCTTACGGCTCAGATAAAATATAAGGGCTGTTCGGATTTTCGCGGCGGCGGACCTTTCAGCGGGAGACTGACCGCGGCAATGGTTTTAGCCGGTGCAGTATGCAAACAGGCGCTGAGCAGGCGCAATATCAGCGTTGATGCTTCGATTATACGAATCGGTCCGGTCGAGAGCAGCGATCCCGATTTTGATTTTGCCATGCGCAAGGAGATACTTGACGCCCGCGCAAGCGGAGACAGCATAGGAGGAGCCATCGAATGCTCTGCCTCAGGAGTTCCCGCGGGATTGGGAGGGCTAATGTTCGGCGGCATGGAAAGCAGAATAGCCGCGGCGCTGTATGCGATTCCCGGCGTCAAGGGCGTAGAGTTCGGTGCAGGCTTTGAAATCGCTAAGATGCGCGGCTCTCAGGCAAACGACCCGATAAGGCTGGAGGATGGAAGAATATACACAGAAACCAATAATTCCGGCGGCATCAACGGCGGAATAACCAACGGCATGCCGCTCGTTGTGCGCTGTGCTTTCCGTCCCACTCCCTCAATAGGACGCGAACAAAAAACAGTAGATCTGCTAAAGCATGAGAACACCTCCCTGCGCGTCGTCGGGCGCCACGACCCATGTATAGTGCCGCGTGCTGTTCCTGTAGTGGAGAGTATGATTGCGTTCTGCCTTATGGACGTGATATGCGGCGCCTGACAATGATACGGACTGGTGGGTGAGCCCTGCAAAAGGAGCCTCAGACTGAACTGCGGCTTGTCTGTGCAGAATATCTCATATAAGCGGAAACAACAAAATAACACGGCATTGCCGTGAGAAAAGAGAGCTGAAATATGGACGAAAAGACAAATGAAGCAAAAATCGAGATACATGATGCAAAAGTGTCCGGGGCGCCAAAAGACACACCGCCGGAAAAACCCAAAAAGATAGGACAAAGACTGCGCCGTGCGCTGATAAGAGTCAGTGCGGTATTTCTTGCGGTGATCATCCTCCTTGCTATAACCGGTTTTTCGTTTTTTGACCTCATAAGAGGACCTAAGGAATCCGATGTTATGCAACAAGAAGAATTGGGCACTTTCGTAAAGCGTGATGTTTTTGCAATCTTAGGCTTTTATGCGGACGAAGTAAAAGACTCGGGAAAATATGCGGTTGTGCCGATGGGCAACGGCTTTGTCACCGTTCACTTCACAAAGCGCTATGTCGAGTCTGCCGATGTAATTTTACAAGAGACTAATGATTATATAAACGGCAAGATGTATGCACTGGATAAGTATGTGGTAGTGCAGGGCACGACGGAGAAGCTTGACGAGGATCTGTCTGGAAAGATGCTCGAATGGTTTGAACAGAACAAGGACTGGATGATAGAAGCGCATATTATAGCCGATACAGGCGATATTGGAGACTATATTACGGATACAGTCCTTATGGTGGATACCGTAAACTCTATGAACCAAAACCTTGTTTTTGTTCTAACAGGGCTTGCTGCACTCGGTTTGCTCTATATTATAGCGGAGCTCATCCTTATGGCTGCCGGATTCTACCTCGACAAACCCAGACGGGAAGAGGATGAAGCAAGACCGAACGATACAGACAGAGCAAAAACTATTGATGACAGGGATGCCGAAGAGAAGGAACTTTCCGAAAATGCAGAACCGGAAGATGAGAAAAGCATTGAGGACGATAAGGAATGTATAAATAACGGAGATGAATCAGAAAATACTGGCAGTTCGGATATATCTGAAGAAGAAAGCTCCGAAAAGCCGGAGGATAAATAATGAACCTTACCTTTTGTGCACCATGCCACTTTGGGCTTGAGGGGCTTGTCGCGGACGAAATGCGGCGGCTCCAGCTCGATAACGTACGCGCGGAAAACGGTCGTGTCCGCTTTGACGGAACCGAGGCTGATCTGGCAAAGGCAAGCATAAACCTGCGCTGTGCCGAGCGAATCCTGCTTGAAGTCGGAAGCTTTGAGGCCATGACCTTTGACCAGCTTTTTGAGGGAGTAAAGGCACTTCCTCTTGAGGACTTCATTCCGAAAAACGCTGCGTTCCCCGTTAAGGGACACAGTATATCATCAAAGCTTTTTTCGATTTCAGACTGCCAGAGCATAATAAAAAAGGCAGTTGTTACAAGGCTTTCTCAAAAATACGGAATATCGTGGTTCCCGGAGGACGGCGAAACAGTCCGCATCCAGTTTTCCATTATGAACGATATAGCAACGATCTATCTTGACACCAGCGGCGACGGACTGCATAAACGCGGTTACCGCCCCGTACATGTTGCTGCCCCTTTGAGTGAAACCTTGGCAGCGGCAATGGTGATATTGTCCCGTTACCGCGGAAGAGACGATTTCTGCGACCCTTTCTGCGGAAGCGGCACTATACCCATCGAAGCGGCGCTTATAGCAAAAAACCGTGCTCCGGGACTGGGCCGCAGCTTTGCTGCGGAGGAATGGTCATGCATAAGCCGAAAGGTTTGGCGTGATGCCCGCGAGGAAGCCCCGACACGCGAATATAACGGTGATTACCGTATTTTTGCATCCGACATCGACCCGGACGCTGTGGAGATAGCGAAAAAGAACGCCGCTCGTGCGGGCGTCGAAGACATCATTCACTTTGAGACAGCAGACGCGACAAAATTCAGCCGCCAGACGGAAAGAGGCGTTATCGTCACCAATCCGCCCTACGGCGAACGCATAATGGAAAAGCATGAGGCTGAAGAGCTTTACAGTTCCTTCGGTAAAGCTTTTTTTGCCTCTGAAAAGTGGAATTTGTACCTGCTTTCTTCCCATACGGAGTTTGAGCGTACGTTCGGAAAAACAGCAGACAAAAAGCGAAAATTGTACAACGGAATGATAAAGTGCGACCTGTATATGTACCTGAAATGATGAATATATCAAAATGACAACCATTTTTTGAGTAGATACAGATGAAAACAAAAGAAAAAGCAAGTAAATCCACGTGCGAAGTTGTTAAATGGATACAATCGAGGATAGATAAGGAAATTAACCATATTTAGCTGTAATTTCACCAAAATACGGCTTGCAGAATGTTTCCGCATGGATTATTATTATAGTCGTTAGCACTCAAAGGGTGCGAGTGCTAACGACTGTTAATTTTAATAAACACAAATTTAGGAGGTATATAAAATGAACATCAAACCTTTGGGTGACAGAGTAGTATTAAGACAGATAGATGCAGAGGAAAAGACAAAGAGCGGCATTATCCTCACCACAAATGCAAAAGAAAAGCCCTCGATATTCGAGGTTCTTGTCGTAGGCGATGGAATCCAGAACGACGGCACTGAAGTCAAGATGATTCTTAAAGTGGGCGATAAAGTCATTACAAACAAATATTCCGGCATGACGGCAAAGGTTGAAGACGAGGAGCTCGTAATCGTCCGCCAGAGCGATATACTTGCCCTCATTGAGGACTGATTTTCAGCAGCAAGTCTTTGCAGACAGAAATTTTCGGCTCAGGCTGTTTTCAGCCAGAAAAATTATGCATTTTATCTGAAATAATATAATTGATATTTGGAGGTCAAACAGTAATGGCAAGACAGATTATTTTCGGCGAAGAAGCACGCAGCGCACTCAAGCGCGGTGTTGATCAGCTCGCAGATACAGTTAAAATCACACTCGGACCTAAGGGCCGTAACGTAGTTCTTGAAAGAAAATTCGGAATTCCCCTCATCACAAACGATGGTGTTACGATTGCAAAAGAAATCGATCTCAAGGAGCCGTTTGAGGATATGGGCGCACAGCTCATAAAGGAAGTTTCCACAAAGACTAACGACATCGCCGGTGACGGAACCACCTCCGCAACCATCCTCGCACAGGCAATGATTAACGAGGGTCTCAAAAACGTTGCAGCAGGCGCAAACCCCATGATTATGCGCCGCGGCATCAAAAAGGCAGCAGACGCCGCTGTCGAAGCACTGCGCGTTAACAGCAAGCCCGTTAACGGAAGCGGAGACATCGCAAGAGTCGGAACGGTTTCCTCCGATGACCCGTTCATCGGCAGCCTTATTGCTGAAGCTATGGAAAAGGTTTCTCAAAATGGTGTTATCACCATTGAAGAGAGCAAGACGGCAGAAACCTACTCCGAGGTCGTTGAAGGTATGCAGTTTGACCGCGGCTATCTCACTCCTTACATGGTGACCAACACCGAAAAGATGGAAGCTGTTCTGGAAAATCCGTTTATCCTTATTACAGACAAGAAAATCTCCAGCCTGCAGGAGATTCTCCCTGTTCTTGAAGAGACAATGAAGGCAGGCAGGAAGCTGCTTATCATCGCAGAGGAAATTGAAGGCGATGCTCTTACAGGCATCATCGTAAACAAGCTGCGCGGAACATTTACCTGCGTATGCGTCAAGGCTCCCGGTTTTGGCGACAGACGCAAGGAAATGCTTGAGGATATCGCGATCCTCACCGGAGGACAGGTTGTAAGCGCTGAGCTTGGAATGCAGCTTGATGATTTCGATGTCAATAACTTCGGTACAGCACGTCAGGTAAAGATCACAAAGGATAATACCATCATCATCGATGGTGCAGGCGACTCCAAAGACATTAAGGACAGAGTCGAAGCCATCAACCTCCAGATGAAGGACAGCACCTCCGATTACGACAAAGATAAATACAATGAGCGCATTGCAAAGCTGGCAGGCGGCGTTGCTGTTATTAAGGTCGGCGCTGAGACTGAAACAGAAATGAAAGAAAAGAAGCTCCGCATCGAGGATGCCCTCAATGCGACACGTGCAGCAGTCGAGGAAGGCATTGTTGCAGGCGGCGGTACGGCTTATGTAATGGCTTCTCTTGCAGCTGAAAAGCTCCTCAGTGAGCTTGAAGGAGATGAAAGAACAGGTGCTGCTCTCGTTGTAAAGGCTCTTCAGGCACCTATCCGCCAGATTGCCGAGAACGCAGGACTTGAAGGTGCAGTAGTTCTTGAAAGAGTAAAGCAGAGCAAGGATATAAACTTCGGATTCAATGCTGCTACTGAAGAATATGTAAATATGCTTGATGCCGGCATTGTTGACCCGACAAAGGTATGCCGCAGTGCAATACAGAACGCTGCTTCCGTTTCCGCAATGGTACTGACAACCGAAAGCTTGGTTGCAGACATTCCGGAACCCCCCGTGCCCAATATAGAAATGGGCGGCGGAATGGGAGGCGGAATGGGCGGAATGTTCTAAGCCCCTCCAGAATTTCATAATTAATCATATATATCGCTCCGTGAATGGTTTTCATACACGGAGCGATATTTGCGCTTGACATAAATTTCAAATCACGTTAGAATAAACCGATGATATTTATAAGGATAGAGGGGAAATCCTTTAATTCTCATTGCTTTTCACCGGATATGCACAGATTTTTGCTGTGTATCCGTAATTTTTTGGTTATGCTAAACACCGTATACATTTTATAGGAAATGGAGGTGTGTAACTTACTATGTCTCCTACCGAATGGATTATCAGCATCGTAGCATTGGTGCTGGTTTTTGTAATCGCTTTTTTTCTCGGTATTTTATATCGCAAACGTGTTTCAGAGCGCGAAATACAGAGTGCTGAGGAGGAAGCCAAAAGAATAATAAACGAGTCGATCAAAACCGCGGAAAATAAGCGGAGAGAGGCTCTTTTAGAGGCAAAGGAAGAGATACACAAGAGCCGAGCGGAATATGAACGCGAGGTTAAGGAGCGCCGAACCGAGCTCCAAAAGCAGGAGCGCAGGCTTCAGCAAAAAGAAGAAACACTCGACAAAAAGACAGACCTGATCGAAAAGAAAACAGAACAGCTTAACAAAAAAATTGCAGCGGCTGAAGAGCAGCAGGAGGAAATAGCGCTGATAAAGCGCAGTCAACTCGAAATGCTGGAAAAGATTTCCGGGTATACAGTTGATGAGGCAAAGGAACACATCATTGACAGCCTAAAGGGCGAAGTTACTCACGAAATGGCTCTAAAGATTAAGGAGACCGAAGCAAAATACAAGGAAGAAGCGGAAGCGCGCGCGCGGGAAATAATAACTCTTGCAATCCAGCGTTGCGCGGCGGATCACGCTTCCGAAGTCACAGTTTCCGTCGTACCCCTCCCCAACGACGAAATGAAAGGACGCATAATCGGCCGAGAGGGCCGCAACATCCGCGCAATCGAAACGCTTACCGGCGTTGACCTTATAATCGACGATACTCCTGAAGCGATCACGCTTTCGAGCTTTGACCCCGTCAGGCGCGAGGTTGCCCGTATCTCACTTGAAAAGCTTATACAGGACGGGCGCATACATCCCGCGAGAATTGAAGAAATGGTCGCGAAAGCACAGCGTGAAGTAAACGCCACAATCAAAGCCGAGGGCGAAAGAGCAGTCTTTGAAACAAACGTTCACGGTCTGCATCCAGACATTATAAAGCTTCTGGGACGAATGAAATACCGCACAAGCTACGGACAGAATGTTTTAAGCCACTCGATCGAGGTTTCGCATATTGCGGGGCTTATCGCATCCGAGCTGGGAGTTAATGTGACGGTTGCAAAAAGAGCGGGGCTTCTGCACGACATCGGAAAAGCGATAGACCATGAGGTCGAGGGAAGCCATGTTACGATAGGTGTTGATCTTGCCCGTAAATACAAGGAAAGCGAGGAAGTTATCCACGCTATCCACGCTCATCACGGGGATGTTGAACCCCACACTGTTATTGCCTGTATTGTTCAGGCCGCGGATACGATTTCTGCAGCACGTCCCGGGGCGCGCCGTGAGAATATCGAAAACTATGTCAAACGCCTTGAAAAGCTTGAGGAAGTTTCCAAAAGCTTTAATGGAGTTGAAAGCTGCTACGCCATACAGGCCGGACGTGAGATCCGCATTATGGTCAAGCCCGAGGAAGTATCCGAGGATGAGATGATCCTCCTTGCGCGCGATATCGCAAAGAAGATTGAGAGCGAATTGACCTATCCGGGTCAGATCAAAGTTCATGTTCTCCGCGAAACAAAAGCGGTTGAATATGCGAAATAGCTGAAAAACCACTGTATCTATTTAAAAATGCGCATTTCGGCAAGGTTTTTGACCTTGCGGAAGGCGCATTTTTTTAAGTTTTTTTCGGCGCTTTACCAAATTAATGAGGATAAAAATTTACAATTACCCCAAATTGCCTGTTTTGGGTTTTTTACAGTCAATTTTGGGTAATAAGCTATTGCATTTGGCTCGATTATTGTATATACTGCTTTAGGTAATTGTAAATATTTCTTTAACATTTCTGCCGCGACCCGCTTGAGAATAATGGAAGCAAATATGCAAGGGCGCTGACGGAAAAATGTCGGGGAAATAATATAATTCTTTCAGTTAAGGAGAAAAAAGCGATGAGACACACCAAGAGAACTATAGCACTTTTTTTGGCAACCCTCATGATGACTGCTGCACTGAGCGCCTGCTCCGGCGGCAAGGGAAATGAGACCTCTACGCAGCCTCCCGCGGAAACACCGAATGCTGACAATAATTCAGCGGAGCCTGTAATGGGAGGAGACCTCACAGTTGGTATAGCACAGGATCTGGATGACAGTCTTGACCCTCATAAAATGGTCTCGGCAGGAACAAGAGAGGTAATGTTCAATGTCTTTGAGGGGCTTGTTAAGCCCGATACGGCAGGAAACCTTAATCCCGCTGTTGCAAGTGATGTTGAAATTTCCGAAACAGGCGATACATTTACATTCACACTTCGTGACGATGTGCTTTTCCATAACGGAAATCCTGTTACGGTAAAGGATGTCAATTATTCATTGTCGCGTGTCGCAGGGCTTGACACAGGAAAACCTCTTATTGACGAATTTAGTGCGGTTGAGTCAATTGATACTCCGGATGACAAGACAGTTGTAATAAAGCTCAAGGAGCCTAATATAGAATTCCTCGCTTCGCTTACTGCCGCAATCATTCCGGATGGCAGTGACCCCACAGCCGATATGATAGGAACAGGTCCTTTTAAATTTGTTTCCCGCTCCCCGCAGGATAATATTATCCTTGAGAAATTTGACGGATACTGGGGAACTCCCGCTTATGTGGATAAAGTGACCTACAAAATCATCGACAATGCAGAGGCACTCATAATGTCGTTGAAAGGCGGTGCACTTGACCTTGTTGCACACCTGACAAGCGCGCAGGTAAAAGAGCTCGGTGATAATTTCACTGTGGCAGAGGGAACGATGAACCTTGTTCAGGCGGTTTATTTGAACAACAATGTTGAACCTTTTAACAACATGAAAGTCCGTCAGGCGCTGAGTTATGCTATAGACCGAAATGCGATAATGGACTATCTTGCGGACGGCAGAGGCACCGCAGTGGGCAGTAGCATGTATCCTGCCTTTAAAAAATACTTCCGCCCCGAACTGGTAGACCACTACAAATATGATGCTGAGAAGGCAAAGCAGCTTCTTGCCGATGTAGGTTATCCTGAGGGCTTTGACATGACTATAACAGTTCCGTCAAACTATAAGCCGCACGTCGAAACAGCGGAAGTTGTTGCACAGCAGATGAAAGCGATCGGAGTTACTGTTGATATCCAGACGGTAGACTGGGAAACATGGCTCAGTGAGGTATATCAAGGCCGCAATTATCAGAGCACCATCATAGGTGTTGACGCATCAACCATGACAGCAAGTGCGATGCTGAAGCGCTTTACCTCCGACTCCGGTTCAAACTTCGTAAACTTCAGCGATCCTGAATATGACAAAGTATTTAAGGAAGCTGTAGCCTGCACGGACGATGCCGAGCAGATAGAGCTTTACGGAGAGCTTCAGACGATACTGACAAAGAACGCTGCAAACCTTTACATTCAAGACCTCTGTGATCTGGTTGCTATGGGCAACGGCGTCAAGGGATATGAATTCTACCCCTTATATGTCATGGATATGTCAAAGGTTTATTTCACAAAATAAGACAGCCGTATAAAAGCAAACTCTGAAATTGAATTTGGCAGGGCGGTCTTTGACAGGGAGCACCGGAAGACCGCCTTGTTCCATATTTCCGGCTTTAGGCCCGTATACTCATGCAAAATCGGAAGCGCTTGGGCAGATTTATGTTCTAAAGGGGGAAGAGGATGCGATATGTTTTAAAAAAAGCGGGAATTTTCATCCTTACCCTTCTCGCAATATCACTAATAGTCTTTATTGCATTTCAGGTTATCCCCGGAGATCCGACAACAAGGATGCTGGGTACTCAGGCAACGCCGGAGAAAGTTGCGGCGTTGAGGGAGGAGCTTGGACTGAATAAACCCGGGATCGTGCGCTATTTCAACTGGCTGACAGACTTCCTAAAAGGCGACTTCGGCTCTTCTTATACTTATCATATGCCCGTAAATGAGCTGATTTCTGGGAAACTCTCCATAACGGCAGCGCTTACAGGCATGTCGTTTTTGATGGTCCTTGCCATATCTTTTCCTTTGGGAATACTTCGTGCGCGTTTTGCCCACAGCATACCCGACAGGATTGCAATGGTTTTCAATCAGATTATAATGTCAATTCCGTCTTTCTTTATCGGAATTATCTTCACATACGTATTTGGACTTGTGTTCAAGTTTTTTACACCCGGTGATTTTGTTCAGAGGGCAGAAAACCCTGCCGCTTTCTGGGGGTATATGGTTTTTCCCGCGCTTGCGATTGCCATTCCAAAGAGCGCGATGGTTGTAAAGCTCTTACGGAGCAGCATGATCCGTGAAATGTCCGAGGATTACGTCCGCACCGCATACAGCCGGGGCAACAGCCGCTGGCAGGTTCTCCGGAGCCATGTTATGAGGAATGCTATAATTCCCGTTGTGACGTTTCTTGCGGTAACTTTAGTAGATATCGTTGCGGGGAGCATCATAATAGAGCAGGTGTTCGCGATTCCCGGGCTTGGAAGACTTCTTATGACATCCATAATCGGACGTGATCTGCCTGTAGTGCAGACTATTATAATGATAATCTCTATTGCAGTAATAACAGTAAACTATATTGCGGATATATCCTACAAATATATAGACCCAAGAATCAGATTTCGTTGATAAATGCTTTACGGCAGTTATTTCAGTAAATACCGCTTTGCAGAAAAATAAAGAAATGCAGTAAATTTTTCGCTTTTTAAATAAGCGGATGTCAAACGTATATCACGTTATCTGCGGTTTCAAAATAATCTGGAGGAACTCCGTGAGAAAGACACCAAATTACAATCTAATATTTGGCTGTACCTTAACGGCGATCACAGTTTCTGTTATTGTTTTAGGTTTTTTCTGGACGCCGTTTGACCCCGATGCTATGTCGTCAGCGGAAAAGAGTATGGCGCCCAGCCTTAAACATCTCCTGGGAACCGACAATTTTGGACGTGATATATTAAGCCGTGTTATGGAAGGCGCGGGAACGACACTTTCAATCGCCTTTCTGGCAGTTTCCATAGGTGCGACTTTTGGAACAATAATCGGCGCCCTAACAGGTTATTTCGGCGGAACTGCCGATGAAATAATAATGAGGATAAACGATGCGATTACGGCTTTTCCGAGCATTTTGCTGGCGCTTGTTGCGGTCAGCATAACGGGCGGCGGAAAAACGAATATCATCATCGTTTTGGGAATACTCTTCATACCAAGCTTTGCACGTGTAGTCCGCGGGGAATTTGCAAAACAGAGAGATATGGACTATGTAAAAAACGCAAAGCTCATGGGTGTACGCCACACGCGAATAATGTTTGTGCACATACTTCCGAATATAGCTCCGGTTCTTTTAAGCGCTGTTGCTATAGGCTTCAATAATGCTGTGCTTGCGGAGGCGAGCATGAGCTTTCTTGGCGTTGGGATTCGACCGACCGAGAGCGCGAGCCTTGGGCGAATGCTTCTTGATTCTCAAGCGTATCTGTTTTCAGCGCCATGGCAGGCGCTTTCGGCGGGCTGCGCAATATCCATATTAATTTTGGGCTTTTCTCTTATATCCGAAGGGGCAAGTTATCGCCCGATGTGGCGCCCAACTACGAAACGGAGGCGTAAATGAAATGCTTGATATAAAAAATCTGACAGTAACATTCAACGATGGACGTCCCGGCATGGCTGTCAAAGGCATAAACCTGCATATGGAAGCGGGAGATACGCTGGGTCTTGTAGGTGAATCCGGTTCCGGAAAAACCGTTACCGCACTGACGATAGCCGGTCTTATTGAGCGTGACAATGCGACCGTGGATGGGGAAGTGATTTTTGAGGGAAAAAACCTTCTAAAATGCACTATGGACGAAATGCGTTTGCTTCAGGGAAAAGATATCGGCGTGATTTTTCAGGAGCCGATGACGAGTCTTGACCCGCTTATGAAGATTGGCCGCCAGATCGAGGAAACCGTAAAGCTGCACTTCAAGCTAAAAGCGGAAGAACGACGCAACATGGCGCTTGAAGTAATGAAGCTTGTTGGTTTGCCGGAGCCCGACATGACCTATAAAAAGTATCCGCATCAGCTCTCCGGCGGGCAGAGACAGAGGGCTATGATAGCCGCCGCATTTATAAATCATCCCAAGCTTCTTATTCTGGACGAGCCGACAACGGCTCTTGACGTTACGGTGCAGGCACAGATTATTGATTTGCTCAAGCGCCTTAACGAGAAATGCGGAGTGAGCCTGCTGTTCATTTCTCATGATCTGCGAGTTATAAAGCGTGTCTGTAAGAAAGTGGCTGTAATGTACAACGGCGAAATTGTCGAATACGGCGATACGGAGCAGGTTTTCAGTGATCCTCAGCATGAGTATACCAAGGAGCTTGTTGCCGCAGTGTCGGCAAGGAGAAAAGTTAATGCCTGATACTGTTTTAGAGGTCAAAAACCTTAATGCCTATTATATCAATCATGGCTTTCTCGGAAGAAAGACGAAAAAACAGGTGCTTTTCGATATAAATTTCGAGGTAAGCCAAGGTGAAATACTCGGCCTTGTCGGTGAATCAGGCTGCGGAAAATCGACGCTTTCCAAAACGATTTTAGGTCTGCACACCGACTGCGACGGGGATATAATTCATTATACAAACAGACCGCAGATGGTTTTTCAGGATCCCAAGGGTTCGCTCAATCCCGCAAAAGCGATTGAGTGGATCGTGGAAGAGCCGCTGAGAGCCTATGGAAAGTATAGTAAGGAAGAGCGCAAAGAGCGCGTCAAGGATATGCTCAAGCGTGTAGGGCTTGGTCCCGAATATGCAGACAGAAAACCGCGGGAGCTGTCCGGAGGTCAGCGCCAGCGTGTGGGGATTGCAGTTGCGCTTATACAAAGACCGCGCTTTATCATAGCGGATGAGCCTGTTTCCGCTCTTGATGTAACTATTCAGGCGCAGATACTTGAACTTCTTTTGGAGCTTCGTAAAGAACTTGACCTTAGCTATCTTTTTATTTCGCATGACCTCAACGTAATACGCCAAATCAGCGATAGAGTATTGATTATGAACGAAGGGCGTATTATTGAACAGGGGAAGCCGGAGCAAGTATTTAACTCTCCTAAAACGGATTACACAAAAAAATTGATAGCCGCATCGTTAATTTAAAAGATAATAAAATGTCCGCAGCTTTATTTAGGCTGCGGACATTTTTATATTACAATAGAATGATACCAGCTGCTTCTGCGAATACGTTCCTAAATATAAGCTGACAAAATAATCAAAGGTTTTCGAGCTGCTTCAGCCATAAGTCGCACACCGCGTCAGAGGGCATTTTTAGGTCGCCCCGCGGACTGAGGGAGAGCGTTCCGACTTTCGGACCGTCAGGCAGACAGTTCCTCTTGAACTGCTGAGAGAAAAATCGGCGGATAAAGATGCGAAGCCACTTGAGGATGGTGCTGCTGTCATAATCACCATCAAAAGCGTATTCTGCAAGACGAAGCACCTTCTTAGGCTCACATCCGCGGCGGATAAAGTGATATAGGAAGAAATCATGGAGCTCATACGGACCTACAAGTTCCTCTGTTTTCTGGCTTATATCGCCGTCTGCGGCGGGAAGCAGCTCCGGTGACACAGGAGTTGCCAGAATGTCGCGCAGAACTTCCGAAAGCTTACTTGACTCCGCAACATCCGCACAGTACTCCACAAGATAGCGCACCAGGGTTTTGGGAATTCCCGAATTTACGCCATACATGGACATGTGATCGCCGTTGTATGTCGCCCAGCCCAGCGCAAGTTCGGACATATCTCCGGTTCCGACAACAAGACCTTTGCAGCCGTTGGCAATGTCCATAAGCACTTGTGTGCGTTCGCGTGCCTGTGAGTTTTCATATACTACCGAGAAATCGCTCTCGCTATGACCTATATCGGCGAAATGCTGTGTGACGGAGTTTGTTATGTTAATAGTTCTGAGTGTGGTGCGAAGCTCATCTGCCAAGACTTCCGAATTGCTCTTTGTACGTTCTGTTGTACCGAAGCAAGGCATGTTGACGGCAATGATATTGCTTCGCGGAATATTCAGAGCATCGACCGCCCTTGTAGAAATCAGCATGGCAAGCGTAGAATCAAGCCCGCCTGAAATACCGATAACGAGATGTTCAACGCCGGTATGTTCTATGCGCTTTTTAAGACCCAGAGCGGCTATGCGGAGAATCTCTTCACAGCGGTTCATGCGCTCTGTGAGGTCATGCGGAACAAAGGGCGTGGGAGAAATGACTCTGGTTAAATTTGTGTTTTTTGTCATAAGGGAAAAACCGATGTTGACAAACCGGCTGTCATACGAATAGGTAAATGTTCCTATTCTTGCGCGCTCATAGCTAAGGTAATTAACATCCAGCTCGGAAATAATAAGCCCTGTTCCGAAGCTGTGCTCGGCAAGAATCATGCCGTTTTCGGAAATGATATCATGTCCCGCGAACACCATATCGGTAGTGCTCTCGCCTTCGCCGGCATCCGCATAGATATATCCGCATATAAGTCTTCCGGACTGACCCGTGACGAGACTGCGGCGGTAAGCGTTCTTCGAAGCTATTTCATGGCTGGCGGAAAGGTTTAATATGACTGTTGCACCCGCCTGGGCAAGTTCTGAAGAGGGAGGCGTTACCGACCATAGATCCTCGCATATCTCAACGCCGATGCATAGATTAGCTATGCTTCTGCATTTGAACAGTATTCCCGTACCGAAATAGGTTTCCCGTCCGGCATAGGACGTTATCCTGCATTCCTTTTCGCCTTCGACAAACCATCGCTTCTCATAAAACTCGCCGTAATTCGGAAGGTTGAGCTTTGGAACAAGCCCAAGGAGCTGACCCTTGCAGCAAACCGCGGCGCAGTTGTAGAGTTTTCCGTTGTAGAACACAGGTAATCCGACGGCAAACAGCATATCTGTTTCCGCGGTAGAGACTAAAATATGGTTGAGTGCGGACTCGGCACCCTTTATCAGTGTGCGCTGTAAGAAAAGATCGCCGCAGGTGTAGCCTGTAAGGCACATCTCGGGCAGTACCATAATTTTAACGTTGTTACGTTCTGCTTGTTTTATAAGATTTATTATTGAATTTTTGTTATATTCGCAGTCTGCCACGCGGATTTCGGGAGTTCCGGCGGCGACTTTAACAAGTCCGTCTTTCATGTTGACCTCCTGAGAACAAAGCTTCATCTTTGCTCTGCATCGATATTGTATGGAAAAGATTATGCGTGAACGAATTCAAATAGGCTCTCCTCGTAATACCTGAGGATAGCGGAGCGGTTAGAAGCAAAGCTGCTGCTTTCAATGGTGATAACAAGTTTTCCGTCTGAAACCCTGCAGTCCCTTATCCCTGTAAGGTGGGGGAAAACATTCGTTTCAAGCTCGGTTTTCAGCTCTGATAGGGTGTGTTCGTTCTGGAAGTAATATGATGCTTCATGAGGGCTTTCGTACCCGGGAATAGGATCTTTGCCCGATGAAAAGCAGATAATAAAAAAGAGCACGAAAAGCAGCAGAAAAACAAAACTGCCGAAAGACCCGATTTTTTTAACGAATTGCTGACCGGTTCCCATAAGTTTATCCTTTCAAGACATATAAAGCATTTATTTTGCGCCGCTAAAAAGCGGCGCAAAATAAAATCAGAATTCCAGTCTCTTGGAAATATATTCTGCAAGTTCGTCAATCTTGACACGCTCTTGCGTCATGGAATCGCGTTCACGAACGGTGACACAGCCGTCGTTTTCGCTGTCAAAGTCATAGGTCACGCAGAAAGGCGTGCCGATTTCGTCTTGGCGGCGGTAACGCTTCCCGATAGAGCCTGCCTCATCGTATTCGACCATAAAATGTTTTTGCAGACTGCGGAAAAGCTCCTCTGCCGGTTCACCCAGCTTTTTGGAAAGGGGGAGGACAGCACACTTTATGGGTGCAAGTGCCGGATGGAGATGCAGGACGACACGGGTGTCGTTTTTCTCAGCGTCGACAATCTCCTCATCATATGCATCCACAAGGAATGCGAGCGTTACGCGGTCGGCGCCGAGCGAAGGCTCAACGACATAGGGAATATAGTGCTCGTTCTTTTCCTGATCGAAATAATCCATATCCTGTCCCGATACCTTCTGGTGCTGGGTAAGGTCGTAGTCTGTGCGGTCGGCAACGCCCCAAAGCTCGCCCCAGCCGAAGGGGAAAAGGTATTCAAAGTCTGTCGTGGCTTTTGAATAGAAGGAAAGCTCCTCCTTTTCATGGTCGCGCAGGCGAAGATTCTCGTCGGTCATGCCGAGATTGAGCAACCACTCATGGCAGTATGTGCGCCAGTAATTGAACCACTCAAGGTCGGTTCCCGGCTCACAGAAGAACTCAAGCTCCATCTGCTCGAATTCGCGGATTCGGAAGATGAAGTTGCCGGGAGTGATCTCGTTGCGGAAGCTCTTTCCTATCTGGCAAACGCCAAAGGGTATCTTGCGGCGCGTTGTGCGCTGAATATTCTTGAAATTCACAAAAATTCCCTGAGCGGTTTCGGGACGGAGGTAGACTTCGGTTGAGTTGTCCTCGGTAACGCCCTGATGAGTCTTGAACATGAGATTGAATTTGCGTATATCTGTAAAATCGGACTTTCCGCAACCGGGGCAGGCGATACTGTTGTCGCGGATAAAGGCGACCATTTCTTCATTCGTCATGGCTTCCACGTTGACGTCTTCTCCGGGGCGTTCCTTCATCCATTCCTCAATCAGCTTATCTGCACGGTGACGCATTTTGCAGGCTTTGCAGTCAATGAGCGGATCGTTGAAGGTGGTGACGTGACCGGAAGCGACCCAGACCTGCGGATTCATTAAAATTGCAGAGTCCAAACCGACGTTGTATGGGTTTTCCTGTACAAATTTTTTCCACCATGCGCGCTTTATGTTGTTTTTCAGCTCGACTCCGAGAGGACCGTAATCCCAGCTGTTTGCAAGTCCGCCGTAGATTTCGGAACCTGCGTATATGATGCCGCGGTTCTTGCAGAGCGCTACGATTTTGTCCATTGTTTTTTCCGTATTTTTCAGCATTAATTTTTCTCCTCTCCCCGTAGCTGGCGGCCACGGGAATCATATATTTGGAAGCGGAAACTCCGCCGCCTTTTTATTCTGTCAGTTTGCGCTTGACGCCGTTTTCGTCGATTATATAGACCCTGTCAAGCGCCGCCTTTGTGCCTGCTCGCCATTCTGCTAAATACTCTTCGCGGAGTATCCGGCGTTCTTCGGTTTCTTCAGCTGTCAGCTCACGCTGCTTAGCCAAGCGCGCAAGTTCGTTTATACGGTCTATTTTACATTGATCCATATATAAAAACTCCCGGTAATAAATTGTCAGATATAGCTGCCTGCGATGTTATTATGTTCAAAAAATATGCACTTAGTTCCGCAGGCTGTGCATAGGTGCGGGGATTCGCCCACCGCGCATGACAAATTCAGCGGGCGAGCAGGTGTTTACGGGCATTATTGGGGCACTGCCCAAAAGACCGCCGAATTCGACCATATCACCGACCTTTTTCCCGACTGCGGGTATGATGCGGACAGCCGTCGTCTTATTGTTCACCATTCCTATCGCGGCTTCGTCCGCGATTATGGCGGCGATGGTTTCCGCGGAGGTGTCGCCGGGGATAGCTATCATGTCAAGTCCCACAGAGCAGACGCAGGTCATCGCTTCAAGTTTTTCGATGGAGAGGTGTCCTGCCTTGGCGGCGGCTATCATGCCCGCATCCTCGCTGACGGGAATGAAAGCGCCCGAAAGCCCGCCGACATTGCTTGACGCCATGACGCCGCCCTTTTTGACAGCATCGTTAAGAAGAGCAAGGGCCGCGGTCGTGCCGGGTGCTCCGACTGATGACAGACCCATTTCCTCAAGAATATCTGCAACGCTGTCACCGATAGCGGGAGTGGGTGCAAGAGAGAGGTCAACGACTCCGAAAGGAACACCCAGACGGGATGATGCCTCCTGTGCAACGAGCTGACCTACGCGCGTTATGCGGAAAGCTGTCCTTTTGATCGTTTCGGCAACAACATCGAGCGGCTGCCCCTTTGCTGCCTTGAGAGCTTCATAAACAACCCCGGGTCCTGATACGCCGACGTTGATTTCACATTCGGGTTCACCGATACCATGGAAAGCTCCGGCCATAAACGGGTTATCCTCAACGGCATTGCAGAACACGACAAGCTTGGCGCAGCCGAGACTGCCGTTATCGCGGGTAAGCTCTGCTGTCTGCTTGACGATTTCACCCATACGGCGCACTGCATTCATGTTGATTCCGGCGCGGGTCGTGCCGACGTTTACACTGGAACAGACAAGGTCTGTTTCAGCAAGAGCCTGAGGAATACTCCGGATAAGCCTTGAATCTCCAACGGTGCAGCCTTTGTGAACAAGTGCGGAATATCCGCCCAGAAAATCGACGCCGACCTCCTTTGCCGCCCTGTCAAGAGCCTTGGCAAAGGGTACGTAGTCCTCGGCTTCGCAGCATTCCGCAACAAGCGAAATGGGCGTAACGGAAATGCGCTTGTTGACGATTGGGATGCCGAACTCTGCCTCAATCTGTTCGCCCGTCCTTACAAGATTGCCGGCACAGCGGCAGATTTTATCGTATATCTTATCGCAGCTAACCTTTATATCGGGATGACCGCAATCACGCAGGGAAATGCCCATCGTGATCGTACGGACATCCAGATGCTGCTGATCGATCATTTCTATAGTCTGTAAAATTTCACCTTGATTTATCATAATGTTCTCTCCCGCCTTAAATCCTGTGCATGGCGTTGAAGATTTCCTCACGCTGTATGCGGATGGTAAGCTCCATTTTTCTGCCAAGCTCCGAAAGGCTTTCCCCGAGAGCGTCAAAGGGGACGGTGGAGTCGGAAGCGTCCACAAGCATTATCATTGTGAAGCAGTCCTGCAAAATGGTCTGGCTGATATCCAGAATGTTGACATTTTTCTCTGCAAGAAGAATACATATGGCGGCGATGATGCCGACCTTATCTTTTCCAACGACAGTAACGAAAGCTCGCATAAAATTGACCTCCTGCGCTTCTTGGCGCACTATTTTTTATAAAGCCTCCAAACGCGGAAGGCTGTATTTTTTCAGGATAAACGCATCCGCGTCAGCTCATCGTACCAAGTTCATCGAGAGTAAGCTCGAACGCGGGGATAAAATTTTCTATAAAATAGCTTACCTCGATAAGAGGGTTGTTTTTGAGAATAGCCAGAAGCTGTGCCTCAGCGGATTTGAATTCATTGTTGCCCGCCTTGCGCTCCTCAATACACTTTATATATGCGGCAAGCTTATCCGCTGCCTTGACATAGGAGCAAACCGAGCCATCCTCCTGGAAAAGCAGCGGCTCATATGAGGAGCGGAGCTCATCGGGCAAAAGCTCAAGCAGTCTGAGGCTTGCCTTGCGCTCGATCTCTTTGTAGGAGTTTTTTATCGCTTCGTCGTGATATTTGATAGGGGTAGGCAAATCGCCCGTCAGGATTTCGGAAGCGTCATGGTAAAGAGCGGCGGTTGCACATAGCTCGGGACTGCATTCTTTTCCGTAAATGTCACGCCCTATAACGGCAAGACAATGGGCAATGACGGCAACCATGTGGCTGTGTTCCTGAACATTTTCAGGCAGACTGTTGCGCATAAGTCCCCAGCGCCCTATGTAGCGCATGCGCGATATCAGCGCAAAAAAGCTTTGATTCATGCGAACCTCCATTGGCAAAATGTGATTTTGCCCTATATTCCCGCCAAGGGCATATGTCTGATACAGTAAAGCATAGTCTACCACAAATGTACCAAAATGTAAATTGCTTATTGTGCAATAAATCGATTTTTACTGTGCCGCGCAATATGCCCGAATAACTGTTTTTTCGAGTGGCAATTGACATTCCGACCGTATGTAATATAATACAAATATGTATATTATGCCAAGCGAGGCTAAACCGGGGGATATAGAAAGATGCTCAGATTTGAATGCGATTATACCGAGGGGGCGCACCCGCGTATTCTCGAAGCTCTGATCAAGACGAACAGAGAGCAGACAAAGGGCTACGGCGAAGACGAATTTTGCGAGACTGCGCGAAAGATCATCCGCCTTGCCTGCGGAAGAGAGGACATGAACGTCCATTTTCTTGTCGGCGGAACTCAAGCGAATGCAACTGTAATAGCTTCGGTGCTTCGCCCACATCAGGCTGTTATCTGCGCGGAAACAGGTCACATAGCGACACATGAATCCGGAGCTGTTGAGGCTACGGGACACAAGGTGATAACGCTTCCTTCGGAGGACGGCAAGATAACGGCGGTTCAGGTAAAAAAGCTTCTGGATGAGCACTGGAGCGATCCTACACGTGAGCATTGCCCTCAGCCGGCGATGGTTTATATTTCTCATCCCACCGAAACGGGACTTATATATTCAAAACGCGAGCTTACAGCTTTAAGGCGCGTCTGTGACAACAGGAACATCCCGCTGTATCTGGACGGGGCAAGGCTTGGCTATGCTTTGGCTGCCGATGAAAACGACCTGTTTATGGCGGATATTGCGGAGCTTTGCGATTTGTTCTATATAGGCGGAACAAAGGTTGGCGCGATGTTTGGGGAAGCTGTCTGCATCTGCAGCGAAGAACTTGACCGGGACTTCCGTTATCACATAAAGCAGCACGGTGGTATGCTTGCGAAAGGGAGATTCTTAGGTATTCAGTTTGAAACACTTTTCAAAGACGGACTGTATCTCGAAATAAGCCGCAATGCAGTTAGTCAGGCAATGCGCATAAAGGAAGCCTTTCAAAGCGCCGGCTGTGATTTTCTTTATGACTCGCCGACAAACCAGCAGTTTCCGATAGTAAACAAAGCGGTGAGAAGCGAACTTTCAAAAAATTACTCTTTTACAATATGGAAAGAGATGCCGGGGGACAAAACGGCAGTGCGCTTTGTAACAAGCTGGGCGACAAAAGAGGAAAATGTGGATACTCTTGTAAATGATATAAAGAGGATTTGCAGGCTTTATGGGGAGAAAACACCCTCGTGGTCTGTTGAAATGCCAGAATGAATAGATTGAACGGCGCTTCGGTTTTGAAGCGCCGTTTTGACGTTATAAGAAAAGCTTTACTGCTGCTTTCCGCATTTGGGGCAGAACTTTTCGTTGTTTTCAAGTGAGGTGACCTGCCCCCAAAGTTCGACCAGGTGAAATGTTAGTAACCACCAGCCAGCTTTGCTGCATACTCCTCTGGGGTAAGGTTGCCGAGCGACGAATGGGGACGCAGATGATTGTACTCCATCCG
>JAAYBD010000040.1 GCA_012719035.1 Clostridiales bacterium | reverse complement strand
TTATCGACGTTGACAGCGTGGGGCGGTTTGAAGCGGAGTTCTTCGTGTATAATTCTACAATTGACTTTTTGCTGTTTTGCCCCAAAGGATATGAAACGGGATATGAGGAGCTTATGCGCGGCATACCCAAAATCCTCTACGGCACAGAATACCGCTTGGGAAAAACCCAAGTTGCAGCACTTGAAAAAACACGTTCCTTGATGGACGTTTTCAAATCGCTTCCCTATAGGAGGGTTGGAGTGGATGTCAAAGTCTGACAAAAGAGCCGCCGCTCTTAAATATGAACCGGGACAGGATCTTGCGCCTGTAGTAATAGCCTCCGGTTACGGTACGGCGGCGGAACAAATCATAGATATAGCTGAAAAAACGGGGATACCTGTTTACAGGGACGACAGTGTTTCTTCTATGCTGTGTATGCTCGATGTGGGAAAAAACATACCGCCGGAACTATATGAAATAATCGCGAAAGTCTATTGCAGTATTTTGTCCACAGCGGCAAAATTTCGGGCGGCGGCACCCGAAAATGTGAAAGATGAGAAAGGACAAGCAAAATGAGGGAGTTGTTATAGGTGAACAATCATCTTCAGCGACTTAGGGAGCAGGAAGAATTAACAAGAAATCAAAGAAGAAAAAACATGCGCTTATCCCGCCTTCTTGCCGCAATGGTTTTGCTTTGTTTTTCGCTGACAGGTATGGTCGGTGTGATGATGTCGATTAGCCCTAAAGACGAAAAAAAATCTGATGAAAATGTAAATGAAGAAGCTGTAAAGACAGAATTGTCTGAAGAAGACAAATGGCAGCTTATACTCGTGAACAAAGAGCGCGTTGTCCCCGTTGATTTTACAGTTGATCTGATTACATTCGACAATGTGCGTGTTGATTGCAGAATTTCCGATATGCTCAGAGATATGCTCAACGATGCAAAGAAAGACGGGATCGATATAGCCATATGCTCAGGCTACAGGAGTGTTTCGGAACAAAGGCAGATATATGAAGCAAAAGTATCAAGCTTCTTGACTCAGGGATACAATGAAGAAGCCAGCAAAATCAACACGAACCAGTATATCCAGCCGCCCGGGGCGAGTGAGCACCACACAGGACTTGCCGTAGATTTGCAGACCGGCGGAAAGCCTGCCCTTGACGAAAGCTTTGCCCAGACTCCCGCATATGAATGGCTCAAGGAAAATGCGGCAAAATATGGCTTTATTGAAAGGTATCCAAAGGATAAATCTGACATTACCGGAGTGTTTTGGGAACCATGGCACTTCCGCTATGTAGGACCATCAAATGCAAAAGCAATAACTTCTATGGGGATTTGTCTTGAAGAATATGTATAAATAGTATATAATATCAAGGCAGTGCCTGTATAGTCTGCAAAGAAAGGCTAAACTCAGCTGCGCTTTGACCGATAGACACCTCCCGTCCGCAGCCTTAATTAGCGGTTTGACATCGTTGTGCGTAATAAATATGAGCTAACTACTTGCATAAGGGGGAAATGGTATGGAAACCCATATCGTAAGACAGCCTATCCTTGACAGCAACCAAAAACTTGTGGCATATGAATTGGTATACTTTCAGGATGCAAGCTCCTTGTATAACAAAAGAGATGCCCGAGTTGCCAATACGATAGTAACGTTTTTCAATGAACTGAATGCCGAGAGCTTTTTGGGAGGAAAGGATTGCTTTCTTACTTTCACGCCCAACCTGCTTATGAAGAATATTCCTCGCGTATTCGATGAAAAGAAACTTGTTATCCAAATCGAAGAGAATATTCTTGTTAATCCTGAGGCAAGAAATATAGTGCTCAAGTATAGGAACAATGGTTATCGTATAGCAGTCATAGGCTTTGATTTTAACCGCAGATTCATGAACATTCTTCCGGATATAGACATTATAAAGGTCGATTTTTCTAATCTGCAGAATGAAGGTATCGATGCGGTATGCAAGCTTACCAAAAGTCTTGGAAAGAAGCTTGCCGCTTCCGGCATCAACTCTCCCGAGGCGAGAGAGCTTGCACTCTCATATGACTGCGACTATTTTCAGGGTGAAAGCGTTTCAGAGATGCTCAGCACGAAAGTACATAAAATGGAGCGTCTGGAATCCAACTTTTACCGCTTGATGGCTGCTATTTCCAAGGAAATACCTGACTTTGATGAAATTTCAAAGATAATATCACTTGACGTTACATTGTCATATTCGCTTCTAAAGCTTGTGAACTCTGCTTATTTCGCTTTGCCTAACAGGGTAAAAGATATTAAGCAGGCACTTACTATCCTCGGCTTGGGTCAGCTGAAGCAGTGGATATACCTTTTGAGCTTTTCAGACGACGGAGGCGTTTCTGACGAACTTATCAAGACCTCGTTCCTTCGTGCTGTTTTTTGTCAGGAAGTATCGCAGTACATACGTGAGATACCTATTTCAAGACAGGAGGCATATCTGCTTGGTATGTTCTCAACGCTTGGTATTCTCCTTGAGGTTCCAATCGACAACGCTATCGCGCAGCTTCCGCTTTCAGATGAGCTGAAAGGCGGACTTGTCGGCGAACCGGGCAGATGCGCGGATTTACTTGCGCTTTGCACATCCTATGAAAAAGGAAAATGGATAGAGGTCGGGAATCTTGCCCGTACTCTTGGACTTTCAGAGGGAATCATCAAAGAAAAGTATCTTGAAGCAGTGGAATATGTCAATGACATTTGGGCGGAGCTTACGATTCCCGGAAAAAGCGTTTAAAGGGTCAAGATTGAATATCGGCTTTGGCAGTTCTTTCTTTTATAGGTTTTTATTGCCATAGAATAGAATAACGGTACGATTGGCGGTGAAGTTTTGAACGAACATCTTGCTAACTATGTTGGCTGTTTTTGCGAAGTCAAGACGATGGATAATGATTTACTCTTGCTGGGGAAAATTCGGGCGGTACTGGATGACGATGGCCAGGCGCTCGAGATAGTATCCTCTGACGGCGAGGAAATGCCGAGCGCAGCATTCGGCATACCTGTAAAAATAAATGTTTTCAGCAACAAGCATGGCTATTTGGGGCTTGGAGGCAAAATTTACATAGCCCATAACAGTTTTTGGCGGATAAATGAGATAACATCTTTCGGCGATAATGAACGCAGGGAATATTTTAGAATAAAAACTCATTCAAATGCTGAAGTAATAGGACCGGATAAAACTAATACTATAAGAACTTTTAAGTGCGTGGTTACAAGTATCAGCCTGTCGGGGCTTCTCATAGCGGTTTCAGACGAGGACTGCTATTTTCAGAAAGGAACAGAGCTTGAAGTAAAAGGTCTTCGGGTCGGTGAGGGGCAGGAGGTGTTCAATGTTGCCTGCACAGTTCGCAGAATCGATGAACACCGTGCACTTGGAAAACTTTACGGATGCCAGTTTCTGAATCTTGGCCGCAGGGAATCAGACAGACTATGTCAGGAGATATTTGCAAAGCAGCGTCTTGACATACAGCGAAGACGGGGACGAATATAAAAAAAAGAACCGTTTTGCCGATGCAAAACGGTTCTTTTTTATTGTTTTAAGTTTTAATCATTTTAGTGGCGCGGATGGGCGCGAACCTTTATAACTGCTTTTATCAGTGCGTCCATAACAGTTTTTTCCGGAATTTCAGATTCCGCTTTTGCAATTATATCGGGTTTTGCAACGATATAATGCGGGGGCAGATCATTCAAGGCGCAGGCACAAATGTCACAACGGCAGCGGTCGCAAGTGCACACGTTAAATCTGCCGATAACGGAATCGACCTTTTTAAGGACAAGGTTTTCCATCACATTTATTGTGGCAATTGTTTCGGATTCAATATATTCACTGCTTCTTGCAAAGAGCTTTTCACGGAGCGCAGACAAAACATCAGTCCCGTTTTCTTCGATGACAGGAGCCGGAGTTGCTATATTGCTGAAAGGATTGCTTGTAAGAGCAGGCATTATTTTTGAGAACATCAAATCCTTGTCGAGCTCTTTTTTTGACTTCGCCATTTTTTAGATAAATCCCCTTTCAAACAATTCTTCGACCAATGCAATGTAATCCATTACCGCATTGTTTTTAGGAGCATATTCTATTATGTCCTTTTGCAAGGTGGTCATAGCTTTGCTGATGATATTGCTGTGCCTGATCGTCGTATTCAGCAGGGGGATGTTTAGGTGCTTAGCTAAAAGCTGCGCGGTTTCTTTAGTAGTGCGGCTGAGGGCTTCGCGGGGGTAATAGCGGATAAGGAACATTCCTCCGATAACGAGGTTGGGGTTGAATGCCTGCTTTATTCTTGAGATGGTTTCATGCACCTGGATTACCCCTTGAAGGCTGTAACCGTCTGACAGACCCGGAATAAGGACAACGTCGGAAGCTATTATTGCGTTTACTGAGAGCAGACCAAGCTCCGGAGGAGAGTCGATAAGTATGTAATCATACATTGGGGAAATTGATTTGATGCAGTCTTTAAGCATATGCTCGGACCCGGGACCTGTAAATTCGCGCTCAACGTTTCCGAGGATTGCATCCGCCGGGATGATGTCCACAACATTTGATTTCTGTATTGCATAGCGGATCTTTATATTATGTTTTAAAACGTCATAAATTGAACTGTGCTCGCGGGTATCGGCACCCATGCTGAAAGAAAGATACCCCTGGGGATCAAAGTCTATGCATAGGACTTTATAGCCCTTGTGCTTCAGACAGGCGCTTATCGCGTTCGTTGACGCAGTTTTACCTACGCCGCCTTTCTGATTTATGAGAGATATCACTTTTGCCACTGCTTCGTCACTCCTTATCAGCATATATATACCACAGATAGTTAAAGAAAGAAATAGTTTTTGACGAAAGTAAATGAATAATGTTGAATATTAGTGATTAATTATCTTAAAAAAGATTAAAATGACCTTATTACTATACATTTATTTATCTATTGTACTTTCATTTCGTTTAATACGTTGAATAAATATAATGAGGAATAAAGGGAAAGCAGTGTTTCCGCCCGCGTGATTTTACTGTCTACAGCTTTGCCGGTTCCGGAGCAGGCAAGACGTCCTGAATAAAATGGTTTCAAATCCGCCTGCAGCATTTTAATTTATTACAGCTGCGCCAGAGTACAGGAGGCAAATATGGAAATTAACTCTTTACAGAATTATTATCGTTTGCAAAATACAGCAAATACATGCCGCGTTAAAAGAAACGTTGAGGAAAATACGCCTTCAGCTTCCGAGACCTACGGAACGGATAAGGTGGCAATCAGTTCTGATGCGAGCTTTAAAGCGGAACTTAGCTCGCTTGCAAAAACTTATTCCGCGCAGAGCGCTAAAACTGCGTCTCAGGAGCGCATAGAAGCGCTCAAGGAGGCATATCGGGAGGACAACTGTCCTGTTTCAGGTCGTGATATCGCCTCTGCCGTTATGAAATACGCATTGGGAACAAACAGCCGCACGTAGATAAGGAGGCAGTGTTCGTGACAAAAAAGTACGATGATTTTATCTCCTTTTTGGAAAAATACAGGGACGAGCTTGCATTTGCACTTTCAAACGAACGCGAAAAGCGTCAGGCATTGCTGAGCAGCGATATTGAAAGGCTTGAGGCTATACTGCAGGTGCAGCAGGCAGAGACTATGAAGCTTAAAGGCTTTGAGAGCAAACGGGCCACAATGCAGGCTGAGCTGGGATTTGACGATTATACAGCTAAGGAAATCGTCGCTGCCGTTTCTGATGCCGAAGCGGGCGAAAGGCTTGGACTTTTGTTTTCGGAAATAGTTGACCTTGTCAACGATATAAAGCAGCAAAACAAACTTGCAATCGAACTGGCAAACACAGACCTCAAGCTTCTTGACAAAGTGTTCAACAATATAGACTCCAACGCCCAGAATGGACTGTATACCCCGGACAGCAATATGAAGAATCCGTTTTCCAAGGGGTCGTCCATTAAGGAAATTATATAGGAGGAAATGATGTTAAGATCTACTTTTTTTGGCTTTGAAGCCGCAAAGACAGCGGTATTCGCGAACCAGAAATCTCTGGACATAGTTGGAAACAACCTTGCGAATACCGAAACAAAAGGTTACACAAGGCAGCGCGTTGAGAGAGCCTCCATATATACGACCACATATTCGAGCAGAATCGCTTCAAGCACTATAGGACAGGCCGGACGCGGAGTTGAAACACTTGGTGTTTCGCAAATTAGAGATGATTTTTTAGATAAATGCTACCGTGACGAATATTCCCTCGCAAGTTATTACGGCAAGTCCTCAGATATTCTGAATGATGTACTGAATGTATTTCCGGAAGCTATGGACATAACGGATTCTTCCGGTTTTATAGGCGGAATTAATAAGCTTTATGAGAGCATCAATAAGTATATCCAGGAGCCTACGCTCGATTCCGAGGCGAACATCGTTAAATCCGCCTTTTTAAACATGGTTCAGGTTATACAGCGGGCAGACCAGCAGCTGACGACGGTTGCGGAACGGCAGACGATGGACCTTGGAACAACAATCGACAGGGTAAATGAAGTGATGAATCAAATTGCCCATATCAATAAGATTATAGCCGGAGATGCAACTGTTGTTACGGATCCCTCCAATGAACACTTCAGACCAAATGAGCTGCTTGACAGAAGAAACCTGCTTCTTGATGAGCTTGCCGGATACGGCAATATTAACGTAATCAGTCAGGCAGACGGAACAGTCGATGTGGAAATGGGCGGCAAGCTTGTAATAAATCAGGGCGAATGCGATGCGCTGACAATGTCAAAAGATCAAAAAGGCTATGTAGATGTTGATTGGCGCTCCAGCGGTAAAAGCGTATCGCTGACATCCGGCTCTCTTCTTGGATACATAAATGTACTGAACGGCAGAGGCAATAATGCTCAGAGCAACAAGGAAACACCTGTTCAGGGCATCCCTTATTATCGGGACAGGATAAACACTTTCGCGGCTGCTCTGGTAAAGGTTGCAAATACATCTATTCCGGAAAATGACGGAAACGGAAATCCAAAAGTCGGTGCCGATGGAAAGATAGAATATAAAATCTTGCTGTCAGCCAAAAAGGGAGATGGCACAACGGATTCCAGTTTGCCAATAACCGCGGGGAATATTGCGATAAGTGATGAATGGAACTTAAACGGTCCGGGCTATTTCATATTCAGCAGAGCGGAAAACGTAGAAAATTATGCCCAGAAGCTTTCGGCAAGACTGACGGGGGAGAGCAATACATTCACGTCATATGGCGAGAGTTTTCAAGGGAATTTCAGCGACTACATAATAGACGTTGTGGGCAAAGTTGGTACCGATGTAAGTTTTAACGAAGGAAGGCGCGATGCCGCCGCTACAGTTTCGGATGATTTTCTTTCACAAAGGGAAGCGGTTTCAGGCGTACAGCAAGATGAAGAAACTGCGGATATGCTGAAATATCAGAGATCTTATCAGGCCGCCGCCCGAATAATGACAGTTATGGACGAGCTGCTGGAGACGCTGATCAACAAAATAGGCATTGCAGGGCGGTAAGTTTTAATTTACTCCGCTTGAATACCTATAGCCGACTATTTTACTTGAAAGGATCGGATAACCATGAGAGTTTCAGATAAAACTACAGTCAGAAACTATTTGAAATACTTGGAGCAGGCAAAGACTAACTATGCGGAGACGAACGCAAGAATAGCCTCGGGCAACAGGTTTGTGCGTATTTCATATGACGTATCTGCAGGCACGCGGGTACTCCGCACCAGAACCGATTTATCAAAAACGCAGGAATATTATGATAATGTAAAGTCGATAAATGACGGACTTTCCGTAACGGAAGACGCGCTAAAGTCGATAAATGATATTCTCAGCGATGTGCAGAGCAAAAAGATCACAAAAGCTATGTCTGATTCTACGGGTGAGGCCGGAAGAAAAGCTCTTGCAAATGAAGTCAAAGCTTTGAAAGAGGAAATTCTTCAGTTCGCCAACACCAAGTATGGCAACAAATATGTTTTGGGCGGTTCCTCTGCAAAAATCGCACCTTTTTCAGTTGGAACCGACGGTAAACTGCTTTATAACGGCATTGATGTCAATAATATAATCTATGACAACACTGATGGCCGCTACTACGATAAGCTCACAAATAAGCTGGTTCCGATGGACAGCGACATTTATGCGGATATTGGACTCGGACTTAGGATGGTTGGAAGCGATATTGAAAGCGATACCGCTTTTAAAGTATCCTACTCGGGGCTTGAGATTTTAGGCTTTGGTGAGAATTCCGATGGAATGCCGAATAATATATTCAATATGCTTACGAATATAGAAAAGTGCATGCGCGACGGCGATATGGAGACACTCGGTAAGTATGGCGATATACTCATTGAGACTACCGACAGCTTCAGGGCGTTGCTTACAGACATCGGCGCCAAGACAAATTTTCTTGATACAGTTGAAGCGAGAATCAATTCTAATATAGACTCATATAAAAATCAGCTTAATAACCTTATGGGCATAAACGACGCTGAAGAGGCAAAAAATCAAACAATGAATGATTATGTTTTAAAAGCGGTATTGCAGATGGGTTCAAAAATCTTGCCCGTTACACTTATGGATTTTCTGAATTAAGCTGTCCTTAGTCTTTGTATAGGGAGGGTTAATTGTGCAATTGTTGCAAATTACAACAACGCCTATGAAATACGAGCTTGAAATCGAGCCTGCGAGACTCGAATACAAGCAGGATTTTATACCGTCGTCAGACATGCAGAACAAACCTGCAAAATTGAATATCGATAAGATAAAAAACACAGAGGTTAAGATCGACACATATGAAGCTCGAAAATCTCTTGGGATAAAAAATGTTGCTGACTTGATTAAACAAAATGCGGAAAAAAGCAAGGAACATATAAGAAAGCAGATGCGGGAATACGTTGAGATAGGTCAGGAAATGAGCAATATTCAGGACAGCGTCAGTATTGCGGATATTTTCAGGTCAAAAATACTCGAACAGCCGCAGCTTTACACAGCATATCTTCCAAACGTTGGGGCAGACCTGTCATGGAGCCCCGCACAGCTTGATCTTAGCTATGAGGCTGGAAACTTAGATTATAACTGGCAGATAAGCGGTAATGAGCTGACCTATATCCCCGGAAGTGTTCGCGTAAAGATTTCAGAGCTTGCGTCTATTGATATCGAATATCTTGGAGGACCTTTGTATTTTCCGCCAAGTGCTGCACCAGATTATGAGGAGCCGGAGGCCTGAGCAGAGGGCTTGTTCGTTAGAATAGGAAACAGGTGAAATATATATGATCATAAATACCAGAGATTTTGGAGAAATAGATGTTCAGACGGAGAATATATACAGGTTTTCTCAGCCGATTTTCGGTTTTGAAGAATTCACCGAATATGTAATTCTTCATGACGAAGAGATTGGAGAGAACATTGTCTGGCTCCAATCGATTCAAAATCCGGGCTTATGTTTCATTATGATGGATCCGAGCGGTCTGTCAGCAGACTTCACTCCTGTACTTCCGGCGGAAGCACACAAGCTTCTGGGCGAAGGGGATTGCTATTGCTGGGCAATCGCGGTCATACCGCAGAATGTTAAGGAGTCAACTGTAAATCTGAAAAGTCCTGTGTTCCTTAATCCGAACACACATCTTGCTGCACAGATTATGCTTGAGGGTGACTATCCAGTTCGTTTTCCCCTGACGAAAGGGGGACATAGCTGATGCTTGTTATATCCAGAAAACAAGAGGAATCCATTATCATCGAACCTGAGAAGGGCGGTGAGCCTATAGAGGTAAAAATTATTTCTATTGATAATCAGGTCAGGATAGGAATCAGCGCTCCGCGCGGATGTAAAATATGGCGCAATGAGCTTTTTAAAACGGTTGAACTGAACAGAAGCGCGGCTGAGGTTTCGTCTGTAGGCAATCTGCGTAGCCTTGCACAGCAGATTGCAGGCGAACATGAATAGAAGAGAATAATTTATGGTTAATATTGAAAAATTAATTAAACTTCTTAAAGCTGAAAGAGAGATATTCCTTGAGGTGGAAGCGCTTACTAATCAGATGATGACATCGCCGACTGAGGAGCTTTCAGACCTTCTTTCCGAAAGGGGCAGCCTACTTCAAAAAGCTGTTTCAATTGAGGACGAAATAAATGAAGAAGTAATTGACAGCGAGGATATCAGAAACGTTCTGGGAAACCGCGGCGATATGTCAAAGTTATCCGATGATTCGGAAGCGGTATATGATGCATCAATGAGCGTAAAAGCTGTAATAAACAGGATAAATCGTCTTGAAGATGATGTCCGCAGCCGTATCGAAAACGAGAGGAACGCGATTTTAAAAAAAATCGAGTCGATAAACAGCAGCAGCAATTCTGTTGCGGAAAATTATAAGCGCTCTGTACAGACGGGCTTTCCGCAGCTTACATTATTTGATAAAGAAAAGACCATTTAACTCGAGTATATGCTTTTATCGTGATTTTAATTAATAAAGCCTTAACTTTTATGTGAATTATACCCAAATACGAAGACAGAAACGACGGCAAACGCGGTTTGGGTACTATGGAAGGAGCGATTGCTATGAGCGGTATAGGCGGCGCCTCATCAAATTACTACAGCGCGAGTGCCAGCAGCAACAAAGGAATGTCGGGACTTGTTTCCGGTATGGATACAGAGAACATGGTTAAGCAAATGCTGTCGGGCACCCAGTCAAAAATCAACAAACAAAATCAGCTCAAACAGCAGATAGAATGGAAACAGGTAATTTACAGAGATATCATTACCTCCATCAATAGTTTTCGCGGCAAATACTTTGATACCACTTTTGACTCAAAACTTAAAAACAACCTTTCCAGCAGCAATTTTTTCAACTCGATGGTTTCATCTGTCAAAAGCGGAGATTCAGTTAAAATAGTTGGTACAGATTCATCCGCCTTTTCGGGCGACATGAAAATCAAGGTTTCCCAGCTTGCAAGCTCGGCTAAGCTTTATTCAAACGTGAAGATGAGCGGGAACCAGACAATAACCGGCAGTGCTATGGATATCGACAAGATAAAAAAGGCTTTGCAGTCTGGAGCAGAGCTTTCCTTTGACCTAACTCTTGACGGCGTTACAAAGAGCATTGCGATTTCAAGCGAGGATATTTCCGGCGAGATAGACGCCGATACGATAAAAGGGGCTTTGGAAACAAAGGTAGGACAAGCTTTTGGCGGCTATATTGGCATAAGCATGTCTGATAATAAGTTGAGCTTTTCAATAAACATAAAGGACGCTGATAATAATCTTGAAAAAGGTCATGAGCTGAAAATCACAGGTGCTGATGCAGGAAAATTTGGCATTACTCCGGGCTCGTCTACGCTTATTTCCGGACAAACGAAGCTGGGAACTTTAGCCGGTGTTTCCGGAAAAGGCTATTCTTTCACGATAAACGGCGAGAAATTTGAATTTTCGGCGAATGATACTGTCAGTTCGATGATAAGCAAAATAAACTCAAGCAAAGCGGGGGTCAAAATTGCTTACTCTTCGATGACCGACTCTTTCACAATGGAAGCCTCCTCAACAGGCGCACAGTACGGCATTAATATAACGCAGGAAAGCGGCAACCTGATGAGCGTCCTGTTTGGATCAGATAAAATTAAGTCCGCGGAAAATGCGGCTTCAAGCCGGCTTAATACTTCCTCAATCACCGCTGCCGGGCTGAGTGACGGCTATAAAACAAGTGAAGCTTCAATGACTTTCAAAGTTAACGGAAAAGATTATACTTTTAGCCTTCCCAAAAGAAAAGAAGGAGATTATACTAAAGCTGAAGTCGAAAAGAATTTTAACGAATGGCTGAAATCTACTTTCGGAGAAAGTAACGATGTCGCAAATATCAGCTATTCTAATGGAAAATTGACTACTGCCGCAGGCTATCTGGTAAGCTTTGACAAAACGAAGATCGATACATCCAATTCAGAAGCCATGGCCGAGGCGGTAAAAACCGATCTTGCCTTAGCTTTCGGATTTTCTACAAACGGGGCATCCAATGCGGTTACTGAAAAAACCAATATTTCCGATATTCCCGCACTTTCGGGATTAACATTTTATAAGGAAGATGGCACAACAGAGGCAACGACTCTTGAGGAGATTAAGTCATACGAATCAGGGGGAAATACATATAACATCTCGTATTCAAACAGTAAGCTTTTGATAGCCGGAAACGGAACGATTGAACTTGACGGAACCGGGCTTGAGAGCTTATTCGGAGCGAAAGTTGTTATGGACGACGGAAAAATGTATTCAGATGTTGTAGATGCCGGTAAAGATGCGCTGCTGGAGATAAATGGTATAAAAACATCCCGAAGCAGCAACACTTTTACTGTTGATGGGCTTACCATTACCGCAACTAAAGAAAGCGAAACGGAAACGGTAATTGGCACGACCCGTGACATAGACACTATTGTTGAAGCAATAAAATCTTTCGTCAAAGACTATAACGAGATGGTAGATAAGCTCCATGGTTATGTGACGGAAGATGCCGAATACCGCAATTATCCTCCTCTGACTGCCGAGCAGGAGGATGAAATGTCCGAAAAAGAAATCGAATTATGGAATAAGAAGGCTAAAACGGGCCTTATCCGCGGTGACTCCACTGTTACGGGTTTTTTGCAGTCCATGCGTACTGCATTTTATGCAAGGCCTGAAAATTCGAGAATAGCAGCTTACAGCATCGGCATTGAAACCTCAACTTGGAACACTTCGGGAAAGCTGGTACTTGACGAAACGCTGCTGAGAAACGCGCTCGCATCTGACCCTGAAGCTGTTGAAATCCTATTTACAGATCCCAAGGATGGTCTGGCAGCAAAGCTCTCCGGCTTCTGCGATGACACCGCAAAGCTTAGTGTTGCAAAACCGGGAGCACTCGTACAGATAGCCGGTGCCGATAACTGGTCGACTAACGCAAAAAACAACGATCTTTATAATGAAATGCTTAAAATTAAAGATAGACTTTCAAACCTGCAGAATAGATACGATTCAGAGAGGGCGCGTTACTGGAAACAGTTCAACACGATGGAATCTGTTCTTGCAAGCTACAGCGCACAAAGCTCAATGATTTCTCAGTATTTCACTCATTAAATACCTTTTTTAAATAGTGGTGGTGGTTATAATGACAAATCCGTATCAGACTTATAAGCAGCAGGCTGTAATGACGATGACACCGGGGCAGATGCTCCTTGCTGTCTTCGATGAACTGATAAAACAGTTAAGCCTTTCTCAAATCGCTTTTGAAAAAAACGATATCCCCGAAATAAACCGAAGTCTTCAGAAATCCCAGCACATCATCAATGAGCTTAAAGGTACGCTGAATTTTGAATATGATATTTCAAATAACCTTTCGGATATGTACAATTATTTTAATTATGCTATAATGAATGCGAATATTAAAAAAGACGCTTCCATTATCGCAGACATACTGCAAATGGTAACCGAGCTGAGAGACACATTTTCTGAAGCGGACAAGCTTACTCGCAAATAATAATTTTTCATAATGAAAGGGGCGATATGATGTTTTACGACTCAAGCCGCTTCAAGGTGCTTGAAGCGGGGGTAAAGCTGTCATGGATGCAGCAGCAGCTCAATTCGCAAAATATTACAAATATCGAAACACCGGGATATAAATCCAAAAGTCTGTCCTTTGAAAGCGTATTGCGCGAAGCGGAAAACAGCAAAGAAGCCCCGGATATTGAGCGCATTGATGCCGAGATTAAAACAAGCGATGAAGTTTCGACAAGACCGGACGGCAACAACGTCGATGTCGAAGTAGAATATCTTGCACTTTATAAGGCTTATGTCCAGTACAGTATGCTGCTTGACAAGGTCAACGGAGAATTTGAGAAATATAATTACGTACTCAATTCGAATATGTAATTGACTGTTGGGGAGCGGTCGTGATATACTCAGAACATCAAGGTGAACGGAGGTAAGGCGGATGGCATTTTGCTCATCTTTGGATATAGTCGGTTCCGCACTGACGGCGGAGCGTTTTAGAACGGACATAATCATACAAAATATTTCAAACGCTAACACAACTGTGACATCAAGCGGAGAGCCTTATCGCCGTCAGCAGGTGGTTTTTGAGGAGATACCCGTGTCTTTCTCCGATGAGCTTAACAAAGCAAGCGGCAAAAGCAAGGCAAAGGGCGGCGTAAAAGTTGCTCAGGTCGTAGAGAGTGATCGCGATTTTGTCCCCGTTTATGACCCCACAAATCCTCAGGCAGACGAGCAGGGCTATGTACTCTATCCCAATGTGGACAAAACAGAGGAAATGATTGACCTTATGGCGGCAAGCAACGCTTATGAGGCAAACCTGACAGCGCTGTCCGTTATTAAAGCAATGATAAACAAGACCCTTGAATTGGGTAAATAAAATAATGTAAAAAACCTCCTTGCTATAGCAAGGAGGTTTTTTAATGAATAAAAAAGGGACGGTATTAAACCGTCCCTTATGTAATTTAGCTGATGAGCTAAGCTCTTCGCTTCTCTTACTGGAGGAGCTGGAGGATGGACTGGGGCTGCTGATTGGCCTGAGCCAGCATAGCCTGAGCTGCCTGAGTAAGGATGTTCATCTTGGTGTAGTTCATCATTTCCTTAGCCATGTCTGTGTCACGGATGCGGCTGTTTGCGGCGGTCATGTTCTCGTTGGTTGTGTCGAGGTTGTTGATGGTGTACTCAAGACGGTTCTGGATAGCGCCCAGGTTACCACGGTTGGTGGATACCTGATTGATGGCTGCCTTGATTACATCGATAGCATCACCGGCGGCTTCCTGAGAGGACACATCAAGATCATCAAGTCCAAGGCCTCCAGCGGTGAGATCGTCAACCTTTACGTTTACGTGGTTGAACTCTGCGTTGGTGTCGCCGACCTGAAGGGTAAGGCCTGCGCCTATGGTTTCAATAGCGGTTCCGGAAGCGAAGGAAACCTTGGCGCCATCTGCTGTTGCGGTGTTTGCAGCGACAGCATTAATGGCGTCAGCGACCTTTGCTGCAATAGCGGAAGCGTCGTCTGTCTTGCTGAGAGAAACCTTTATCGCGCCCTCCTCCATGGTCGGGTCGTCATTGTAGGTCAGTTGGAAGGTGTTGTCGCCGACTGTGAGCAGCATGTTGTTGGTAACGGTGTCAGAGAAGGTTATATCGGCAGTTGCGGCTTCCACGGCGCTCTTGGTGACCTGAGTGAAGGTGACGGCTGTTGAAACATCACGGCCATCTGTCTTCATAGAATTGGTAAGAGAATCCATACCTTGAGCGACCGTGTTGGAAACGACAAGGTCGCCACCGTCAACCGAGAGGTCAAAACCTGTGCCGCCGTTGATAGAGTCTGCATTTGTTGCGATAAGTGTTGCAACATCAGCGGCACTCTCTGTACCGTCAAGAGTTATTCCAATATTGGTTCCGGTGACAGTTGCGCCGTCCTTAAGGAACTCGAAGGTTTTTGAGCCGATAGTAACGGTAGAGCCGGATACGATGTCTGCACCAGCGGAGAAGGTTACCTTCTGTTTTCCAAGCGTAGCATCGGAAACAGAAGCGTCTGAACCGGTTATTGACTCGGATGTTACGGTGGAGAAATTTACGCCGGTTACGCCGGTGTCGTCAGCAAGGTCAGCACCGAAGGTGATGTCGCCAATCTGCACATTTCCGGGATTGGTAACGGTGTCTTTTGCAGTTATGCTGAGACGGTTGCCGTCAACAACAACATCAAAAAGAGAGGCTAAAGTGCCGTCACTGGCGCCGGTGTCGGTTCCACCAGTAATTGCAGCCGCAAGATCTGTAGTTGCCAGTGTTGTATCGTCTGCAACTGTTAAGGTGAGAGTTCGGTCGGTACCAGCGTCATCTTTATAATTAATAACGATAGTGTTGTTAGCAGCGGCACCAGTGACATCAAAGATAGCAAATTCTTTGTGGGCGTATACTGCTTCGGTGCCAGCTCTGTCAATAGCAGGTGTGTTACCTGTTTCAGCCAGTGTTCCGGCTGCGTCTGCAAGGACTGCGTCCACAGCAGCGGTTGTGCCAAGCTCAACACCGCTGGTTTCGATAAGGCTACCGTCAAGCAGGTTAATGCCGTTGAAGTTTGTGGACTTTGCTATACGGGTAATTTCGGTTTTGAGCGCATCGACCTCAGTCTGGATAGCTTCACGGTCAACTTCGTTCTGAATTGTGCCGTTGGCAGACTTTGTAGCAAGCTCGACCATACGGTTCAGCATGCTGTGAATTTCTGTGGTTGCGCCTTCTGCGGTCTGGATGAGGGAGATGCCGTCCTGTGCGTTGGCTGCTGCCTGCTCAAGACCTGCTATCTGTGCCTTCATCTTCTCGCTGATGGCAAGTCCGGAGGCGTCGTCGCCTGCGCGGTTGATGCGGAAACCGGAAGAAAGCTTTTCAAGGCTCTTGGAAACCGCGGAGTTGTTCATGCCCAGCTGACGATATGCGTTGATGGACATTGTGTTTGTTCTTACGACCATACCCATAATAAATACCTCCATGTATTTTTTAGGTGCTTCGGGGAGCATCCTTGCCCGCCCGAGCGGAATTGTTTTGTTCAACTTCCAAAACGAGCTGTGCACCGTCCGTTTCGGAAGTCGAAACACAGACCGAATTTTCCGGTCACCTAAGTTATTTCACGAATTCTAAAAAACTAAAGTATTTTTACAAGATTTTAGTAAAGTAATTGTTTTTTTGTCATTTTATAAACAATCTATTCTGAAATATCATTTTTTGGCGTTTTTTAGTAGTAAAATTGAAATACAAAAGTTGGATTTATTAAATATTATGCATAAAATTTGAAAAAAGTGTCGAAAATAGTTGAATATTGGCTAAACGTGTGCTAAGGTCTCTATGAATTGAAAAACAGCTATAATTCCGATAAAGGCAAACTTGATGAAAGTCAGGGACGCAAAGCCACGGGTCTAAGGTCATTTGACTATGATAGCCGGGTTGCCGAAGAAGGCACAGTTTATTAACTGTATGCCTTTTTAGGCGTGCAGTTTTTTGTTTTGCCAGTTTCGCAAATTTGACAGATTTAATGCATTTTTATTCAAATTTAAGCACAAAAAGGTTTACATAATATTTTTTGCGCAAGCACTGGATTAACCGGTCAAATCCGTCTGAAAAATCGCGATAAATTGAACGTTTTCAGATCAAATACCATATGTTGTATAGTTTAGTATTATATAACACGCATATTATGACCTAATTCGCTAAAAGACTGCAATAATCGACAAAAACTACTTTACATTTTTTCGCTGGGATGATACATTACAATTATAAACATAATATGGGTAAATTGCAATTTTACATAATTCCGAATTATGCTCTAAGCAATTTCCACAAGCTTTATTGCATCTTCGGTTCTGTTTGCCCTTTTGGATTTTTTTGTCTCTCCCTATGAAAAAACACAGATACGAGGTGAGTACAGATGGGTTCTTTTTTCACACCGATCCAGCCTATCAAACCAATGGTGTTTTCCGATGAGAAAATTGAAAATTCGGGAAAAACCGAAAGCGCGGTTCCTTTTGCAAATATGCTTCGCGATGCGATAAACGAGTACGAGACACTGAGCGAGGCTACCGAGCAGGACGCAAACGCCCTTGCTATGGGTGAAGCCGACAACCTTGCCCAAATCCAAATAAATTCTATGAAGGCTCAGGCGGCCTTGCAGACTACGGTCCAGCTTACATCCAGAGCTGTGAATGCCTATAAAGAAATAATGCAAATACAGGTATAGTGATGTTTTTCTCTGGAAAGCATCCGATTTTTTAAATGTGACGATGTCGATAGTCAAGATGGTCAACAGGATTGCAGTGTTTCCAATATATTTTTAATACAGGAGTATCAGAAACCAAGTGAAAGATATAAATATAAAAGAAAACACGGCGAAAATAAAAACTTATATAAGCGGAATGTCAAAGAAGAAGAAAACAATGCTCTTTGCCATTGCGGGGGCTGTTGTTCTTATGGCAGTAATCGCGACTATCGTGATGAACTCGGCAAAGGGGAACTATGTCACACTGTATTCAGATTTGAGCGCTTCTGAAGCCGGCAACGTTTATCAGGCACTTCTCGATATGGGTGCCGATACAAAAATAGGCGGTGATGGAAGCATACTCGTGCAAAAAGATGAGTATGACATCTGGATTTTACAGCTTGCCGCCAGAGGATATCCAAAAACTGCCCTGCCCTATGACATTTTTTCAAGTCATTCGGGGATGACATCAACGGAATCCGAAAAGGCTCAGTGGCTCTTATATCAGCTTCAGGACAGGATACAGGCAACGCTTGAAAGAATGGACTGTGTTGAGAGTGCCACAGTGACAATAAACATTCCGCAGACGAGTGATTATGTATGGGAAAAGGCGACAAACAAGGAAAAGGCTTCCGCTGGCGTGCTTCTCGCATTGAGAAAGGACTTTGTTATTAGCGGAGAGCAGGTCTCCGCAATACGCAATTTGGTCGCGGCGAGCGTGCCCAATATGCAGGCGGAGGATGTTATGGTCGTTGATTCCTCAACGATGCTTGAGCTTTCCCCGACAGACGGCTCCGAGTCCGGAAGCGGAGGCAACCTTGCTTTTGAGCTTATGGTACAGAAGCAAATCGAGGATAACGTAGTCAGGCTGCTTTCGCCGAGATACGGCACTACCGGTGTCGTGGCCGTTGCAAAGGTAACGATAGATTACGATAAAATGATGACCGAAAAATATGAGCTTACCCCGAATGAGGAAGGCGAAGGCTTCGTAAAGCATAACGAAGAGGATTACTCGGTTAACGGAGCTGTCCCTGCCGGCGAATTGGTTGGAGAAGAAAACAACACTGATATTCCCCAATACGGCTATAATTCACCTGACGGTGAAAACGGGATGACGAATTATTCGCAGAGCACAGACTTTGATTACGGATACATAAAGACTCAAATAGAGTCCGGCAATGCGATACTGAAACGGGCAACGGTTTCGGTCATGGTAAATGAATCCTCGCTTACACCCGCCCGCAGAGAAGAGCTTACAAGCCTTGTCTCCGGCTGTACTGATATACCGACTGAACTGATTTTTGTTTCAGCGTTCAATCTTCCTGTCAGTGATGAGCGTCCTTCAGGTGAGGAAACGCCGGAACGTGATTTGCCTTCCTTCCTTGATCTTCCGCTCTGGGTTTATATAGTTTCGGGCGTTGGACTCATTCTCATTTTGATACTTATCCTGGTGGTGGTAACTATCGTCAAGCGCAAGAAAAGAGAAAAACTTCGCGCAAAGGCGGAGGCTGAAGAATTGGCACGGCTTGAAGAAGAACGCCGCCAGCAAGAGGAAATCGAGAAATATAAGAAAAGCCTTGAAGTTATGGCTAAGGGCAACATTGACCCGAAGGATGAAGCTATTATGGATGAAGTGCGCAACTTCGCAAAAGAAAACCCACAGGTTACAGCGAATCTGCTTAGGTCATGGCTGAAGGAGGAGTAAGCAATGGCAAGGGCTGCAAACAGTAAGAAATCACTGCCTTCCGTTACGAAAGCAGCAGCAGTTGTTGTTGCGCTTGGCAGTGCTCAAGCTTCCGAGGTATACAAACATTTATCGGAAGATGAAATTGAACGTCTAACTATAGAAGTCGCAAGGCTGAGCAGGCTGACTCCCGACGAGATGCAGGATATAGTTGACGACTTCTACGGGCTTTGCACTACTCAGAAAGTGATATCCGAAGGCGGAATACTGTACGCTAAAAACGTTCTCGAAAAAGCTTTCGGTGCGCAGCAGGCAACATCATACATGGATCGTGTTTCAAAAGCGATGCAGACCAGATCTTTTGAGTTTGTGCGCAAAGCCAACTACAAGAACCTTATGATGATGCTTCAGAGCGAACATCCGCAGACGATAGCCTTTGTGTTGTCCTATGCCGCCGCGGATCAGGCCGCAAAGATAATTTCAGAACTGCCCAAGAAGCTTCAGCTTGATGTCATAAGGCGGATAGCTACGCTGGAAAGCGTTTCACCTGATATCGTATCTATTGTCGAACAGGCGCTTGAGAAGAGATTCTCCGCTGTCGTATCTGTTGATATGACGGAAATCGGCGGCGTAAACTACGTTGCGGATATTATGAACCATATTGACAGAACCACTGAAAAATATGTATTTGACGAGCTGTCAAAGAGTGATCCGGCTTTGTCGGACGATATCAGAAAGCTCATGTTTGTGTACGAAGATATCCTCACTCTGGACGATGCCACCATTCAGACAGTTCTGCGTTCTGTCGATGCGCAGGATCTTGCGGTCGCTATCAAGGGTTCAAGCGAGGAGATCAAGGAGCTTTTGCTCAGCAACATCTCTTCGAGAGCAAGAGAGAATATCCTTTCAGATATCGAATATCTGCGTAATGTCCGCATGAGAGATGTCGAGCGCGCACAGCAGAAGATAGTCGAAACTATCCGTGCTCTTGAGGAAAGCGGTGAAATTGTCTTGTCCAGAGGAGGGGAGGACGCGATAATTGACTAATGTATATAAAAGCCAAAGCTTTATTTCAAAGAACGAGCGTGTCCGGATTCCCGATGTTGACTATGAGAATATAAGCAATGACAGGGAATTGCACGAGGAAACTTATGACGAATCAGCTTCTTCCGAAGATGCCGCTAATGAAACCGCCTTTGCGGAGGAAACTTTTTCTGAGCAGAGCGGAAAAGAGGAACCGGGCATTTCTGATATAAAAAAGCATGAGGAAAAAAGCAGCTCCCATGCCGCAATTCTTAGCAGGGACGAGCTTTATGAGCTTTACGAGCAGAACTTGAAAGAACTTGCAAATTCTGTAGCTCAGCAGGCCTACTATGACGCTTTGAACAAGAAAAAGGCGGAGCTGAAGGACTGCATAAGCGAAGTTCAAAATCTAATGGACGAGCTTGTCATGGCGCACAGGCAGTTTATTGACGAATATACAAATGAACTCAAATATATGGCGGTCGATATCGCCGAAAAAATGATTCTTGAAAAAATAGGCGAAGACGATACTATTTTGCAGAGACTTGTTCTTCAAACCGTAAACAGCGTTAAGAATGCCGAGTGGCTCAATGTTGAGGTATCTGAACGTCTGGTCGGTCTTGTAGATCAAATAAAAAAGGAACTTGAAAAACCCGAATACAATGGCAGAGCCTTTGTTTTTCCCGTAGCAGGAAGCGATTCCGTCTGCCGGGTGACGACGAATGAGGGGACGATTGTCAGCACGATAGAAGTACAGGCGGAAAATCTTAGAAAAGCTTTCAGAGAGTTTGAGCAGCAGTATCCCCGATAAAGGATGTGAACCACGTGCACAAGTCTATTCATGATGCAATGGAGGGCTATTACCGTATTATCCAGCTGTCCGACTTGCGCGCGCATGAGGGCAAAATCAGCAAAATCATCGGTATGACCGTTGAAGCAACAGGTCTTGTGTGCAGTATCGGCGATATATGCACAATACATATCGACAGGGACGGCACCGAAGTAATTTCGGAGGTAGTCGGAATTGCTGAGAACAAAGTTTACCTGATGCCATTTCAGAATATGGACGGAATCGGCTATGGCTGTTCTGTGACAAGTGACGGAACAAAGCTTGAAATAAACGTCTGCAACGAGCTTATCGGGAGGACTATTGACCCTCTTGGAATGCCGATTGACGGCGGGCCGGAGCTGCCCAGAGGTGAACTGATATCAATCGGCGGCAATCCTGAAAACCCTATGGCACGTCCTCCGATTTCGGAAGTTATAGAGCTTGGCGTAAAGGCAATCGATGGTTTGCTTACAATCGGAAAAGGTCAGAGAATGGGGATTTTTGCGGGGAGCGGCGTAGGAAAAAGCACCCTTATGGGGATGATCGCAAGAAATGTCCGTGCGGATGTGAACGTGATAGCGCTTGTCGGCGAGCGCGGACGAGAAGTTGTTGAGTTTATCCAACGCGACCTTGGTCCCGAAGGCATAAAAAGATCAGTTGTCGTTGTCGCGACCTCAGACCAGCCTGCACTTATGCGCCTTAAATGCGCGCAAACGGCAACGGCTGTTGCGGAATACTTCCAGCGTCAGGGCAAGGACGTTCTGCTTATGATGGACTCGCTTACTCGTTTTGCTATGGCACAGAGGGAAATCGGTCTTGCCACAGGCGAGGCGCCGGTTGCCCGCGGATACACTCCATCGATTTATTCAGCTTTACCAAAGCTTCTTGAGCGCTCGGGCAATTTTAAGACCGGCTCGATAACAGGCATTTATACGGTGCTTGTCGAAGGTGACGATACTAACGAGCCGATTGCCGATACCGTTCGAAGCATTATAGACGGACATATTATTCTTTCAAGAAAAATAGCTGCAAAAAACCACTATCCCGCTATCGATGTGCTGAACAGCGTATCAAGACTAATGTCGGGTATCGCTGAACCCGATCAGAAGGAAGCTGCTAACCGACTGCGTAATATGCTCGCTGTTTACAAGGACAATGAAGACCTTATCTCCATCGGCGCATATAAAAGCGGCAGTAATCCCGAACTTGACAACGCTCTTGCACATATGAAACGAATTGATGATTTTCTTATTCAAAAAGTGGACGAACCTTTCACATTTGAAGAAACGGTTGCGCTGCTGAAAGAGGCAGTACAATAAGGAGGCATTATTGTGGAAGCGTTTAAATTCTCGCTAAACAGGGTGCGAAACTATAAAAGCCAGGTCCTCGACAAGGAAAAGAAGGTTCTTGGCACGCTTCAGAGAAAAAGAGACGAGATTTTGGAAAAAGTCGAAACTCTGGAGAAATATCGCGACGATAAAATTGCCGAACTTAGCTTTAAACAGCAAAAAGGCGCTACGATGAGCGAGCTTTTGTCGTTTAACTATCTTATTGAAAACGCAAGGCTTCAAATTCAGGCAGCGCTGCTTGAGCTGTATAAGGCTGAGGAAGAGGTAGAAGCTCAAAGGCAGGTCGTGATCACCGTTTATCAGGAAAAAACCGGCATGGACAAGTTGGAGGAAAAGCAGGTGGAGGAATACCGGCTGCTTGAGGCAAAAAGCGCCGAAAACGAGATCATGCAGGTTATTTCAAATCGCATGGCGGATAAGAGCCGAAACAGCAACTCCATTTCGGGCATTGCTTAAAGCTCTGATCCATCTTTCGCGAAAGGAGGTGAGAACATATGCAGAACACGGCAGTCCAAATGACCAATCGCAGAGCACTGCGGGAAAGTCTCTTGGATTCAAACTTGCCTGCCATGTCAAGGCGAAGGAACGATGATTCCTCCGAATGTGCAGATCCGTTTTTACAGATCATCATGGGCATGGTAAATCAGCTTCAGGAAAACGGCGATGCAAAAGCGCAGGATACAAGCGGCATGATAGCAAGTGCGGATCCGCTCATTGCATTTATGCAAACCCCCCAAAGTTTGTCAGATTTGCTTAAATTACTTGATTTGGGCAATATGCAGCCTGACGGTACCGGCAATCAGGAGAGCGGGATTGATCTGCACGCTTTTGGTAAGTCGATACCGCAATTGCCGCAGCTGCTGCAGCTTTTGACAGAACATCCCGAATTTGTGAAAACTGATACTGCGGACGGGCAGCTTTTTGCACAGCTTATGAACCAGGGTAAAACGCAGGCAGCAAATGAACCCGCCAATCTAATGAGCTATGAGGCTTTCAATCTGACGTCGGACAAGCCGATTTCTTCCGCAGTTTATGCTGTCGGCACTGATAATGCAGATTCGCTTTCGACGGAGAAGACCTTCTCTGATGCGATTGCAAAAGTCAGGGAGATGCTTTCAACAGCGAAGACGGATGTAGAGGGCGGTAATAAGGAAACTATTGATGTTGATAAGCTTCAGAACGAAGTGATTCAAAACAAAGTTTCTAATCCATTTGAAATGAGTTTTAAAAACGTTTCCAAAACGTCCGATCCGAAGCTTCTTGATCAGATTACCACAGGCATAAAGCAGAACCTAACTCTTGGGAAAACCGAGTTTACAGTCAAGCTTAAACCTGAAGCTTTGGGAGAAATCACGATAAAGATTGTTGAGGAAGCCGGGAAATCAACCCTGTCCATAACAACGGCAAGCTTGCAAACGGCGAAACTCATAAACAGTGACCTTGTTGCCCTAAAGGAAGCAGTTGCCCCGATGAACGTTCATGTGAACGAGGCGGTCATGCAGACAAACGAGGCACAGCAGGGGACGATGCAGCAGTACAACATGGCAGGTCAGCAGTTTGCCGGACAACAGTTTGCCGGGCAGCAGAGCTTTACGCGTTTTGCAAATTCAGCATACGGCAGCTCTGAAGACAGCTTCTTCGCGGATGCATCGAATGAAATGCAGAGCATATCCGGAAGAGTTGTCAGCGACAGGCTGGACGCGTATATCTGATTTTGGGAGGTAAAGGTTTGAGCAATTCAATAACAAGAACAGCCGGAAACGGCAATGCAATCAACGCAGTTTTTACCGACAAGACTGATAATGCGGAGATGAAGCCGCAAGACTTCCTTAATCTCTTTGTCAAACAGATGCAAAATCAGGACTTCACAAATCCGCTGGACAGCAGCGAGATGATGAATCAGATAACGCAGCTTTCCAATATGCAGATGATGCAGCAAATGGCAAACTACTCGAAGTCAAATTATGCGCTGTCTCTGGTCGGGAAAAACGTGACCGCAACAAGATACACTGTCAGCGGTAATCAAGAAACTGTTACCGGTGTAGTCCAAAAAGTCGCCATCGTCGACAATGAATATGTTTTCTATGTCGATGGAAAGAAGTTTTCCCTTGATAAAATCAGCGGAATCCATACAGGGGATGTAGCCGACGGAGCTGTGGACGCGTCATCATATAAGATTTCCATGATCGATACGTCTGAAACATCCGTCAGTCTCAAATGGAGTGTGCCGACGGAGGACGAAGCGGCGGCTAAAAATCTAAAGTATACCGTTTACTATTCACAGACCGGACCTTTTGATACTGTTTCTAAGGTCGAAGCGGGAAATGTTTTTGGTACAGCAGGTCAGCAGAATCTGACCAGTGAGGTAATAAGCGGTCTAAAACCCAAAACGTCATACTATGTGAATGTTGTTGTAGAGGACGGAAATGGAAATAAGTCTGTTTACAAGCCAACGATAGTTATGACAAAGTAATCACATGGATAAGGAGCAAATATCATGGATGATATGCGCCTAAAACTTTATACTCAAGTTGTAACGGGAAAGCCGCAGCCTGTGCAG
>JAAYBD010000039.1 GCA_012719035.1 Clostridiales bacterium | reverse complement strand
TAAGATGTCAAGCGGAAAACGCGCATATTTTATAGGCGTTGTCAAAGCACTTTTCAATTCAATGAAAACTCGCTGCAAAGTCGTGGTCGACGGAGAGATAATATGCAGTGACAGCCTTCTGCTATGCACTGTTGCCAACGGAAGGTATGTAGGCAGCAGCTTTCAATGTGCTCCGCGTTCAATAAATGACGATGGTCTTTTAGAAATCTGCCTTGTAAAACCTGTATCAAGATTTACATTTCTCTCACTCGCTAAATACTACACAAGGGGAGAGCATCTTGACAATCCTAAGTTTAAAGACTTTATGATATACCGGCGGGGAAAACGGCTCAGCATAGAAGGTGATGATAGCTTTGCCTATACTCTTGACGGTGAAATCATCAATGAAAATCGCGCTAATATTGAAGTTGTCGAAAAGGCAATCAATTTTATAATCCCGCGCGGCGTCGATACCGCACAGGATGATACTCTGCTTGCCATGAACCTTTAATTAAGCAAAAACAACAGGAAGCCATTTAAATGGCTTCCTGTTGTTTTTTATACAGATCCGTTTTATTCAGCTGCCTTTTTAAAACCATTACGTGAAATAATGTTCAGGCAGCTAATTATAAATCCAAGCGATGCGCAAGTGTCGATCAGCATTCCAAACCAAATAGGAGCTATGCCGAATGAGGCGAGGATTATTATAAAAAACTTAACAAGACAGCAGCTCATCGCTCCCCAAAACACAAAACGGTTAGTAACCCGTGCTATGCGTATGATAGATGTAATCGGAGCGGTTGAATTAGGTATTATAACAACGTCCGCCTGCGGCAGAGCAGAGCGGCAAGATATCCCGTTTATCATTATTCCAATATCTGCGGCATCAAACCCCTCATTTGGAGCATCGGGACTTCCTACAAAGGCCAAGGTGCTGCGAGAATCGATTCTTTCTTTCAGGCCCCTGATTCTTTGTGCCTTTTCTTCAGGCAAACATTCTGCATAGTACTCGTCTATTGCAAGCTCGTTGGCAACTATCCTGTCCCTTTCTCTGCCGTCGCCGGAAACCATAGCGATTCTCTCGATACCTGCTGTGGCAGAAAGGCGATGTACGGTATCCGAGGCGTCACGAGTCACCGCTTCGCTCAGCGATATCTTTCCGGCATAAATGTCATTCACCGCCATGTAAACAACATTGCCCTCATAAACCCCGCCGGAAACGGGAACTCCTTTTTCAGCCATGAACTCAGCGCTGCCCAGAATTATCTGAATCCCGTCTACAGTTACAGAAACTCCTTTTCCGGGATACTCAGTAAAGTTCTGAACAAGTTCTTTGGAAATTTCTTCACCGTAAGCAGATAATATTGCTTTTGCAACGTTGCTTTGACTGTTGGCTTCCGCGTGTGCCGCAACTTTCAGGAATGTTGCCGGATCCATTTTATCGGTCTTTATATCTGTCACAGAATAATTTTTCTCAGTTAGAGTTCCGGCCTTGTTGAACACGACTGCTTTAATCACCGAGGATTTTTCAACAACTTTAGAGTCTCTTAAAACAATTCCCTTGCTCCTTGCCAAAGCAATACCCGAAAAATAAGAGAGCGGAATTGCAATGAGTATTCCTATCGGTGATGATATAGCGATGATAGTAACTACTCTGCGGAATGCCTCTGTCAAGCTGTAGTCAAATACAAGCGGCAGTATCAGCAGCAAAGCAGCGCAGACGGTAAGTGAAAACGGAACCATTAGCTTTGTTGCCGCAGTCCAAGCTTTTTCTGCTGCGGTCATTTGCCCATAACCGGACTTGAGCACAGAGGAAATTTGCTTATAAAGAGAACTCTCGGGAGCATTGCATACTTCTGCCGTAAAGTTTCCGTCAGTACATTTGCTTCCCGCCGGAAGAAAGTCGCCCTTAGTTAAAGATTTAGGTGTGTTTTCTCCAGTTATAAAGGTAAAATCAGCTTTCCCCGATCCTTCGGTAATCACGCAGTCTGCGGGAACAAACATGCCTGCATCAATTATAATAGTGTCTCCCTTTGAAAGGTCAGCTTTGCCGTCTGGGGCGTCATTTTCAATCGGCATGGCTTGAAGGATAGTATCGTCAGGTTCAATGACTTCGCAAATCGTCCTTCTTGTTCGATAGAGGACATAATCGCGGGCAATATAAGACACCTGAAGCAAAATGGGAGCAATAACCGCTTCCACTTCCCTTCCGATAACGAATGAGATTATCGCCGCAACAACAACAAGCAGATTTTCACGAAGATAGATACCTTTAACAATGTCATTGAAAGAAAATATTATAAGATCGTATCCCGCAATGAGCGCCGCCACAGCTTTTATCCACATACTTGTGCTGTCGGCAAGCTCTAAGACGATACTTAAAACAAGCAAGATTACGGATAATGAAAGCCGCAGTATTATTGCGATACCCGGCTTTGAATAGTTCTCACCCAAGGAGGGGTAAAGCCTTTCTCCAGTATCCTGCGCCCCAAAAGCATTGGAAGCTACATTTTCTTTCTCTGTAAAATCCCTGTTTTTATCCTCATCCGCAATGTTCGATCCGCTGCTTTTCTTTCTACTTGATATATGCAGTTTTTCGCTAAATTTCATTGCCATCCTCCCGAACTTTTATATGTCCGGACGCTCACCCGAACCCCTTAATAGAACGGTCAGGCCTTTCCATCGCTTCCTAAAACATTTACGATTTTGTTTTTAACAAGCTCACGGATATTGTCTCTGGCCGGTGTAAGATATTTTCTGGGGTCAAAGGCATCCGGATATTTTGCCATAGTCTCGCGTATTCCTGCTGTCATAGCCAACCTAAGGTCAGAATCGATGTTTATTTTGCAGACTGCCATTCTTGCAGCCTCGCGAAGCATCTCCTCCGGAACACCTATAGCGTCTTTCAGCTGTCCGCCGTTTGCGTTTATCGTTTCAACATACTTGGGGATAACCGAGGAAGCGCCGTGCAAAACGATTGGAAATCCCGGAAGTCTTTTCTCAACCTCGGCAAGTATATCAAAGCGAAGCTGAGGTTTTGTTCCGGGCTTGAACTTGAATGCACCATGGCTTGTTCCGATAGCTATCGCAAGTGAGTCGCAGCCCGTGCGGGAAACGAATTCCTCGACCTCATCCGGATGCGTGTATGAGCTGTCTTCTGCCTTTACGTTGATATCATCCTCAACTCCCGCAAGTCTGCCCAATTCGGCTTCAACGACTGCTCCCTTATCGTGAGCGTACTCAACGACTCTTTTTGTAAGAGCGATATTTTCCTCAAAGCTGAGGTGAGATCCGTCTATCATAACGGATGAGAATCCGCCATCGATGCAGGATTTGCAAAGCTCAAAGCTGTCTCCATGGTCAAGATGCACGCATATAGGAAGATTTGTATCCTCTATTGCCGCTTCGATAAGCTTCATAAGATAAACATGCTTGGCATATTTTCTCGCCCCTGCCGATACTTGCAGAATGAGCGGAGAACGCACCTCGGCAGCCGCCTCTGTGATTCCCTGAATGATTTCCATATTGTTTACGTTAAAAGCGCCTATTGCATAGTGACCTTCATATGCTTTTTTAAACATTTCGGTCGAAGTTACGATTGGCATAAACTCAGCTCCCCGACATTATTTTATTAATATTCTATAGGCAAAATAAACCTATGTATGTATTTTACTCCAAAAATGTGATATCATCAACATATAAGGAAGTTTTTTCAGCATAATTTATATTTAGTTTACAATCTGGAGGTAACTTATGGAAAACACACTCAAGGGATCCTGCATAATAGGTCAGTCAGGCGGTCCGACAGCCGTTATCAATGCAAGCGCATTCGGCGTTATCCGCACTGCTCTTGATGCAGACTGTATTACAAAGGTTTACGGGGCAGCGAACGGGATCAAGGGCGTTTTGAACGACAGGCTGTATGTTATGGACGAGGAAGATCCGCATGAGCTTGAACTCCTTAAAAACACACCATCCTCAGAGCTTGGCTCGGTCAGATATAAGATTGCCGATCCCGACAAAGATGATACGGACTATAAGCGTATCCTTGAGATTTTTAAAAAATATGATGTTAGATATTTCTTCTATAATGGCGGCAATGATTCTATGGATACCTGTGAAAAAATCAGCCGTTATATGAAAAATGTCGGCTATGAGTGCCGCGTTATGGGAGTTCCCAAAACAATTGACAACGATCTTTACGGAACGGACCACTGCCCCGGTTTCGGAAGCGCCGCAAAATACATTGCCACCTCCTGCATGGAGGTTTCAAAAGATGCCCGCGTTTATGATACCGGTATGATCACCGTTATTGAGATAATGGGCCGCCACGCAGGCTGGCTTGCCGGAAGCGCCGCACTTGCAAGTTACTGCGGTTCCGGTCCCGACCTTGTATATCTTCCCGAAGTAAACTTCGATTATGAAAAGTTCTGCGCCGATGTTATTGAAATATACAAAAAACAGGGCAGCGTACTTGTCGCGGTATCCGAAGGAATTCATGACTCCAACGGAAAATTCATATCTGAATACGGCTCCAATCTGGCTAAGGAAAAGGATGCCTTCGGTCATGCGCAGCTCGGCGGTCTTGCCGTTCAGCTTGCCGATGAGATGAAGCGCCGAACAGGTGCTAAGGTACGCGGCATTGAACTGAGCCTGCTTCAGCGCTGCGGTGCCCATCTTGCCTCGGGAACAGACCTTAACGAGGCTGTACTTGCCGGAAAAACAGCGGTTGAAGCGGCAATTAACGGAGAAAGCGGTAAAATGGTCGCCTTTGAGCGCGAGATAATTAACGGTGAATACTCCTGCAAAACAAAGCTTCTTCCTCTTGAAAGCGTTGCAAACCTTGAAAAGAAAGTCCCTCTCGACTGGATAACTCCGGAGGGCAATAATGTTACCAAGGAATTCATCGACTATGCCCTGCCTCTCATTCAGGGTCAGCCCGATCGTCCGGTTGAAAATTCCCTGCCCCGTTATGCAAGGCTGAAAAAGGTGCTCGCTAAATAATACATCCTTTAATAGGCTGTGACAGTATATTAAAGAGCTTTCGGTGTTATACCGAAAGCTCTTTCCGCATCTATATAGGCTAATTGCGATAATTAAGTTCAGAAATCCGTCTTGCCTCTTCCGTATCTACGGCAATCTGCGCACTCAATTTCTCAGCGCTGTCAAATTTCATTTCAGGGCGCAAATATTTGAAGAATTCCACGCGTACATACTTCCCGTACAGGTCACCGTCATAGTCAAGTATATAAGTTTCAACGGATACCTTGCCGCTCTCTCCGAAAGTCGGTCTTACCCCGATGTTCGTCACAGCAGGTCTTTCCTCGTTTTCAAGCAGAACTTTCGTCGCATAGACTCCCCTTGCGGGCAGAAGAAGACTTGGATCGTCAGCGTCCAGATTAATAGTCGGCGTTCCTAAACGCCTGCCGACTTTGCGTCCGTCTCTGACCATGCCGGCAAAAATGTATGGATGTCCTAAAAAGTAATTTGCCCTTTCGATTTCACCTTTGGAGATCAATTCGCGGATATAAGTAGAGCTGACAGTTATACCGTCAAGCGTAAATTTGGGAATGACATCGCAGCCGATTCCAATCTCTTTGCAGTATTCGGAAATGAGGACAGGATTTCCCTCCCCTCTGTATCCGCAGCGAAAATCATGTCCTATCACTAAATGGGCGGCAGAATGTCTCTCTATAAGCAGGTTTATAAACTCTTTCCATGGTATAGCCATGGTGTTTTTGTCGAAGTGGCAAATTATCACCTTGTCCACTCCAAAAATTCGCTTAACAATATCTGTACGCGTATTTACGCTGCTTATCAAGGGAACGCTGTATCCCTTAATAACGGATTCCGGACTTGCATCAAATGAAAGCACTGATGGAACAGCTCCAATTTCTTCGGCGCGCCGCTTTGCCATTTTTATCAGCTCTGCGTGACCTCTATGGACACCGTCAAAAAAACCGAGTGCAATAACAGTCTTATTATCTGTATTTGCTGACATTATTACCTCCAAGCGCCGAAAAGCTCTTGAGCATCGGCGAACTATCGGATACTTTAATTATTTAGCCACACTAAAGTGCTAAACCTCAAAAAAGCTTTTTACAGTGCACATTATACCGTTTTCGACATTTCCAAGCATCAAGAAAGCTCCATCTTCCGCGTAAACGCGGTATGTCCCGTCCTTCGCATCAATCTCAAAGCTGTTTCCGCAAAGACACTTTTTTTTCTGATATTCGGAAATGAAAATCGGACGATATCCGCTGAAAAGTGAATCGACAGGAAGCAATATCCCGTCAAGCCCGCCTTTTTCAGAGAGCATTTGTATCTCGTCTATGGTGTGAGCATCTTCAACCGAAAAACATCCGGCTTTAGTTCTTCTCAAAGAGGAGAGAGCAGCCCCCACACCAAGGTGCTGACCTATATCGTGACAAAGGGTACGGATATATGTTCCTTTTGAGCAGACAATACGGAGCACAAAATCTCCGCTGTCCTCGCCGAGTATTTCAAGCTCTTTAATCGTCACAGGGCGGCTTTTTCGTTCAACTTCGATTCCGCTTCTGGCGAGATCATAGAGTTTCTTACCCTTGATTTTAATCGCGGAGTACATAGGCGGAACCTGAAAAATCTCCCCTGTGAATTCCGGCAGTACACTGAGAAGCTCGTCCCTTGAAAAGCGGGTTTCCGACGTTTGGAGAATGTTTCCTGTAATATCCTGTGTATCCGTCACAATTCCGGGGCGGATAGCGGCAATGTATTCCTTTTCGTGGCTTTCAGCAAACTCTACCGCCCTTGTGGCTCTGCCGGCAAAAACAACAAGAAGCCCTGTTGCCATAGGGTCAAGCGTTCCCGAATGTCCGATCCGCCTCTCGTGCAGGATTCCGCGCAGCTTAGCAACTACGTCGTGGCTTGTAAAATCTTGGGGTTTATCAATAAGAATTATTCCGTTCATTCAAGTTCCTGTCCAATAGCTTCAACAAGGATATCCGCTGCTTCAAAACAGTTTTTGCTCATCGAACATCCGGAAGCCATTTTATGTCCGCCGCCTCCGAATTTTCCGCATACCTCGTTCGCGTTTACAAACCCGTTTGTTCTGAGCGAAATTTTGCAGTGGTTTTCGTCCACTTCCTTGATAACGGCACTTGAAAACGCCCCCTCCACCCTTCCGGGCAAAGAAGCAATATCTTGGCAATCTTTCTCCGTTGCGCCCGCCTTTTCAAGCATTTCTCTCGTCACAATCGCTATTACGGTTTTACCGTCATGATAATAGCGGAGAGAAGCAAAAATCAGCCCTTCAAGTGCAAGCCTTGCCTTTGAGCTTGTCCTGAAAAGGATTTTATTGAGATAAGTGTTCGAGGCACCGGCATAGCATAGCTCCGCAGCAGCTTTAAAAGTATCTCCTGTGGTGTTCCCATAAACAAAACATCCCGTATCCGTAGAAACTGCGACATACAGTAAATCGGCTATGGTTGAATCAAGTCCGCCGCACAGCTCCTTGACTATCTCCATGACTACCTCGCCGCATGATGACTTTTCCGGCCATACTATAGTGTTTTTTGCATACAGGGTATTGGAGCCATGGTGGTCTATGCAAAGGTCGACGCTTCCCTTGAAGCCTTCGGGAAAAAGCCCCTCATCGGCAAGGTCGACAGACACGGTATATTTCGGCTCAAAGTCTGCCGGAGCGATATAGGGCTCCGCTATCCATGGATAACTGTCTTCAAACTGAGGGTTATCATACAAATATGCTGTTTTCCCGATTTTTCTGAGCGCATAGCAAAGCGCAGAGGCGCTGCCGATCGTATCACCGTCCGGTCTGATGTGGGTAAGGATCATAAAGTTGTCGTTATCGCGAAATATCTGAAGTGTTTCATTGATCGTCAATTTTATCATCCCCCGATATGCTCTCCGGCTTTTCATTACCCAAAAATCCCGGCTGACTTATGATTTCATTTATATGAGCACCGTGCTCAATCGAGTTGTCAAGCTCAAAAATGAGTTCAGGAGTGTAGCGAAGGCTCAATCTCTTTCCAAGCTCACGCCTTAGCCAGCCAGAAGCGGATTTCAGTCCTTTTTTAAGTTCCTTTTCGTTCTCAAGCCCATAAACGCTGAGGTATACTTTACAGTATCGCAGATCACCTGTTGTCTCGGTTCTCGTAACACTGATCATACCTTGATTTATCCGCGGATCCTTGATTGAGCGCAAAAGCTCACTCAATACAAGCTGAATGTCGTCATTCGTTCTGTCCAACCTGTAACCTGCCATAATGTCACCTCGCATAATGATTGACCGCATCACAGCAAACTGCGGAACAATGGCGCTATGACCGCCACGTTTTTGTGGCGGTCCGCATTATTTATTATGCCACCGGCATTTACGCCGTTGTGGTATATTCATTTTAATTCCGTATATCGGCAAATCAGCCGTTATACATTTATTCTTTCCATGATAAATGATTCGATGATGTCGCCTTCCTTGACGTCATTGAATTTTTCAATACTTATGCCGCACTCATAGTTTGTGGCAACTTCCTTGACATCATCCTTAAACCTGCGCAGAGAGGATAAACTTCCTTCATAGACGACAATTCCGTCACGGATAACGCGGACATTGCTGTTTCTTACGATTTTACCGTCAGTTACATAGCTTCCGCATACCGTTCCGATTCTTGAGATTTTGATTACCTGACGCACCTCGGCATGACCAACGATAACCTCCTTATACTTAGGAGCGAGCATGCCCTTCATGGCAGACTCGATTTCATTGATGCAGTCATAAATGACCCGATACATTCTCATGTCAACGTTCGCTCTTATGGCATAGTCGCGCGCGGAATTGTCGGGGCGCACATTAAATCCAACTATAAGCGCTCCGCTCGTAGCGGCAAGCATAACGTCGGACTCGCTGATCGCACCTACAGCAGAATGGATAACGCGAACGCGAACCTCTTCATTGGTAAGCTTTTCAAGGGAGGTTTTGACTGCCTCGGCACTTCCCTGAACATCCGCCTTTACAATGATGTTGAAATCCTTTATTTCTCCCTGCTGTATCTGTGCAAACAAATCTTCGAGCGAAACTTTTTTAGGTGCGCCTATGAGGGCATCCTTATTCTGCTGTTTTCTTTGGGCAACAAGTTCACGTGCCATGCGCTCATCGTCAACAGCGTTGAAAATATCTCCAGCGCCGGGAACCTCTGACATACCCGCGATTTCAACAGGAACAGAGGGTCCTGCCTCCGTCACACGCTCGCCCTTATCGTTTATCATAAGGCGAACATGGCCGACCGATGTACCGGCAATTATGATATCGCCCTGCTTGAGTGTGCCGTTCTGTACGAGGACAGTCATAATCGGACCGCGCCCCTTGTCAAGCCTTGCTTCAATTACCGTACCTCTTGCGGAACGGTTGGGATTTGCCTTAAGCTCGCGCATTTCGGCTGTGAGGACAACCATTTCAAGAAGATTATCTATTCCCATTCCCGTTTTTGCGGAAATCGGACAAATGATAGTATCTCCGCCCCATTCTTCGCTGACAAGCTCATATTCGGTAAGCTGCTGCTTGATACGGTCGGGATTCGCTGTGGGTTTATCCATTTTGTTAATAGCTACAATAATGGGAATTCCTGCAGCCTTTGCATGGTTTATAGACTCAACTGTCTGTGGCATGATACCGTCGTCAGCTGCAACGACAAGGATGGCAATATCGGTAACCATTGCACCGCGGGCGCGCATGGAGGTGAATGCCTCATGTCCCGGCGTATCAAGAAAAGTGATCGGGCTGCCGTTTACTTCTATACGGTATGCGCCTATATGCTGGGTAATTCCTCCAGCCTCAGCACTTACGACGTTTGCTTCACGAACACGGTCAAGCAGAGATGTTTTGCCGTGGTCGACATGCCCCATAACGACAACTACAGGAGCGCGAGAAACAAGCTCTTCCGGTTTATCCTCGCGGTCATCAATGAGCCTTTCTTCAACAGTTACAACAACTTCTTTCTCGACCTTGCAGCCCATTTCCATTGCAACGAGCGCTGCTGTTTCATAATCTATAACGTCTGAAAGCGATGCCATCGTTCCAAGCTTGATAAGCTGGCGGACAACCTCGGCACCTGTCTTTTTCATGCGGCTTGCAAGCTCTCCAACATTGATTTCATCAGGTATGAATACTTTAAGAGGAGCTTTTTTCGCAATCTCAAACTGAAGCCTTTGAAGCTTTTCTCTCTCTTCCTGTTTACGCTTCGCGCTGGAAACCTGAGCCTGACGGTTTTTGTTTTTATTTACGAACTTTTCCTTCCCGCGCGGTAAGTTCTGAGCCTTTTCAGGAACAAGATTTTCAAGTCTTTCATCATATTTTTCTATATTGACAGTTGCTCCCCGTGTGTCAATAACACGCTTTTCGGGTACAGTTCTGGTCGGACGCTGAACATTCTCAGAAGGTTTCTGTTCCTGTTTTTTGTTTTCCTGCTTCTGCGCTGTATGTGCACGATTTTCTGCCTTGGCCGGAATATTTTCAGGAGCCTTTTCTTCAGCTTTATCCTGCTTTTTTTCAGGCTCGGGAACAGAAAACACCTCTGCAAGATCCTCTACCTGATTGTGCTGGGTAAGGTATTCGAAAATGATGTCAAGCTCGTTCTCCTCCAACACCTGCATATGGTTCTTGGGGGTGGCAGCATATTCTGTCAAAATCTGCGCTATATCCTTGGAGTTCATTTTAAAATCCTTTGCCACCTCGTGAACTCTGTACTTAATTAGTGTACTCATATGTCTCTCCTCCTCTTACCCGTCGCGGCGGGTTTCACCGCCTTGCCCTTTTTCCTGTTCCTGTCGTGAGCCGCAGCCTCTCGCTTCCGCAAAGTTGCCTTTTCGTTCTTTTTTGCCATGAATTCGGCTGTTTCCCCAAAGGAAGGCTCACTTTCGGCGAGTGCCGCCATAAAGACTGCAGCAAGTCCAACATCCGTAAACACCGCCATAGAGAAGCCGTTCGTACCCGTAACGAGGGAAAGCTCTTCTTTCGAAAACGGCAGCACAACCATAGGGGTTTGCGTGCCGTATACAAAGTTTTCTGCCCTGCGCCGTGCGTTGCCCGATGAGTCAGATGCCAAAACCAATATCCGACCCTTACCGGCACGGATAGCCGCACCTGAATTTGTTTCACCTATCGCAATAGCCCCTGCTTTTTTGGCTATTCCGATATAATTTAACGCTCTATTCATTTCCCGCCTCCATCTGCTCGCTCAGTTGAGCATATATCTCATCAGGAATTGAAATTTCAAGCGATCTTTCTAAAGCTTTGCTTTTGATAGCCTTTTTCAAACAATCCAGATTCTGGCAGACATATGCGCCTCTCCCCTGTGCCTTGCCCTTAAAATCAAGTGATATCTCATCCTGCGGAGATTTCACAACACGGATCATTTCACGCTTAGGCTTCATTTCACGGCAGCCGGTACACTGTCGCATCGGTATTTTTTTCGGCACTTCGGCCACCCCTTTCATACTGTTTAATCCAAATTTTAAATGGCAATATGCCAATTTCTATCACTAATCGTTATCCTCCGACTCAGGCTTTATATCAATTTTATATCCGGTCAGCTTCGCAGCAAGACGGACATTTTGACCTTCTTTTCCGATGGCAAGCGATAGCTGGCTGTCCGGCACTATTACGCGGCAGCTTTTACCCTCATCAGACATCGTTACCGTAACGGCCTCGGCCGGAGACAGAGCCGCCGCAATGAACTCCTCGGGCTGCTCGCTGTATTTTATGATATCTATTTTCTCTCCGCCAAGTTCGTCTACTATCCCTGCTACTCTGCCGCCCTTGGGGCCGACACACGCGCCGATAGGGTCAATATCGGAGTCGTTGGACCAAACGGCAATTTTAGTGCGGCTGCCCGCTTCTCTTGCGATGCTCTTTATTTCGACTATGCCATCGAATATTTCAGGAACCTCTATTTCAAAAAGGCGCTTAACAAGACCCGGATGCGTACGTGAAATAAGGACCTGCGGACCTCTTGTGGACTTCCTGACTTCGACTACAAATACTTTTATCATTTGACCCTCAACGAGTTTTTCGCCCTTTATCTGCTCGTTAGGGGAAAGCATTGCCTCAGTATATTCGGAATTTGAACTGATTTTTATGGACACACTTCCTGTGCGGGGTTCAACGCGCGAAACGATGCCTGTGAGGATTTCCTGTTCCTTTGAAGTAAATTCATCAAAAATAATTCCGCGTTCCGCTTCTCTTATTCCCTGAATTATAACCTGCTTTGCAGCCTGCGCGGCAATGCGTCCGAATTTTTTGGTTTCTATCGGGACTTCAACAAAGCTTCCGACTTTTGCGCGCTTTGAATAGTTATATGCTGTTTCCAGAAGCATCTGCGTAGCCGGATTTTCGACCTCTTCAACAACTTCCATACGCAGATACATGTCTATACGCTTTTTTTCTTCGTCCATGTTTATTACTACGTTGTCCATGCAGGCCGGATTGTCCTTTTTATACGCGGCGAGCAAGGCTTGGGTTATTTTTTCCAGCATATATGCCTTGGAAATTCCCTTTTCACGTTCTATATCATCTAATGCTGTAAAAAAATCAGCGTTCATAATTTCATTTCCTCCCGAAATTAAGCCAATCTAAGGCGTACGTTAGCAATCTGTTCCTTTGAAAAAGTTACAGACTCGCCATTGCGGTCAAGCGTGACGCTGCCATTATCATAGGCAGAAAGGATTCCAGTATAAAGCTTTGACCCGTCAACGGGTTTATAAAGCTTTACCTCAACATTTTCGCCCAAAAATCGCTGAAAATGCGCGGGCTGTTTAAGTGTTCTTTCAAGACCTGCCGAAGAAACCTCAAAAGTATAGCTGTTTGTTATAGGATCCTTCTCATCGAGAATGGGATCGATAGCCCTGCTTATCCTCTCGCAGTCGTCAATAGATACTCCGTCTGATTTGTCAATGTATACACGAAGGTACCACTGACCGCCTTCGGAAACATATTCAACATCCCAAAGCTCACAACCGTTCTGCTCTACAATCGGACGCACAAACTCGGTTACAATTTCGACAATTTTACTCATACAGCACCTATTACCATATTCTTCCAAAAATTTTTTATTCAACAAAAAGAGTGGGAAGAACCCACTCATCACTGCCTCTGCCGTCACTAACGAAATAATAATAGCATAAATAGCAAGGGTTTGCAAGACTTTTTTTATAATCTGCCCAATATACTGAGCATTAATCATCCGCCCGGTATATTTGACATAAACCGTACATTTTGGTAAAGTAATAATAATATTGATAACTATTAAAATGAGGCGAATAATATGCTGTTGACCATTGATATCAATAATACTAATGTGGTTTTTGCCGTCATGGAGGATGGTAATGCGCTCTTTATAACACGCCTGTCGTCGGACAAATCCCGCACAGCGGACGAATATGCGGTTTTAATGGAACTTGCTTTCCGACAGCGTGACTTTGATATAAAGAATGTTGAGGGAGCAATCATCTCTTCTGTCGTCCCCCCTCTTACAGCCGTCATTAAAGACGCGGTCAAAATCGTCACGAACCGGAATCCTCTCGTAATCGGACCCGGTGTAAAAACGGGGCTGAACATCAGGCTTGAGGACCCGACCGAATTGGGCGGCGATTTTGTTGCCGCCGCCGTCGCCGCGATTGCGAAATATCCCATGCCCTGTGTTATAGTCGAGATGGGAACTGCAATAGCCATGGGAATTCTTGATAAAACGGGAAGCTATATCGGCGGAATAATTTGCCCCGGTCCGATGGTATCACAGGAGGCTCTTGCCCGCGGCGCAGCCCTGCTCTCAAACGTCAGCATAACTCCGACTCCTCAGGTCATCTGCAAAAGTACGGACGCTTGCATGCAAAGCGGAATAGTTCACGGCTCCGCTGCGATGATTGACGGTTTGCTTGAGCGCATAGAGTCCGAACTGGGCGAACCTGTCTCCGTTGTTGTGACTGATGACTGGGCGGATACCATAGCCCCCTATTGTAAGCGTGAGGGAATGATAACGGACAAAGAACTTCTCATGCGCGGACTTTGGCTGATTTATAAGAAAAACAGGCGGGGATAAGCTCTTTCCTTTTATATTCGGCGTGTTGAAAGGAGCAGTTTAATGAAACTGTCCATAAAGTGGAGCAGAGCGGCAATTGTTTTGATTGCTGCAGGTCTTATCGGTTTGCTGTCATGTCCGTTTCTATTTGAAATCGATGCGCTCATCAACATCAAGACTATCGTCCTTATTCTCTTTTTCCTTCTTGTCTTTGCGGGATTACTGATAAGATTAATAAAGCTGAAATGCCCTAACTGCAGAAAAGCGTCTGCGCTTCTCCGTTGGAGCAATCCTGACGGCGGATACTGCCCGAGCTGCGGAGAACATTTTGAATATGATATCAACGACAATTATAGATAAAAAATTGCGGAATTGTTTTAAACAACTCCGCAATTTTTTTATTTATTTGTTCTTAATGTATTCGTCGATGCTTTCGGCGGCTTTCTTGCCCGCTCCCATGGCGAGGATAACCGTTGCCGCACCTGTAACGGCATCGCCTCCCGCAAAAACTCCCTCGCGGCTGGTTGCACCGTCTTCGTTTGCAACAATACAGCCCTTCTTGTTTGTTTCAAGTCCTTCCGTTGTAGACTTGATAAGCGGATTCGGGCTCGTACCTATGGACATAATGACTGCGTCAACGTCCAAAACGAAATTTGAGCCTTTGATTTCCACCGGGCGTCGGCGGCCGCTTTCATCAGGCTCACCAAGCTCCATCTGAACACATTCAAGTCCTCTAACACGTCCGTTTTCATCACCGAGCACTGCAACGGGATTGTTTAGGAGTTTGAATATAATCTCTTCCTCCATAGCATGATGAACCTCCTCTTTTCTTGCGGGAAGCTCCTCCATGCTGCGCCGGTATACAATATAGACTTCTTCGGCGCCCATTCGCTTTGCGCAGCGCGCCGCATCCATGGCAACGTTTCCGCCGCCGACAACGGCAACGCGCTTTGCCTTTTTAATGGGCGTGTCGTATTCGGGCAGATAAGCCTTCATGAGGTTTATCCTCGTCAAATACTCATTTGCGGAGTAAACACCAAGCAGGTTTTCTCCCGGAATTTTCATAAACTGCGGAAGACCTGCGCCGGAGCCGATGAAAACGGCTTCAAAGCCCTCTTCAAAAAGTTCGTCTACGCTCATGGCTCTGCCTATTACCGCATTCGTCACGATCTTAACGCCTATAGCTGTAAGATTATCAATTTCATTCTGAACAATAGCCTTTGGCAGACGGAATTCCGGAATACCGTAAACAAGTACACCGCCCGCTTTATGGAATGCCTCAAAAATGGTGACTTCATAGCCCATTCGCGCAAGATCTCCGGCGCAGGTAAGTCCGGCAGGACCGGAGCCGATGACGGCGACCTTGTGACCGTTTGGTTTGGGAATTTCAACGGTTTTTGCTTCTTCCTTTGAGGCTTTTTCAAGGTGGTAATCGGCAACAAAGCGCTCAAGACGCCCGATTCCGACCGGCTCACCCTTTATACCGCGTACGCACTTGCCCTCGCACTGGCTCTCCTGAGGGCATACTCTTCCGCAGACCGCAGGCAATGAATTCGTTGAGGTGATTATTTCATAAGCTCCGTCAAAATCACCTTCCGCAACCTTTTCGATAAACTCGGGTATACGGACATTGACGGGACAGCCCGAAACACAGGGCTTGTTTTTACAGTTTAAGCAGCGCATTGCTTCATCGATCGCCATATCGGCGGTATAGCCTTTTGCGACCTCAAGAAAATTCTTGTTTCGCACAAGCGGATCCTGCTCGGGCATGGGATTTTTCTTCAGCGACATATTAGGCATTGCGTACACCTCCGGTCAAATGGCAAGCGTGCTCTTTTCGATCCGCTTCCTCGTCCTTATAAAAAGCACCTTTTCTCAGAAGCTCGTCCCAGTCGACAAGATGCCCGTCAAATTCGGGTCCGTCGACACAGGCAAACTTTGTCTCATTGCCTACGGTGACGCGGCATCCGCCGCACATACCCGTTCCGTCTATCATTATGGGGTTAAGAGACACGACTGTTTTTATTCCATACGGTTTTGTCGTGAGACTTATATATTTCATCATGACTCCAGGCCCGATAGCAACGACCTCGTCATAATCCCTGCCGGACTCGATAAGCTCCTTGAGCTTGTCGGTTACAAAACCCTTTTCGCCGTAGCTGCCATCGTCTGTGGTAATATATAGATTGGTGCTGTTAGCCCTCATCTCGTCCTCAAGCATAACAATATTCTTGCTTCTGAATCCGGCTATCATATCAACCTCAATACCTTTTGCATGCATGGCCTTTGCAACGGGATAGGCTATCGCACAGCCGACTCCGCCGCCGACCACAGCAACACGCTTTAGACCCTCCATTTCCGTCGGCTTTCCCAATGGTCCGACAAAATCGAGAATACTGTCACCCACATTTAGTTCACCGAGCATCATCGTAGATTTTCCCACGGGCTGGAACATGATCGTAACAGTGCCCTCTTCCCTGTCATAATCCGCTATAGTGAGCGGTACACGCTCAGCGAATTCATCAAGACGGTAAATAATAAACTGCCCCGCAAGACATTTTCTTGCAACAAGGGGAGCCTCAACCACCATCTCAATAGTTGTTCCGGCTTCGTTAAGGAGCCTTTTCTTTATAATCTTGTACATTGCAACCTCCTGCCAACAAAACCAGCTTTGCGCCAATTTTATGTTAGGTACATTATAACAGTATTTATTTTCATTTAAAAGCCTGTTTTTTCAATATTTTTCGTGAGTTTTTTAACAATTTCGAGGCTTTTCGTTTTTATGCTATGTTAAAAATTTAGCACCCTCCGGTGCTGCGGAGGGTGCCTTTCGGATTGAGATCATTCATATTGCGTCCGAACTCCGCCGATGTATTTCGGACGGGTACGTGCAGCGATGACCAAGGCTTCCCCTATCATTTTAGTATTAAGGCGAAGCGGAACGGCAACATCCCTAAGATGCATACCGATGAGCGTGCATCCGATATCAAGTCCGGCAACAGCTTTGACGTGTTCAACAAGAACAGGGTCGCTGAAAGCCGAATATGCGGCTGCTGCAAAAGACCCGCCTGCCTTGGGCTTGGGAACCGCGGCAACTATTTCAAGTCCGAACTTTTCCGCCGCCTCTCTTTCTAAGACAAGCGCCCTATTTAGATGCTCGCAGCACTGAGCCGCAAGAAACAGTCCGTTTTCCTTTATAACAGTTAATACTCCTTCTAAAACGGCGGCTGCCGCTTCGGGAGTCGAGCATTTTCCGATTTTTTCACCGATTATCTCGCTCGATGAGCAGCCGACGACTATGATCTGCCCCTTTTGAGGTTTGGCATCTCTTATAAGCTCGGTCATCGCGCTGTTTGCCAAGTTTTTCATTTCTTCATACATTGTCCGTACTTCCTTGCAAATAGTCATTATGTGCGCCAATAACATTACATATTTTATCACTCATTCTTGGGTTTGACAACAGAATAAAATAAGTGTATTATACAGCTTGAAGTTTGACTCAAATAGACATATATCGACATATGTGTGCTTTTGAATTCACCGGAGGTAAATACTTAATATGAAAAAATTATTTCCCCTTTTTTTAGCTTTACTCATGATTCTTCCCGCCTGCGGAAAAATCGGTTCCAACCAGGCATCCCCCGAACCTCCCCATGTTGCAGCTCCTGACTCAACACCGGATCCGACTCCCCCTCCCAAACCAATTACCAATCCGCTCACCGGCGAAGTTGTTGAAGAGGATATTAGCGAAAACAGACCTTATGCCGTTATGCTGAACAATATAAAGTACGCTCTTCCTCAATGCGGCATTTCCAAAGCCGACATTTTATATGAGGTTCTCGCTGAAGGCGATATTACCCGCTTTGAGGCGATTTTCTCCGACCTCAACGAAGTCGGGGCAATAGGAAGTATGCGCTCCTCCCGCCCCTATTACATAGAAATTGCCTTGAGCTACAATGCAATCTACGTACATGCCGGCGGAAGTGAACAGGCATATGCAGACATCTCTTCCAAGGGTGTTAACAATATTGACGGCGTTCGCGGCGCGCATACAAATGAAATTTTCTATCGTGATCGCTCTCGCCAGAAATACGGCGTCGAACACAGTCTGTTTACATCCTCTGATAAAATTTTGGAGTATACGGGCAAATTTGGCTATGACAACAAGCACACCGAAAGCTTTGACTACGGCCTTGTTTTTACTGACAGTGTCGATATGGGAAGCACAGCAGAACCCGCCGCCACCGTCAACGTCAGCTTCGGGGGACTTAAAAACACCAGCTTTACTTATCATTCCGATAACGGATATTATACGGGCTTCCAGTACGGCTCCGACCTTATTGACGGAACTACCGGCGAAGCTGTAAAGTTTAAAAACCTTCTCGTTCTTTACGCTGACACAAAAATAATCGACAATGACGGACGCAGATCCGTTGATCTTAACGCAACAGGCAGCGGTCATTTCATATGCGGCGGAAAGACAGTCCCGATAAAATGGAGCCATTCAGGAACCGGCAGCACATTTACCTATGAGCTTGAAGACGGTTCTCCCCTTGAGCTTGGTGTTGGTAAAAGCTATATCGCAATCGTACCTACACAAAGCCAGATCACAATGCAGTAAGTTTAACCAATAAAAAAACATCGGAGCGGGCTTGCAGTCCGCTCCGATATTTTTTAAACTGTTCCGCTTTCCAAAATCGAAAAGCTCATGTTATTACAGTCTATTTCAGCCAAAGCGCCGTAAGGGAGAATCGTTTTGGGCTCATTATGTCCGAAGCTTGCATTATAAAGTACGGGCATGCCGCCGCAGCTAAACTCGCTGAGTACTTTTTTTATAACTTCTTTATATTCGTTATAATTTACCTCGCCCATAGGCTTACCCCAAATTATTCCGTTTATACGGTTTAAAATTCCCATTGTACCGTACCAGCGCAGCTCATGCTCGACAAACCATGGCGGTGGAAATTCCTCGGAAGTTTCAAGAAACAGAATCGCATCGTCAAAACAATCGATTTGCGGGAAAAGCGCCGTTCCTTTTAGAAAACTTATAACCTCCACGCAGCCGCCAATCAGCCTGCCCCGAGCCTTGCCCTCGCCCTGAACAAGGTCATATCCGCTATTGAGAACAAATTTTCTTGATATGTCCTTATTTTCCGGAAGCCATTCAATGTATTCGCCTGTCCACATCGGGCTTGTTGAAATCGAGCCGATTGCCTCATTGCTGAAAAAGGTTCTTTTTACAGAGTCAATCGTATACTGCGGCATTTCAATGTTTTCCGCAAAGTCTGACAATAGCGCGGGACCGTAGAAGCTGGATATACCCGCTTTCATACATATAAAGTGTGTAACTGTTGAGTCTGAATATCCGGTAAAGATTTTTGGGCTGCTCCGGATTACGTCAAAATCGATATACGGGAGCATTCTTATGCTGTCGTTTCCGCCTATACAGGCAACTATGGCTTTAACTGAGCTGTCTGAAAAGGCATGCATAAGGTCTTTTGCCCTTTCCCGCGGGTTCGCATATACAAATTCGCTTCCCTTTAGGGTGTTCGGCATTTCAACAACTTCAAGACCGAACACCTTTTCGAGCCGTTCTTTGCCCTGATAATAGCGCCAGAGTATCTCTTTATCGCCTGCACCGCCCCAAGATAAGCTTACGGTTGCAACTTTGTCTCCCACCTTGAGCTTTTGCGGTTTTATAAGCTCGTGCATATTTTCAAGTCCTTTCTGAGTGGTCATAAACTCGATGCAGCCCCTGTAATTAGGGGCTGCATTATATTGGATATCTTGGGTGGTGTTTACAGCAGCATTATCCCTGCTTTTTCGCAGACCTCAATTGTCTGTTCATCCCAAACAGAAACCTGAACCTCTCCGACATGTACCTTGTTAAGAAGCAGCATCGAGATACGTGACTGCCCTATTCCCCCGCCGATGGTGAGCGGAAGTTCATTGTTCAAAAGCATTTTGTGATACAACAGATTTCTTCTATCGTCACAGCCAGCAATTTTAAGCTGTTTGTCCATCGACTCGGCATTTACGCGTATGCCCATTGAGGAAATTTCAACAGCACATTTTAGCGGCCCATACCAGATGAGTATATCCCCGTTCAATCCCCAATCGTCATAGTCGGGGGCACGCCCGTCATGCGGCTTTCCGGAGCGGAGCGCACCGCCGATTTCCATTAGGAATACGGTTCCATATTTCTTCGCAATTTCATGCTCACGCTCTTTAGGACTCAAATTCGGATACACGTCTTCAAGCTCCTGAGCAGTAATGTAGAATACTTCCCTGTTTATCTGTCCTCCAAGAGAAAGCTGAGGATAGATGGACTGCATAGTAAGCTGCGTGTCGCAGAGCACACCTATGATTTTATCCACCTGTGATTTAAGAAAGTCGATGTTCCTGTCTTTTTCTTCAATGATCTTTTCCCAGTCCCATTGGTCGACATATATTGAATGCAGATTGTCCATTTCTTCGTCACGCCTGATCGCGTTCATATCTGTGTAAATTCCCTTTCCTGGATAGAAATTATAGCGCTTGAGTGCCATGCGCTTCCACTTTGCAAGAGAATGAACGACCTGACCCATTGTGTCTGTATTTGCTATATCAAAAGAAACGGGGCGTTCCACTCCGTTTAAATCATCGTTGATTCCTGTGTCCGCTTGTACAAAAAGAGGCGCTGAAACACGGTATAGATTAAGTTCACCGGCAAGCCGGTCAATGAAAATACGGTTTAACAGACTTATTGCCTTCTGCGTATCATAAATACTGAGTGCGCTTTTGTAGCCTTCCGGAATAAATGTGTTCATAAGTGCGTTCCCCTTTTTATTCTTCCGCAGTCAGAAGATTTACTATCTTGTGGTATATATTTTCTGCGTCTTCGCGGAAATATTTCTCGATTTTCTTTGCCTGTTCTTCATCCGAAGAAAGTATCGAAAGCGAAATAATGTCGCCGATGCCGTCCGAAAGCGACAGCTTGACATTGCAGCCCCCGTTTTTCAGCAGTTCGTGCGATGTTCCTATAAGGGCGTCCCTTCTCATCTTTTCGATGAGGGGGCGGGCATTCCGTTCCGCTTTCAGCCGGACGGAATAGGGGATGCTGCTTTCCACAGTATCTCCATGCACCGCTCCTATCTCAGTTATTTTGTAGCTGTTTTCGTTCTGTTCAACGTGACCTGTGTCGACAAGTTCTGCGAGACATTGCGAATACTCAAAGTAGTCAAAGCCGTCGTCTATCATAACGAGGTCTGAAAGAGTTTCGAAACTGACGGGCTTCGGCAGTCGGCGAAGCACATAAAGAATCAGTATTTTGATATCCAGCTTTTCATGAATAAATCCGAGCCTGTCCATACGCCTGCCCCCCAAATGTATAAATTTGCGAATTCCGCCTTTGATATTGGTTAATTATAATTCTTTTTCGGTGATACGTCAAACAATTGTTATCACAACCTATGTTTTCCTGCATAGACTGTAACGAAGAACAACAAATATAAATCTTATCGGCAGGAGGAATAATAATGGCTGAAAGAGCACCAAACGCGGCAAATCCGGCATCTTGCCGCGAGTCCGTTTGTATACACACAAGAAAAATATTCGATAGCTGCAAAGATAAAGACTGTATTGAAGATCTGCGGGTATTTCCAACCTGCGGTTCGCAGTCGATCATTGACTGTGCATTCAGTATAAGACCCAAATCCGCAAAACTTCTTTTCGCGGATGTGCGAGTAGAAGAGCTGAATTTCAATCGCGGATGCTACACAGTGGATGTCACTTATTTCTACAAAGTAAGCGGAAGGGCTTTTCCGGGCGACAAGACTGTAAGCGGTCTTGCAGTTTTCGACAAAAGGGTCGTACTTTACGGAAGCGAGGGAAGCTCAAAAGTTTTCACCTCCCGCGGCAATCTGTGCGACAACATTTACAGCGGTCTGCCCATAGCGGTCGTTGAGGCAGTGGATCCGCTCCCGCTATCAATGAAAATCGTTGATGCCTCATGTGCCGATAGCTTTGACAGCGATGTAAGAGATATCCCCAAAAATATTTCAGAAAGCTTTGATGATGAGCTCATTACGACACGCACCTGCAAACAACTTTACGTAACCTTGGGACAATTCTCTATAATCAGACTTGAAAGAGATACACAACTGCTTATGCCTGTATTTGACTACTGTATCCCTGATAAGGAATGTGTCGCCGGCGGCGATGAGGATCCCTGCACACTGTTCAGCAACATCCCCTTCCCAGTCGATGATTTCTTCCCGCCTCCCGGAAGCCCTAACAAGTGTGTTACAAACTGCCAAGCGGATTCCTAAAATGAACTCCACCGACGGGAAAAACTTTTCTCAAGCCGCAGAAGACTGTCTGCGGCTTGATTGTTTTGGTTTATTTTCTTTATTAAAGAATAAAATGGCAAAGCTCTGTGCAAAATACTTCCAAAGCGCTGCATCAGCGCCATATTTTGCTTGGAGGTATCCATAAATGAATAGAAAAAACATTAGTATCATCGCGCTCACTCTTTCGCTGGTGCTGACTTTGGGAATAATATATGTCGGCGCGGAAAGCAAGGGTGAGGCACCTATTGCAGAAAATCTGGAAATCACGACCTACCGTGACGTATCCGTAGGCGGTCAGCTGAAAGCAAAAGATCCGGACGGCGATGTTCTGACATTTGAAATCACAACCCCTCCCACAAAGGGAAATATTGAACTTAAAGAAAACGGATGCTTTGTATATACTCCCGCTGAGGGCAAGCGCGGACGTGACTACTTTGGTTACAAGGCAATCGACAGCAAGGGAAATATGTCCTCTGAAGCAACCGTCATTATCAGAATCGAAAAACAAAAAACAAAAATCGCCTATTCCGACATGAACGGCAACGGGGCCTACTGTGCCGCTGTAGCGCTTGCCGAAAACGATGTCTTTGTCGGTGAATGCATAGGCGGTCAATATGTTTTTAATCCGGACAGGCCCGTCACAAGGGGCGAGTTTTTGACAATGTGCCTTAAACTCACCAATTCCGATATCCTTTCGGGAGTTATCACGACAGGCTTTGCCGATGACAGTGAGATACCGGCATATATGAAACCCTATGTCTCTACGGCTCTTCTGACGGGGATTATAACCGGCTATTCGGACGGCATCAACACCGCAGTTTTCAACGGTGGTAACTATATAAGCTATCCTGAAGCTGCCGTAATGCTCAACAAAGCGCTGAACCTTACAGATGTAAATGCAAATAATTACAGCAATGCAGCTCCCGTATGGGCAGCACAGGCCTGTGCCAATCTCAGCGCCTGCCGCATTTCCGATTATTCGCAGGAAAACCAGCTGACAAGGGCAGACTGCGCAAAGCTCCTTTATAACGCAATGGATATTATTGAAAACCGATAAAAATAGATGCTCCTCCGAAGTTTACGGAGGAGCATTCTACATATCAGTTTGTTTTAAGACTTTCAACAAGCTTCTCATCCGATGAAACCATGATTGTCTGATAGTCCGTATAAATGACAGCTCCGGGCATTGAGCCTGAAGGCTTTTTCACAAAGCGCACCTGCGTGTAGTCTACGGGCACTTTCCCGCTTTCCCTTCCCTGCGAATAATACGCCGCCAGAGTTGCAGCTTCAAACAGCGTCCGTTCGTCGGGGCGCTCCCCTTCGGCACTTATGATGACATGGCTTCCGTGAAGCTTCTGTACATGGAGCCAAGTATCGGTCCTGCGCGCTGTTTTTGTAGTCAGCTTGTCGTTTTGAGTATTATTTTTTCCCACGAGTATTTCCATGCCGGTGCTTGAAACGAAGCGCATAGGCGCAGTTTCTTTGACCTTTTCACGTTTGGCCGATTTCTGCGCTTTTACATATCCCGTTTCTGCAAGCTCGCGGCGGATCTCGGCAAGATCGCGTTCGCTTTCGACGCGCTGGATTGCATCCAGCACGCTCGAAAGATACTCCTGCTCTCTCTCTCCTTTTTCGATAAGCTCACCGAGATATTTCTCTGCTGTTTTTGCCTTGTTATATTCCTTATAATATGCCGCCGCATTCTGCTGCGGCGTTTTCAGCGTGTCAAGCGGGATTTGTATCTCGGGGCAGCCGTCCTCGAAATAATCATCAACTACCGCTATCCTGTCGCCTTTTTTAATGCGGTAAAGGTTTGCCGTAATAAGATCCCCGCGCTTTCTGTTAATATCCCTTTCTTCAGTCTTTTTCAGTTCCTCGCGTCTTGCGGCAAGCTTTCTCAAAGTCCGCTCATGTGCGCTTTTGACGGATTTATAAAGCGCATGTGACTTTCTGCGCATTTGCTCCTGCTTGTCTCGCTTGGTGAAATAGTCCTCCAACAAAGCTGAAAAACCGGTATATTTTATTAGTTTCACCGCGCCCTCATATTGGGATATCGGCATAAAAGAAAAGTCCGACGGTTTTTCATTTGTCATCAGCATAACGGGCAAATAATCTGATTCTTCAATCCGCTTTGCAAGAGCTTTCATTCCCTTAATAAAGGAGTTTTTTTCATCATCGGAAAACTCTGCGATCGGCTTTGAAGCATCGCCAGTAGCATAAAAGCAGATTTCCCGGCAGATTAGAGGAGAAATGCTTGAGAAAGTATCCAAAAGCCACTTGTCCGCAGGTTTATCCGAGGATGTGCTCTTCCAAAGATTTTCTCTTTCCTCATCGGAAAGGCTGAAAAATCCCGGCTTATCCTGCTCGGGCGGCAAACGGTATATAAGCCCCGGAAGTACCTGCCGGACGCGGCTCATATCTCCGTCGACACGGCGGATGCAGTCTATTATATGCCCATCTGCCTCCGTCAAAATTATGTTAGAGTTTCGTCCCATCATTTCGACCACAAGCTGTTTTTTGATTTCAACGCCCATCTCATCATGTGCGTCAAGCTCGAAAATGAGCATTCTCTCCATATTGGGCTGGCTGAGTCCGGAAATACGCGCACCGACAAGGTGCTTTCTAAGGAGCATACAGAACATCGGCGGAGTCTGCGGATTCTCATAGGACTCGTTGGACAAATGCACTCTCGCTGTGCCGACGCCGGCAGAAATCAGCAATTTCCCGGTATATTCGGCGCCGTGAAGCGTAAAAATCAGTGTGTCTCTTCCGGGCTGCTGAACCTTGTCTATTTTCGCGCCGACAATCGAGGGGCGCAGTTCGTTTGTAAGCGCGTTTATCGTTATTGCGTCCAGAGGCATAGCCTATCCCTCCACTATAAGTTCAAAAAGTTCGTTTATTCTATCCCTCTCGCCCTTTAAATATAAATATCCAAACAGCGTTTCCAGCCCCGTAGCGGCATGGTATTCGGAAATATCCGCATTTTTAGGCACAGAATTGACCTTTGCGTTTCTTCCTCGCTTAAAAGCGGCGCGCTCACTTTCGCTGAGTTCAGCCATGATTTTTTCCGAAGCTTTTGCCTGAGCGGGCGCGCTTACATAGCTTACAGTTTCCCTGTGCAGGCTCTTTGAAGTCGTTTTTCCGTGGGCACACAGCCATGTGCGGATAAGAAGTTCATATACCGCATCGCCGATGTGTGCAAGCCCCAGAACACTGATTGTCTGAAGCTGTTCATCACTCAGTTGTGTGTCAAAATAGTCTGTCATTTTCCCTCCAGTTTTCTGCGGAAAAGGGTGAATTCAGTTTTGAGTACAGGGCCTTCGGAAAACCGAAAGCCCCGATAATCATTATGCGGTATGGCAGTTTAATCTTTCCACTCCTCGGCAGGTGCATCCACGTATTCCGTAAAGCTCACCTGATCGGAGGAAGACCCGGCAGGTTCCGCGCCATGTGACGCCTGCATCTCCTGCCACTGTTGTCTTGTAATGAGGACCTGACGCGGTTTCGAGCCTTCAAACGGACCGACTACCCCGATTTCTTCCATCTGGTCAACGATCCTTGCAGCCCTTGCATATCCCAGTTTCAGCCTGCGCTGGAGCATGGAAACGGAAGCCTGCTTCGTTTCAAAGATTACCTCTACCGCTTGGGGCAGAAGCTCATCATAATCCGAAGCTGAATCAGCAGCATCAGCTTTATCGCTGCCGGAATTAGAGTTTTTATCTTCAGCCGCTTTTTCAATCTGCTCAAGAATGTCTTCGCTGTATTCGACTTTCGCGCCTTCCTTGACAAAGCTTATGACCTGTTCACGTTCCTCATCGGACACAAAAGCGCCCTGTACACGCATAGGCTTTCCTGCACCTAAAGGCGCATAGAGCATATCACCGGCGCCTATGAGTTTTTCTGCACCGGAATTGTCAAGAATTATGCGGCTTTCCATTGCAGATGAAACGGCAAAGGCGATGCGGCTCGGGATATTTGCTTTCATAAGTCCCGTAATGACATCTGCCGACGGACGCTGAGTTGCGATTACAAGGTGCATACCGGATGCGCGTCCCATTTGCGCAACGCGGCATATACTCTCCTCAACCTCTTTGGAGGCGACAAGCATAAGGTCCGCAAGCTCGTCTATTACTATCACGACGCGGGGCATTGTCTGCCCGCCTACGCTTTTCTGGTGCGCGTTGTAGCCCATAAGGTCACGCACACCTATTTCCGAGAAAAGCCTGTATCGCTTCAGCATTTCGACAACCGCCCATTGAAGCGCACCCGCCGCCTTTTTGGGATCGGTAACAACGGGAACAAACAGGTGCGGTATGCCGTTATATATGCCCAACTCGACCATTTTGGGGTCTATCATAATAAGACGCACTTCTTCCGGAGTCGCCTTAAAGAGAATACTCAATATAAGCGAGTTCATGCAGACGGATTTTCCCGAACCCGTCGTACCCGCGATAAGCAAATGCGGTAGTTTGGCAATATTTCCGACAATTGCATTTCCGCCTATGTCCTCTCCTATAGCAAAGCTGAGTTTTGACTGGGCGGACTTGAAAGCGGGCGAGTCGACGATATCGTGAAGATAGACGGTGCTGACAAGCTTGTTCGGTACTTCTATGCCAACGGTGGATATTTTATCAGGGATAGGCGCTATGCGGACGCTTGTGACGCCCAGCGAAAGGGCAAGGTCGCCCGCAAGATTTGTAAGCTTTGCAAGCTTTACTCCCTGATCAAGCTCAAGATCATACCGAGTGACCGTTGGACCTCTCGTAATGCCTGTTATTGTGGCGCTGACGCCGAAGCTTCTTATAGTGCTTTCAAGCCGTTCGCGGTTTAAGGCGATTTCCTCTTTTCCGTCTACCGAGCCTTTTCCGCCGCCGGACTTCAGCAGTGTAACAGGCGGGAATTTGTACTCACCTGTATTGTCATCAATGCTTTTTTCTATAGTTTTAGTTATTTCCTCTGTTTCAGTTTCAACCTCTTCATGGGTGATTTTCTTTACCGGAGCAGACTGGGCAGCCGCGGCATTTCCTGTTTCGCTTGAAATCTGCGTTGCTGCTGTGGCTGTATCCGCGACTCCTGCGACAGCTGCCGCCTCCTCAATTGTGAGCGGCTTTACATTGTCTGTGGGAGTAGGCGCTTTATTTATAGGAGCAGAATTTGTGGCGGGCTTGTCTGTCTCCTGAGAAAGAATCTGATCCGGTGTTTTCACACGCGGTTTGGTATTAAAAAATCCGACCTTATGCTCAACATAATCTTCATCCGGTTCATTGACCTCGTCCAAGGGAATATCAATAGCTCTGCGCCTTTTTGTGTGATTTGCGGGCGGAGCCTTAATGTCCTTTTTGGCAGTATCCGCAGACCTTGCCTTTGGCGGTTCTACAGCGGGAATATCAGAATAGTCCGTTCTGTCGCGGAAATATGATATCACCTTAGGTATTGTCAGCCCTACAGAATTCATGGCAAAAAACACAAATCCGAGCAGAAAAACGGGCATTGCTCCATAAATGCTGACCGCTGATTTCAGTCCTACAGACAAAAATCCCGAGAGCACACCTCCGCTTGCCATTGCCTTTCCGCTTGTATAGAGCGTTTTAAATACGGTTGTTGAAAGCTCTGCATCCGCTCCCGCCGAAAAAAGATGATAGACCGCGCCGAGAAACAAGGGAGTCATCAGTGCGGAAACCGTTCTAAAAGCAACAGGCTTGTCCTTACTTAAAAACAGGCTGCATGAACACGCCAAAAGTGCGGGCGGGAAAATATAGTACCCCCAGCCGACTATGCCTTTTATAAATCCGCAGAAATATGTAATAAACCACGCATCGACATCAAAATAGCCGATAAACGAAAACAGGCTGAGGAAAAGGCATACCACTGCACCTATCATGCGCTTTGCCGGATCCGGCGCACGATTTTGCTTAGGATCCGGTTTTTTCAAAGCCTTTTTGGGGGCTTTGGCAGAAGTGCCTCTCTTTGCCGGTGTTCGATTGGCGGAGGATTTTTTTGTCGTTTGTGCCATTAAAAGTCACTCCAAATCACAAAATAATCGTAAGAACTATAGTAATTATTCCTGCTGCAAAGCAGTAGTAGCAGAATTTTCCGAACTTTCCCTTCTGTGACAGCGTTTTTACGAGATTAATCGCAAAATATCCTGTAACACCAGCCACAGCCATGCCGACAAGGTATTCGGGGATGCGGGTTGCATCTATCCCTTCTTTCAATGCATCAGCAAAGCCCACAATAGTTGCTCCGAGCACTGCGGGAAGAGACATAAGGAAGGAAAATTTTACGGCGAATGTACGGTTAAGACCGGTTGCCATACCGGCTGCTATCGTTGAGCCGGAGCGCGAAATCCCGGGCAGGGTAGCAATTACCTGACATATGCCTATTTTGGCGGCATCGACAACGGTCATGTTCTTCTCCGACTTCCTGCCCTTTGGCAAACGGTCTGAAATATAAAGCACCGCACCGGTTATTAGGAAAGCTGCCCCAATAAAATAGGTGTTGTTTGCGAGATCCTCGATATAGTCCTTAAACGGAAGAACCAAAAAAAGCGGGAGAGTCGCTATAATTATCATAAATACAAGCCTGCGTGCGGGCTTTGGAACGCTCTCATCGGGCTTCGGGTGACGGATATCGGCGAAAAACCCGATGAACTCTTTTATCATATCAACAATGTCCTGCCAATAAACAACAGAAATAGAAATTAATGTTGCGAGATGCAGGAGCACTTCAAAAAAAATGTCTACTTTTTTGACACTTTGCATATGAAAAAGGTTTTGCAAAACCGAAAGATGCCCCGAGCTTGATATAGGAAGAAATTCAGTTATTCCCTGTACAAGTCCCAGAAGTGCTGCAATTAAAATTGACATTGTAACCTCCGATAGTTAGACATTGCTTTACGGAATCTGTACGTCAGACTTTCGGAAAAACGAAGGAAAGCTATGGCACTGCTCCCGTATACAAAGCCTGCGGTTTTCACGGGGAAACCGCCCTTTTCTTTTTGCTGCGGGAACGGCGGCGTCTTGGCGGGTGCGCCTTGTCCTTATAAAATTCCTCCATCTCAGAGTTTGCTTTATACATGATGCGGTTTACCGTCCATGTTTCGTCCTCTGCGGTGCGGAACTTCAGCCTTACAAGTAAATTACCGTGTGTTTTGCACGAGCACAGCGACATGTATCTCTTGTCGCCTTGGTTTACCCACCGTCCGCATTTCATGTGCTCTCCGCAGAGCGGACATAAGGGCGAGGATATAGCCTTATCCGAAAACGCATCCTGTCTTTCAACATAACCTGTAAAAGCCCTGTGCTCAACTGCCTCAGGCGCATTTTTGCCGTCGTTTTCCCTGCCGATGTGGATAGTCAGAACCTTTGAAGCTGAGTCGTATTGCTTCAGTCCCTCCTCGAGATTAAGCTTTGAACACACAAGAGCAGTATTATATGCATCGCCCAGAGCATCATGGGCAACACGGGTCTGTTCTATTTCGAAATACTCCATCGCTGTAGAAAGTCCGGTTTGATTTCGTCCTGCCTGCGTCTGGATGTTGTATATCACCTGCAGATTTACCCACTTGTCGATCCAGTCCCAGTCCAAATCGTGGATAATTATGTTTTGCTCCATTATCGCTTTGTCATCGCTTCCCCACGTAAGGAAAGTACAGCCTTCACCGCACCATTTCCGAAACCTTTCGAAGGCCTCCTTAAAGCCTACACCGCCCTCAAGGCGTTCTTTATCAAAGCCTGTCAGCTTTTCTACTTTATAGTGCATTCGGCGGAAATATATGGGTTTAACATCGATTTGAAATTCATCACCCGGCATAAAGTCATCCGTAAGCTTGACTGCCCCGATTTGGATAATTTCTCCTCGAAGGTGAATCGGAAGCTTATTGAAGACGGCAGATTGTGAGGACATGGCCTGATTCCACTCCATATCCATGACAACATAGCCCATTTAAGAAACCATTCCTTTCGGTTTTTTATAAAAAATAGGGAGCTTAAAGTTCCTCCTATTAGGAAGAAAAACGCTTTGCGGCAGGCAAAATGCAGCAAGGCATAATCTCACGATTTGTTATTGTATCATATCTTTATCAATAAGGACAGACTTTTCCGCGCGTGTTTCAAATTAAATTGATTTTTTATCCTATAATACACTTATCTGCCTGTCCGTACTTTTATAGCTATTGCCTACGGGCATCGTAAGCACTGATTACGATGCCCGTAGATTTAATGTATTATAAGTTTTTTATACTATTTTGCAAGCTTTTTTAAAATACTCTGAGTAAATACCCAAATTCTCTCAATAGAATTGATATTTGCTCTCTCCGCCGGTGTGTGCACATCAAAAATGTCCGGTCCATACGATATTATGTCAACTCCGTGGAGCTTCTCATCAAAGTATCCGCATTCGAGTCCGGCGTGGATTGCCCCTGTTTTTGCTTCTTTTCCAAACAACTCTCTATATGTTTCAATTGCAAGCTCCCTCAAGGGTGAATCTGCCCTATACTCCCACTGCGGATAGTCGGCTGAGCAAGTGCTGATGCCATCGCACAAGTCCGCAACGGCGCCATATCTCGCTTTCATTTCCTCCTTGCGGCTGCCTACACAGCTTCGCGCCGAGGACAAAATCACAAGCTCATTTTCAAGCTGATCTATATGCGCGGGATTAGCAGAGGTTTCAACCAAATCGGGAATATCGAAGCTCATTCCCATTACTCCGCATGGCAAAAGAGTCATAGCCGAGATCACTTTTTTGCGGCTATCCTCATCATAGCAGTCTGCGCTTTGCTTATCGCCGCGAATAAGCTCGATAGAGATACTATCTCTTTTTCCATACTCGCCTTTAAACTCGGTCTCCATGGCTTTGATTCGTTTTTCAATGCTCTCAAGCATACTTTCCTCAACATAAAGCTCTGCCGACGCATTATTTGAAATGGCGTTGGTTTTGCCCTCCGATTTTATAGAGGAAATATGAATATCCCCGCCGAGTTTCATCAGCACGCGTGCCATCAGGGATATCGCATTCGCTCTGCCCTCGTTTATTTCCATGCCCGAGTGTCCGCCTTTTAGCTCATGGATATTAACATTAAGCCGGCAAAGCCCTTCAAGCCTTTCCCGCGCTATCGGTATCCTCAGGTCATTTCTGAACGCTCCGGCGCAGCTTGTGTAAAAAATTCCTTCATCCTCTGTATCGATATTGAGCAGATATTTTCCCTTAAGCATTGTATAGTTTAGATGCCCTGCACCGACCAGTCCAATTTCCTCCGAAACTGTGAAAACAGCTTCGATATCGGGATGAGGAATATCGCTGCTGTCAAGCAGTGCCAAGGCATAGGCAACGGCGATGCCATTGTCCGTTCCGAGCGTGGTTCCGTCGGCGGTGAGCCATCCATCCTTATAAATAAGCTTTATGCCGTCCTCATAAGCTCTTTCGCACCCATCCTCGCGAACATACACCATGTCTGTATGTCCCTGAATAATCACAGGTGCGCAGGTGCAGTCAGGTACGGTCGCGGGCTTTTTTATTATCACATTGAATATATCGTCCCGCATGACTTCCAGTCCGCGTTCCTTTGCAAAGCTGACGAGATACTCACTTATCGCTTTCTCATCGCCGCTGCTTCTTGGTATACGTGATATTTCCTCGAAAAAATGAAATACCTTTTCAGCGTTTTCCATTATTGCTCATTCCTTTCAGCGCTAAGGTCATCCTGTTTAGCACAGCCATGCAGCAAATCAGCTTAGTCATATTTTACTGCTCTGTTGATTAGTATCCTCCGATTTGCCAACATATCTCCATTATATACCTTTGCGTTGTTGATAGCAAGATTATGAAAGCCGCACAGCAAACACAAAAGTCATTTATGCTGCTATGAAAACCGCCAAAGACTTCCTGTCAAAACAAAGGCGCTTCCGATTTGGAAGCGCCTTTGTTTTAAAAATCCCCGCCCTAATCAAATCACGCCGCTGCTTTGCCCCTATTGACAATTGGCAGAAGTTTTTTGGCAATCAGAGAGCAAATTAAGCAGCTTATGATATCTCCGGGTGCGCAAAGCAGGAACCCCGAGATAAAGAGGGCTTTAACTCCTATAGGATTTCCAAGATAGTAGTTAGACATAAAGTAAAGATAAAAAAGACCTATCGTATAAACTATAGCCATATTTGCAAAACCTGCAAGAATGTATGCCTTTCCATTGTTCGGATTCCGTTCTGAAATAAGTCCCGCAAGCCATGTACCTCCGGCAAAACCTATAATGTATCCGAAAGTCGGCTTGAATATATAGGCAAGCCCTCCCCCCGCAGTAAACACCGGAATGCCCGCAAGACCGATAAAAATATATAGGCAGACGGAGATTAGACCTCTTTTTCTTCCAAGCAGAAGTCCTGCAAGATTTGTAAAGAGAAACTGAAGAGTGATCGGAACATAGGGTATCGGTATTTTAATAAATGCACCTGTGGCTATGAGCGCCGTAAAAAGCGCGCAAAGTACCATTCCCCTAACGTCTAATGTTTTTTCATTCTTCATCATTCTTTTCTACCCCTAAATTTTTTAAGCTGCCTATGGAAACCTCTCCGCTGCTCAAGACGATTTCCTCCCCCGATTTCAGACGAGCCTGCAAATTACCTATATCATTTATCCCTGTAACTGTGGCGAACAGCCTTTCATCGCCCCTTAGGAAACTTATATCCCTGCCGTACATAAGAGAGCGCTTTCTGTATTCGTCAATTATTTCTCTATTTTCAAGATTGTTGAAACTATCCAAAACACCTGCGGCTATCTCCGCAGCAAGATGGTTTCGCGAGAGGCCATCCTTTCCGAGCGCACCCGCAATATCGCGCAGATCATCGGGAAGGCTATTTGTTTCTATGCAGTTTATGCCGATGCCTACAACTATGCTTTCGATGCCGCCGCTCTCCAAATCAGTTATAGCTTCCGTCAGTATGCCGCAAATCTTTTTTCCGTTCAGATAGATATCGTTTACCCATTTTATTTGGGGGCGCAGTCCCGCTATCTTTTCTATCGCTTCACATACGGAAACAGCAGCGGCAATAGTTATCAGCTGAGGGTCGGATATTCCCAAATCAGGTTTTAGGATAATACTCATATAAAGTCCGGCTTCACGAGGTGAAAAAAAGCTCTTACCGGAGCGTCCTCTCCCCGCGGTCTGTTCTTCAGCAAGCAGCATCGTGCCGTGGGCGGCATTGTCTAAGGCAAGCTTTTTTGCTTCAGTATTAGTAGAGTCTGTTGTGTCAAACACATAAATCGGACAGTCGATGTATCTGTCCGGCATATGGACACGTATTCCCTCCTCTGAAAGCATATCGCTTCGCTCGTCAAGCATATATCCCCTGTTTTTTATAGCCAATATCCTGTGTCCGTCCTCTTCCAGATTTTTAACTGCTTTCCAGACTGCTGTCCTCGATAAATGCAGAGCTTCGGCAAGCTCCTGACCGGAAACAAACCGTCCGCGTTCGTTTTCGAGGATTGATAAAACATCATTTTTTGTGGGCATAGAATCCCCCTCATAAATAATTTGATGACATTTTACAGCAAGTCAAACAAAGTGTCAACTGATTTTTACATTCAGGTTAACAATATACCTTTCAACAATTCAGAATGAAAGTGAACCTTAGGGGAAATACTATCCAATATCCATCGTTAGGAGGTAATTCAATTGCTGAACAAGGTAGAGATCTGCGGTGTAAACACAGCGAGGCTCAAGGTACTGAAGAACGATGAAACTATGGAACTATTACGCTTGTCAAAGGAGGGCGATAAGGAAGCAAGGGATAAACTGATCTCAGGAAATTTACGCTTGGTATTATCGGTCATACAAAAATTCGCCTCAAGGGGCGAAAATGTCGACGACCTTTTTCAGGTAGGCTGCATTGGTTTAATAAAAGCCATCGATAATTTTGACACAAACCAGCCGGTTCGTTTTTCTACCTATGGCGTCCCGATGAGTGTCCGATGTCGAGCAGGTTTATATACAGCCTGCTGTGCCTCTTTTACTTGACACAAATGGCGAAATGGGTTAGAATACGCAGGTATTAATAATAGATGCCCCCGTACCTCACCAGGATAGAGGGTCCGCCTCCTAAGCGGAATGTAGTGCGTTCGAGTCGCGCCGGGGGTGCCAAAAGCGCTGAAATGTTTCACATTTCAGCGCTTTTTCTTTTATATTTCATACGAAGCTAACCCCCTGTTTACAGCAAGCAGACATTATTATAATGGCATCTATCTTTGCCAAAGCACGTAGGAGGATGTCCTGCCGAAAATCAACGCTTGCGGCACCACATTCAGCCCGGCAGAGACAAAGGAGAGGATGGACAAGAGTATCTCAAAGAAAATAATGCTGCCGGCAATTATAAAACGCATAAAAGCAAACATCCGTCAGCAGGTAGTTCTTATCTCATCGAAAATGCTTTTTCAGCAAAAATTTTCAAGAACCATATTTTTCGCTTTTTCTTTTAAATCCTTGAGATCCTGCTCCGTCGGAAGTCCTCTGATGTCACCCATACGGCCTCGAGTGCTCATTTCTTCGGAGCCAATAAACTCGCTCAAAATATACCATTTATCCAGAACATCAAAGCCCATATGGTCAAAAAACTGACCCATGTATAGCCCCGTTGGTATCGCCTCGTCGATTCCGGTGTGCGGTCCGGAATATGTACAGAAAACAAGAGCTTTTTTCCCAACCCTCGGGCTGTTGGGAACAATTTTTCCTATGCTTTTATAATAATTGAATTTCTTCTTCAGATATTCATTGACAGGTTGAGGAACGCTCCAGTTATAGGAGGGGGCTCCAACACAGACAAGATCATAGTCGAAGTAGTCAATTTCCTCCGCCTCCTGAAACCTCATGAGCGTTGTCTCCATGCCACCCTCTTTAAGTCCCTCGTCAATAGCTTTTGCGACCTTTTCGGTATTTCCGGTAAAGGAACAATACAAAATAACGGCTTTTTTCATAAGTATACTCCTTTTAAAATATTTCATTTTTATAGCATATATTTCAACTTCTATGCCGTGAATTCGTATGGTATCAATAACATACAGCGTGCTATTCTCATAAAAGCATAAACTTTCTGTTTATATCATATTAGACCACACGCGCGTTTGATCCGCAAGCATTGGTTTTCCAGCCTGTACAGCTTATAAGGCATATGTAACGTCTTTGGATTTTGTTGATATCATCAGCAATTGATTCAATTTTTCGATATATAGAAGCCTGACATCAACAAATTGCTGATGCATTTCTTCGCAGCTTGGAGCTATTTGTCCGGACTTGAGTTCTCTAAATTCTTTATGCATACTGATACGCTTTCTACGAAATTCCTCTTTAAGTTTTTCGGCTTCTTTCCGAGTGCTTTTGTTACTCAAAACAGCATATTCAATCCTATACTCATTAACACTTAAAGTATTTGATCCCTCGGAAAAATCGTGATTATCATATTGAACGATGTTAATTGCCCAATTACAAACGGGGCATTCTTCAAGTCCCTCAAAATCCCGAAAATAATATTTGCCGCATATTGGACACTCGAATCCAATTTCTTTCACTGTTATCCACCTCATGATTTGTCTGACGCCTAATTTTTCAACCGCAGTTTTGCTTTATAGGCGAGTTAGTGCTACGCCTATAAAGCCCTCCAAATTAGTTGAAAAGATTTATCTGTTTTCTATCATTTCTCTAAATGCCTCAACTCTAATCGACAGCTGACCGCCTGCAGACATACGCTCTTGGCGCTCAAGTTCAAGATACGGTATATCTGCGCTTTTAAAGACCTCACCAAGAATAGACGCTTCATTTTCCCATTTTTCACAATGCTTCAATCGCTCAATAATTATTCCATCTGCATTATATTCTTTGGCAGCATTCAAAATATAATCATGGATATCATCACTGCCATCCATCATGCGAGGGCAAGAGGAACGGGAGATATAATACTTTGCAATCGAACCTATTATGTCTGAGTTATCGTATACCAGCTCATCGCGGAGGAATCGTATACCGAAGCTGTTTAAATCGGCAACGACTAAACATCCGCAAGCTTCAACCGCCTTCACAAATTCCGGATCGTCGAGTGCGCTTCCAGCCAGCATAACGCGAGCACCGAAATTTTCTATTGGCTTACGATTTTTTGCGTCTGCAAGAACAGCTTTAAGGAATTCTATGTAGTCTTCAATGGGCATTTCCATTGCCGCAAGAGTGATTCTTAAAGTTTCTTCTCCGCTTAAAACAGGATTTTCAGCCTTGCGCAAATCATATACCTGTTTTACAAGTCTTCGCGCTTCGTTGTAGGTATCAATACTGTTCTTTAGCTTCTCATTTGTAATTTCATTGCCGCTTAGTCTTTCAAGCTCCTTGCATACTTCTTCCAAATCTCCTCGAAAGTAATTGCGGGATGCTTGATTATTCACTCTCGGAACACCGATTTCATAAAAGAACTGTTGTCTGTTCTCCCTCTGTGAGACCGTTCGCCAGTGACCCATAATCTCTGAAGCTGCCGAACAGCCATTAGATGTTATAAGACCGTCCAAGTCGTAAGTGCCGTCAATAAGATATTGGAGAATTGACTGCGTGAAGCTGCAGCTTTGAGGACCCAAACAAGCTTCTCCTTCGCCGCAGTCTTTGCAGGAGGTCGCTCTGAGCCTTACAGGAAGTATTTGCGCCGCGTGTAAGATTTCAAAGGGCACATGACAGCAAACAATACCGAGTGCCTTTTTTCCGCTTTCTCTCCACTGCTTTATTGTTTCTGCCGATATTTCACTGTTTAATATTTTTTTATAATCCATTTTGTTCCTCTATTCCCTTATCTGTCGTATTATAAGCGCTTAATAGACCATTTCACTGAAATGGTCTATTAACTCAGCTAAACCTTTTTAATGGCCGCATTCATCATGATGCTTATGTTCATGGCAAATTGAGCCTGTGGTCTTCAATTCTCCTCTGAGATATTTTTCAGCGGCAGCCTTCGCATCGCCGGAAGCACCGACAATAACTTCGACCTTTCTTTCGTTGAAGATATCCACAGCACCGCCGCCCATTCCGCCGCTGATAATAACGTTTACGCCGCGGTCTGCCAAATAGTTGGGCAGGAAGCCCGGCTTGTGCCCAGGATTGGGAAGAGACTCCTCCTTAACGATTTTACCATTCTCAACATCATAGACAATAAATTTTTCACAATGTCCAAAGTGCTCCGTTACATTGTTTCCTTCACCGGCAATCGCAATTCTCAGCATTTCTTTTTCCTCCGTATTTTCTAATAATTTTGCAACTGGATCAAGCCAGTCGCCTTCAACAAGTTCAATTAATCCTTTATCACAGGCTGTTGAAATCTTTGTATCAATGGGCAGCTTAGCAAGCACTCTCAGCTTATGCTTTTCTGCAATTTCTTCAATATGGCTTTCGCCGAACACCTTGTATTCTTTACCGTTATCGGGACATTTGAAATAGGACATATTTTCAACTAAGCCAATAATAGGAATATCCATCATTTCCGCCATTTTCACTGCTTTTGATACGATCATAGAAACCAGCTCCTGCGGGGATGTAACAACAATAATACCATCAATCGGAATGGATTGAAAGACGGTAAGCGGAACGTCGCCCGTTCCGGGCGGCATATCAATGAACATAAAATCGATATCGCCCCAGATAACATCTGTCCAGAACTGCTTGACCGCATTTGCAATAATCGGTCCCCTCCACACAACCGGGTCAGTATCGTTTGGCAAAAGCAGGTTTACCGACATTACATCTATTCCTGTTTTGCTCTTAATAGGATATATCCCCAACTCGCTTCCTGCAGCTTTTCCCGCAATACCGAATGCTTTAGGTATAGACGGACCGGTAATATCTGCATCAAGAATTGAAGTGCGATAGCCCAGTCTGTTCATTGTGACAGCCAGCAAGGATGTTACCAAAGATTTTCCCACACCGCCTTTACCGCTAACAACGCCAATTACTTTTTTGATATTGCTTAGTTCGTGTGATTTCTCACTGAAGTCTTCTTTTCTATCCGCACATTCTTCTTCGCAACTGTCGCAGCACTGATTGCAATCTTCGCTCATGATATCTGACTCCTTATATTTATTCGGAAAGTATTTTCATTGTATTTTCAAAAATTTCCTTTACGGCCTGTCCGGATACACAGTTTATATCAACTATAGTCACCCCGTTATTTATAGCTTTTACGGCTTCCGGATCGAAGGGTATCTTTCCGGCATAAGGCAAGCCGTTTGTGTTGCAAAACTCCTCAATTTTTTTCGTATTTGCATGGTTTGTATCATACTTATTAATGCAGACAGCGGTTTTTGTCCGAAAAATTTCCGCCGTTTTTATAATACGTTCCATGTCGCTTATTCCTGATACTGAGGGTTCCGCAACAATCAAAACCATATCGACACCGCTTAGTGAGGCGATTACCGGACAGCCTATACCCGGCGAACCGTCAACAATGGCAAGCTCCGCATTGCCTGCGGCATCTTTCATTTGCTTTTTCACTTCAGTAACCAGCATACCGGAATGTCCGCTGCCCATTTTTAGCTGGGCTGTTGAAAAGACTCTTTCTTCATGGGTATATAATATAAGCTCCCCGGCTGCCGCAGGCTTCAATGATACCGCACCGACAGGACATACCAATTCACATACTCCGCAGCCTTCACAATCGAACTTCTTAATCTTATATAAACCCGAATCGGCTGAAACAGCATCAAATCTGCAGCTTTGAATGCATTGATTGCATTGGATGCACAAGTCCGTATCGATTTCAGCTTTCGGCATTCCATAATAGTCTGTTCTTTTAGGTTCGGATTCCTGTTCCATAATCAGATGGAGGTTAGGCGCATCAACATCGCAGTCGGCATAGGCTTTGGCATGGGATAGCTTAATAAATGCGCTTGCTATTGTCGTTTTACCTGTACCGCCCTTGCCGCTAAGGATTAACAGCTGCTTCATGCCGCACCTCCTTTACTACTGATTGCAGCAAAGAGGAGAACAAGGCCTTGTATTTGCCGCTTTCTCTTGACGCTATCTTTGCGTCCGAATTAAGTTCTCCAAGTTCATTTTCAAACATAATCCGTCCTAAAATAGGAATGTTCTTTTCAATGCAAAATTTTTCGGCAGGGTTTTCTCCGCTAAGGCATTTATTGAGTACCACCCCATAAGGCTTGTTGAATAGTTTGACGAGTTCATATACCATATTAAGATTATGAACCCCAAATATCGTTGGTTCGGCTGCCAGAACGCAGTAATCCGCATCCTTAATGCTTTCCATAACAACGCAGTTGCTTCCCGGAGGACAATCTATAATTGTCAGCAAATCTTCTCCCGCTTTGCTGTTCTCCAGTAGTCTTTTAATTATTGGTACGCCCGATTCCTCGCCCGGTTTCAGTATGCCGGTGTTAACGGTCACATTGCCGGAAATTCCATTCTTTATCTCACCAATGATCTTTTCCTTTTCCGTCAGTGCTTTCTCCGGGCATACTAATAGACAAGCACCGCAGGAATGGCAGACATCTTCAAAAACATAGGGTCTGTTTTTAATAAAGGCGAGAGCATTAAATTTGCAAAAATCAACACACTTTCTACAGCCATTGCATAGATCTTCGGATACAAGCGGCATTTTTATAGCAATTTTTTCACTGTTGACATTCTTTGGTTTGAAAAACAGATGCCCATTTGGCTCGTCTACGTCACAATCAATATAAACGGCTTTCTCGGCTACCGATGCTAAATTAACAGATATCAAGGTTTTCCCTGTGCCGCCCTTGCCGCTTAGAACAGCTATTTTTATACCGTTATTTTTCATGACCATGAAATCCCTTATGGAATTCATTCAGCGGAAGAAGCTGTTCTGCCCTATAGGCATCAATGTTTTGCTGGGCTGTACCCGATATCGTCTTATAAATAAGCACTTCTGCTTTACTTAAAACTTCTTCTGCGTTTTCGCCGCAGCGAGGTGTCAGCAGCGTATTTACTTCGGCATCAACGATTGCCTGAGCGGCTTTTATTCCTGCACCGCCCTGACTGGCAGCTGCACTGTTGTCGAGGAAACAGGCTTCGTTCGTATCCGTATTAAAGATGAGGAAATAAGGAGTCCGCCCAAACGAAGGGCATATGCCTGATTCCAGTCTTTTATCATCCACAGGTACTGCTATTTTCATAATACATCTCCATTCTATTTACATTTCCGAATTATTGTCTTTATTTCTCACCTGCGCTCTCCCACACCTATGTTTCCAACAATCGCCGCAGCGGCAGCGCTCCTCCTTACCTTCGCAGAGCCTGTATTCTCCGCCTTTAATAAGCAAATCTTTACCGTTTACCAATGACTCAGCAACTTTTTTTCGTGCACAATTATATATTCCTTGTACCGTTGTGCGAGCTACGTTCATTTGACGGGCACATTCTTCTTGTGTGTATCCCTCCAGATCTATCAGCCTTATTGTTTCATATTCATCGATCGTCATATTAACAATACAACCGGCGTTTGTCTGCGAATCCAGAGGTCCGAATCGGCTGCTTTCCGGCAAGCAGCATACTCTTCTCCGTTTCATCGGTCTGGGCACTTTTTCACCTCCCTACGATTTATGACATATGTCACTATCTATTCGTAGTATACCCCGTTTGCGTCATATGTCAATAATTATTTTCTAAATACCGATAAACTTATTCTTCTTATACCCACTGTCCTGACACGTGAAAATTTCCATCCAAGATATTGAATTCAAAGATTAACAGCAAGTTTCCAATACAACAATCAAATACAGAGCATAACGCTCTTTATAAAAACAAAAAAGATATCCTCTATAATCTTAAAGAGGGTATCTCCTTCATCTGCTCATTACTTTTCTTTTAATTCGCATAAATAAAAACAAGGGGGATTTCATATGAGGTTCCCCTTGTTTTTTCGTCATACAGTTTATTTTGCCCCGTACTTTTCCTTGACGGCCTTTAGATCCAGCGGTTCAAGAACGCTCTCATCCAAAAGCTTGAGCGTAATCGCGTTGGATTGGCACTTCCCAACGCACCCTTCGCAGCCTTTGCAAAGGCTTTCATCAACTGTTATCATTCCGTCATCGCTCTGTGAAACAGCCTTGAAGTTGCAGGCATCGACACATACTCCGCATTTGATGCACTTATCCCTGTCAATTTCAGCGACATAGCCCGAACCGCCGAACATGGGAGCACCTATGTAGTTTTGGGTATGCAGCGCCGTACAGCAGCAGGGACAGCAATTGCAAATGTGGTACATACGTCCGGCGGCGGCATCTTTAAAGAAGCCTGCATGGACATGCCCCCTTTCGTGCTGGTCGCGGAGAATCGCAAGCGCCTCTTCCTGAGTAATACGGCGTCCGTTGAGATGCTTTTCGCGCTCAAGCGCCCAACTGACCCACGGTTCTCCGATCAGTATGCAGACGGAACGCGGGCTGCAGCCTTTCTCCCCTCTTAGGGTACGGCATACGCAATCAATGACAGCTATATTTTCGGGATTCTCAAACAAAATTCTTCGGGCGTGCTCATATGGCATTATGCTTTTGGGAAGCTCACCGAGATCAAGGTCTTCCTTTATCGTTACGAGCTGTTCTGCGTCCTCAAGCCGCAGCACCTTTGCATGATAGACACTCGTATCGCTCGAAGCGCCAAGCGCTCCTGTGCGGTTTACAACGGTTCTTACCATCTCGTTGACCGTTTCAAATTCGGGATCTTCCGGCAAAAAAAGCTCATCGGGTTCGGGGAGAAAGTTGTTTACCGCCTGCTTCATATGGTAAATGTACAGCGTTATATATTTGAAATAAAGCTGTGCGTGGAGGAGTTGAGCAATTCCCTCTTCGGTTTTTGGAAAAGCTTTTGCAAGGGCGCGCTGAGTTTCTTTTTTCTTATCTGCCATGGGGGCACTTCCTTTCGTGATGAATAGTCTTATCTTCCTTACGACTTTGTGAGATTTCCGATATAACCTAAAATATTGGAGTTGATGGCGCCGGTCAGTGCATTATTGTAGTTGCATATAAAAGTGCCGGAAATTAGAATCATCATGACTTCTGCCTCTTTTGCACCCACCTCCTGCCCATAGATTCTGACAAGACACTCCTCCATCGTTTTTTTCCATGCCCAAAATTCTTCCCGGACAAGCTTACCGATTTCTTTATCATATTGGGCATATACATATAACTGCGTAGTTGCATTTGGCCTGTTTTCATCAGCTTTTCCCACTGCAACATACTCCATGAATTTATTTAGGTAATCGGCGTTCGATGCAAAATTGCTTCTATCATTCTCCTCAAACCACTCGACACATTTCTGAGAAAAATAGTCCCTTGTATATTCCGCATACGAAACAACAAGCTCGTGCTTGTTTTTGAAATAATACAAAAGATTAGGGTGCGACATTTCTGCTTTTTCTGCAATATCGCGGAGAGTGATGTTTGCAAGCGGTTTCTCCTCTATGCAGTTTTGAAAGGCCATAAGTATTTTTTCTTTTACGGCATCCTTGTCTACAATCAAGGGCATGGCGGTACCTCCGGAGTTTTTATTTTACCAATTGGTCAATATAAATATATCATTTTTATTTTTGCATGTCAAGCACCTTAATATCTCCCATTTCGTAATGCGGAAACTGCACTTTTGTACACCGGGACATTTTAAAAACCGATGTCAAGGCACTGTATTATGCTCAGCCAAACGGCAGCAGTGATTGACATTTAAGAAAGCAGACATCAGCCCGCAAAATCTGTTTTTAAGGTTTTATAAATAATAATGACCGTACGGATTGTTGTAATCCATACGGTCATTTGATTATAATATTTCAACTTAAATACTGCACGCTTTCGCAAAGGGGTTAATCAGGTTTTCCCGGGTAATGCCGACGTCCACATCATAGACTTGTTTTATGTTCTGCGCCGTCAGAATTTCTTCCGGTTTGCCATAGCACAAAATATTTCCCGCATCCATGAGCGCTACTTTATCGGAATAGTGTGCCGCCATATTGAGGTCATGCACCACCATAACAACGGTTTTATGTTCCTTTTTAACAATACTCTTCGCTATTTCCATTATTTCAAGCTGATTTTTAATATCCAGATTGCTTGTCGGTTCATCAAAGAGAAAAACATCAGCTTCCTGCACAAGTGCGCGTGCAACCAGAACCTTCTGTTTTTGACCGCCGGAAAGCTTCGCAAAATCTGCATTTGCAAGCTCTACAATGTCGAGCCTTTCCATTGCGGACATAACGGCATTAAGGTCGTCACTTCGGATTTTCCAACCAAGATACTGCCGCCGCCCCAGCATAATGTAATCAATCACGCTGCCGCTCGTGCATTCACTTGAAATCTGAGGAACATAGCCGATTTTCTTTGCGATTTTACTGGGATTCGCCCGCATTATATCCATCTCATTGAATACTATTGTACCGCTGGACGGCGTATGTATCCGGTTCAGGCATTTAACAAGCGTTGTTTTCCCCGAGCCGTTTGGTCCAACAATGGAAACAAGCTGCCCATCCTCAATGCATAGAGAAATATTCTTCAGTATTTCTTTGCCGGTATTATAACTAAAACTGACATTTTTAACGGTAAGCGGCATCAGACCTTCCTCCTTCGTACAATAAGATACAGGAAAAACGGCACACCGATAAACGATGTTATGATCCCAACAGGTATCTCAACGGGAGAAAACATTGTCCTTGCAAGAGTATCCGAGATAAGCAGCAGCAGAGAACCCATCAGCGCAGACGCGGGTATGCAGTAGCGGTAATCACCGCCTATCAGCATACGGGTAACATGAGGCGCTATCAATCCCACAAAGCCGATCACACCCGTAAAGGCAACAGAAGTTGCCGTCAATATCGTAGTGACAACGAAGGACAGAACCAGCATTTTTCTATAGTCAACACCGAGAGCCGTTGATTCCTCATAGCCTAATGCCATCACGTTCAAATTCCAGCCCTTGCATATTGATATGACAAAACACACCGCAAAAACCATTAAAAGCAAAAACACGACATTCCACTTTAGCCCCGAAAGGCTGCCCATGCTCCAGAATACAAGTTCGGGCAGGCTTTGGACATCCGATATATACTTGAGAGCGGAAACAAGTGCGGAGAATAGATATCCTATTGCCACTCCCGAAAGAATGAGCGTGCGGGTATCATGATTGGTCAGCTTCGATATTGTGTATACAAGCAGCATCGTGAGCATGGAGAAAATAAACGCAAATATGGGAGTAAGGTATATCCCGAAGCCGAGGAACGAAAGCTTTGCAGACATTATTATTGCAAGGCTTGCGCCAAAAGACGCACCGTTCGATACACCCAATGTATAAGGGCTGACGAGGGGATTTTGAAAAACCCCCTGCATTATCAATCCCGCCATGGAAAGAGATGCGCCCGCAAATACAGCGCAAAACACCCTTGGCAGACGTACGTCCATAACTATGCTCCGATACACATCCTCAACAGCCACACCGCTAAAATAGCTGCAAAGCGTTTTAAGGACAATTTCAAAGTTGACCGAGGAAGAGCCGACCGAGGCAGATACTATGATGCATACAATCAGCAGAACGAATAATGTGGCAATAAGCCGTCTTCCCTTTGCCTGATGAGCATTGTATTTTTCAAGTTCTCTTTCAATATGGAGGGCATTTTTCATATTATTCCGTATAGCTCCAGATACCTGTAAGTTCGTCTCCCCAATATTTTTTTAGCATATTGCCCAAGTATTCATCGGGATCAATATCTTCAAATTTATCGGGATAAGCAGTTTTTGCTATATACAAAGGTGCCATTGCTGTTCCAAGCGGGTTAGTCCCGATGCGTGAATAGAGAATAAGCATTTTTCCGTTTTTAACGGCGTCAATATTGTTCCAGCCCGGGCGGCTGACAATGGATGAATAAAGACCTTTAACAGCAGCGGTGTCTGTTATTTTGTCTCCCATGATTTCCTTTGTACTTGATACGAGCTTGATTATCATCTGCGGATTTGCTTCAAGGACCCACTCATCGCTGATTTCGGGATATTCAACATTCTGATCTGCAGTAAGGCTTTTTACATTGGCAAGCTCCATAAGTTCCGTTCCGCCCGAACCTTTCCCGACGGATTTATAATCTGTATATCCCTCATAATATACGGTAATAGGATCTACATCTTTCGTTCTTTCTGCAACCAGTTTCTGGATATCTTCAATGTCGCTTATAAATTCTTCTGCGCGTTCTTCCGCATCCAGCATCTTGCCAAGGATTTCAACCTCGCCCGGAATCTCGGATGGTACATAGAAGTCAAGCATGATTACCGGAATTCCCGCATCTGTGATCTGCTGCGCAATCCCTGAGCTGAGGTAACTTGCATAGCCTATAACAGCATCCGGCTTTGCTTCCAATATCTTTTCAACGTTCGGTTCTTTCCAGTCTCCGAATTTTTCCTTTGTTTCGGCAGATGCAGGGTAATTCGTGCTGTCGTTTACTCCGATGACGATATCATCTTTTCCAAGAACGCAAATCATTTCATACACGCCGGAATTCAGAACAATTATCCTGTTCAGATTCATAGGAAGCGTAAATTCATTTTCGTGCGAATCCGTAATTGTTTCGGGAACTTCGGGGCTTGGCGCTGCAGATGATGTTTCCTCATCTGGCGATGTCACTGCGTCGGGGTTCTGACCGCACGCCGCAAAACTCAGCAGCATTATTGCCGCAATAGCAATTGATAGTAACTTTTTCATTATGATTACTCCTTTGAACTGTTTTACTGTAAGGTCTTATGCATATGCTGAAGACCTTTTTTCATTGCCTCAAGCTCTCCGATATCCTTGATATCGATAGAACCTCCCTGAAATTCGCTCACCCCCTCACCGATAGATTCCTCCAGCACACCTTCAAGCTCAACGTAATTGTCCTGCAAGGTATCCAAAAGTCCATCGGCAGGCTTCCACAGACCGCGTTTGTAGGCTTCCATAAGCCTTCTTGAGATTTCCTCCATTGCCCACGGATTGTTTTCTTTGAAAAACTCGAAATTCTCCTTATTCTCAATGTAAGTTCGTGTTATCTCGTCAAATATCCAGTCGTCCACCTCATCGGTCGTAGCCTCCCATCCGTATACCCTGCCAATGCGCTTGCTGATATCGCCCGCGCCTTTATATCCATGTTTTTTCTGTCCTTCTATCCACTTCGGATTCAAAAGCTTTGACTGCACAACGCGGGAAAGCTCCTCTGCCATGGTGCGAACCTCTATATGGTTTGCCTCGCGGCTGTCGCCGTAATAGGTTCTGACATCCCTGCCCGAAAGCTCCCTTGCCGCGGCGGTCATGCCGCCCTGAACACCGTAATAACAGCAGCAGCCGAGAAGATCGTGTTCGTCGGTCATCACCTTGTTATATGTGATCTCCACTGTTTTTAAGCTGTTCTGAAGCACCTTATAGGCTTCCTTGCCGTAGCCCGCACGGCTGTATGAATAGCCGTTGAAAAAGGTGTAGACATCTACCATCTCGCTGCGTTCCTTCCACGCCGAGGCGTAGACTTGAAGCGTTATGCCGTTAAGATATGTCCCCGGACGCGCTCCGAAAATTCTGCCGGATGCCTCCTCAAAGCTCATCTTTCCGTCACTCATATTTTGGAGCGTGTGCTTTCGTATATAGTTCATTTCCTCGGACTCTTCCAAAGCGGCAACTGCAAGAACCGCCTCGTCAAGAAGCTCATAGCGGCTTTTGAAGTTATCGCGCAGAATTCCGGAAATCTTGACGGAGATGTCTATTCGCGGACGCTTCAGTTCATCAAGCGGAATGATTTCAAAGCCCGTCACCTTTCCATTTGGAAGCCACTTGGGGCGTACCCCAATGAAATACATGAGCTGCGCCATGCCTTCGCCGCCGCCCCACATCAAATCATTGCACATCCAGTACATCCCAAAGCTCTCGGGGTAATGCCCCTCATCATTTATAAATCTGTCAATTACCGCATCGGCAAGCCTTTGCCCGATGACCCACGCCGCTTTAGTCGGCACTGTATCAGGGTCCATCGTATAAAAATTTCTGCCCGTAGGAATAACGTCATCGCGCCCTCTTGTGACAACTCCCGAAGGTCCGGGCATTACAAAATGAGAATCCATCGCGTCAAGCAGGTTTTCCATCTCTGTCGACTCATCGACGCGTGTATTCAAATCCAGAAGATGTTCCCGCAGCGCATAGAGTGCCGGAAGTACAGATCTGTCCTTAAAGTGATATGTACGTGATTTGTCAATCGTTTCGTCTATTTCATCGCCGTTCAGCAGACGCATTATCACCTCGCGTCCGATAAGGTCAATGTCCGACAATATCGTCCCGCAGGATTTTCCGTATTCGGGACAGTATCTTTCGGGATTTTTCAGCATATCCGCAAAGTCCAATCCATAAATACTGCACAGAAGTGACCTTATGGCAGGTTTCTCGCCCCCCTCAAAGCGCATTATTCCGTAAAGCAGGTCTATTCTTCTTTCGCCCGATGGGATTTCTCCGAAAATGTGCATCCCATCCTGTATCTGCGTATTTCTGATAAGGGTCAAAATTTTATGGACTTCCTCGACGACAGCTTCCATATTTGAGTGTGAAAGCTCTGTTTTTATTTGTTTTTTGATTGTACTGCCGTTTATTGCATCGATTATCTGATGCTGGAACTGGTGTGCCTGCGCTCTGTCCGTAAGTCGGATGTTTTCGTATTGCTCTATGAGCTGATCTATCTGCTCAAGCTCCTCATAAAGCCCTCCCTGAACATAAACGGTCTGCATATGGTCGACAATCGTCGCCAAAGCGCGGCGTTTTGCTATTGTTCCTTCCGGGGGGTTATCCGCATTGTATATGTAGAGGTTCGGCATTGTGCCGATGCAGATATCCGGAAAACAGCCGTCCGAAAGACCGGTGCCTTTTCCCGGAAGAAATTCAAGGTTTCCATGCGTTCCGACATGGATTATCACATCGGCTTTATATATTCTCTCGAAATACCTGTATGTTGCGAAATACTGATGCGTAGGCGGAACATGAGGGTCGTGCAGGATTTTACAGACTGTGCCATCGCACCTTGAACCTGCGCAGCCTCTTTTGGGCTGGACGCACACAAGCGCGCTGCCATAATTTACGCCCGTTATGCAAATCGTGTCTTCATAGACCATTGCGGGCGGAACACCGTCTATTTCCTCACCTATCGGATTTCCCCACGCCTTGATCATATCCGCTTTTGTCTTTTCGGGCAGCTCGTTGAACCACGGCATATACTCGTCCTTTGTAAGCCGATGCAGCACGCCGCCTTTTTGGACGATTTCTCCGACCGTTGTCCATCGGAAATCTGATATCGCCTTGCGTTCCATTATGGTTTCAATCAGTTCTTTGCCGTTTTGCGGTATATCGCAAAGGTCATAGCCCTGCTCACTCATAGCCTTGAGTATCCTTGCAACACTTTCAAGCGTATCAAGCTTCGCTCCCCCGCCCACACTGGCTTCAACGGAAGCGCAGGGATTGTTATTGAGAATAAAAACTACACGCTTGTCCCTGTTTTCCTTTTTTGAGAGTTCGACCCAGCTTATGACCCTGTTCACAAGCTTTTCACAACGAGACTGCACAGGCTTGCGGTAGTCATATTCGTTGTCCTTCTGCGTGCCGCCGATAAATATCGGTTCGATATTTCCCTCAAGCTCGGGAAGCGCAATACTCCATGCGACATCCTTAATCGTACCGTCGGGACTTTCCTCCCATTCTTCAACGGACATATTGACGGAACAGATAGGTTTGAAAACAGGACAGTTCAGGCGCTTAAAAACGCCGTCGTCCTTCGCCTCGTTTCTTCCGCCTATAAAAAATCCCGTCATTTTTATGAGACTGTTTATAAGAGGCATTCCGTTGCTGTCGAAGAAATACCTTTCAATTGCCCATTTGGGTCCTTTCGCGCCAAGATTTTCTTCTTTCCATGAATAGGTGTATACAGGCAGAACATCATAGCCCCTAATCTCAAGCAGACGAATAATTTCAGTTTCGCACTCTATATCACCGTTTATTTTGTTTGCTCTGGATATCAGAATTCCGACAGTGCCGCTGTTTTTTTTCGGGTGTTTCGACCAATACTCCTCCGCCGTATCATATACAGTTTCCGGTTCATCGGGATGAAAAATTCCCTCCCAAGGAATTGCTTTCGGAGCATCCGCCTTTATGCCGTCATCTCCCGCAGTGTGCGCAGCATATTTTATGAGGTTTTCCATGTTGTCCAGCCCGCCGTAAGTAAAATACTCATTGCATACGGCGGAGAGCCTTAAAACCTCTTCACTCGTCACATTTGATAGCACCTCGGAGCCGACATGGGCTAAAGGCGTAGTTTTATCCTTTATGTAGTCGATTATCTGCGGCCAAATATCATCCGAGGATGTCCTGTTAAAGAGGTAAAAATCCGCGTCGTCCAAATCCCCGCACAAAGCGTCAAAGCTCTCTGTACCATTGCTTAGACTGCGCGCCGAGTACACGCACAGGTCTATTTCGTTTTTGACCCTCGGTATTATTGCCTTCATTCGGCTTGCGGAAGTATGCCACAACACCGCAACGATTTTTTTCATATTTAAAACCTCTTTAATTATCGTGAATAATACTTCTTACCTTATCCATATCGAAGCTCTTTGTCTGTTCAAAAGGAAGGCTCTTCATTCGGTGCAAAAACACCATATGGACTACCTTTTCGATATCACCAAGGCTTACCTCGCTTCGGTTTTCAAATGCTGCAAAAGTTTTCAGCGCTTTCATAAGAGTTAAATCCCCGCGGTGTCCGTCAACGCCCAAACCGATTGCAATGCGGGCATCGGTCAGTAGGATTTCATCAGGAACACGCACATCCTTCAAAATAGCTCTCGCGTTTTCTATCCTATCCGCCATCTCTTTTTCCTGTTCTGCAAAGCTCTCGGAAAAGACTTTGGGATCATCTTCGTATGCATTGCGGTATTTAACTATCTGGACCCGTTTTTCAGCTTCCTTTATGCCCTCTATCCTCACGCTTAACCCAAATCTGTCCAGAAGCTGAGGACGAAGTTCTCCCTCCTCCGGATTCATCGTTCCGACAAGTATAAACTGGGCGGGGTGTGTAAACGATATTCCCTCACGCTCAACTGTGTTTACGCCCATAGCGGCAGAATCAAGAAGCAAATCGACAATGTGATCGTCCAGAAGATTTACTTCATCCACATAAAGGATTCCCCTGTTAGCTTCGGCAAGAACGCCGGGTTCGAATTTCTTTTTACCTTTCTGGATAGCTTCTTCAATGTCCAGCGAACCTACTACTCTGTCCTCCGTAGCAGAAACCGGCAAGTCGATGACGCGCATCTTCACATACTCGGTCTCAAGCTTTTCTCCGCGTTCAAGCTTCTCGCGGCATTCCTCGCAGAGCAGTGATGTGTCGTTCGGATTGCATCTGAACCGGCAGCCGCTGACTACGGGGATTTCGGGAAGCAGTTCTGCAATTGCCCTTACGGCAGTCGATTTTGCCGTTCCTTTTTCTCCGAAAGCCAATATCCCGCCTATTTTCGGATTAATAACATTCAATATCAGTCCAAGCTTTAAATCTTCCTGACCGACTATTGCGGTAAAGGGAAAAGGATGTTCTCTTTTTGCCATATGTAAATGACCGTTCCTCTCGATATATTTTTAAAAAGTCAGCTTGCTTCAGACTTTCCAGACGCTCTGACTATATTTATAATGTCATCACTCCTTAGCTCATCGAGCTTGAAGTATTTTCCGCCCAGCGCGTCGGCAAGTCTTTTTGCTATTCCGAAGCTCATGATGCCCGACTTTTCAATATCGATCACCATAGAGTCGATCTGTTTGATTCCTTGTATTTTCTCAGACATTTCGAGCATTTCATCAACAGGTTTTTTCTCCCCGTCAAGTGACACATTCCCTCTGCCGTCAGTTATAACTATAAGCATGGGCATAACATCGGGGCGCTTGCGCATTTCGCTTTGTATAACCTGAAGACCTTTTCCGATACCTGCATTGAGGGGCGTTTTCCCGCCTGTTTCGATTTCCCGAAGCAGCTCCACCCCCCTCTCAACACTGCCAGTCGGCGGCAGGATAACTCTCGCCTCATTGCCGCTAAAAGTCACAAGAGAGATTTTGTCCCGCTTCACATAGGCATCTTTCAACAGAGAAAGGATTGCTCCTTTTGTTTCCGCCATGCGCTTCTGTGCACCCATCGAGCCGCTTGCATCGACAACAAAAACAAGGAGATTGGCAACGCGTTTCTGTCTGACCTTTTCTCGTATGTCTTCGGCTTTGATAGCTATCGCTACGCCTTCCTTTTCCCGAAAACGCTGATATGGTGCAGCCGCCCTTATGGTTGCGTCCAAAGCCAAATCGTTATTCCTGCGATCCATTGTCGCATAAACATAACGTCCCGACTTTCCCGCTGTTTTTGTCAGCGTACGTTTTCCCGTTCCAATACGTGATTTACGGTCTTTTATATGGGAAAAAGGCACTACTTTAAAAGATTCACCGACTCCCGAAGTCTGTGACTTGCTTTGATACCTGCTTTTTTGCTTTTCTCCATTGCCGCTTCCGTCGGATGGAGTTTCAGCAGGTTCTCTGTTTTTTTCTTCATTTTCAGAAGAGCTTTTTTCGTTGTCACCGGCATCTTGCTGCTCATTGTTTTGCGCTTCTTCCTCATTCTCCTGCTCTTCTTTCCTGCTCTGAGAATCATGGCTTCTGCGTCTGTGGGGAAAAACAAAATACGCGGCTTCATCAATGTCTGCTCTATCTATGAACGTTTTGCCGTGAAACGCGGCAACTGCCTTTGCGGTCTGAACCATGACAATATCTGCTCTGTGCCCCTCGACCGCGGCTTCAATGCAGGCATTCACGATGTAAGAAAGGTTTTCTTCCGACACTTCTATCTGATCCATAAGCCGTCTTGCGGCTTCAATGGACTGTTTAAGTGCATTCTCCTCTGACTGATACTTTTCCAGAAAACCATAAGGGTCAGCTTCAAAAGCCTCTATTCTTTTAACGATTTCAATTCTCTCATCAATGTTTTCCGAGGCTTGAGCCTGTGCATACAAGCCAAAATAGTCTGTAAGCTGAGAGCGCATATCGCCCCCCGCGCTGTTCATCGTACCAATTATTACAAATGAGCTTTCACGCTCAAGTGAAATCCCCTCACGTTCAATTCTGTTCGTGCCAGATGAAAGAGCTTGAATAAGAAGATCTGTGATGCTGTCGGGCAAAAGATTTATTTCGTCTATGTAGAGTATCCCTCCGTCCGCTTTGGACAGAAGTCCTTCGTCAACGTGGATGCTGCCCTCCGTCATGGTCTTTTCAAGGTCTATGGAACCGCAGAGACAATCCTCAGAGACTGATACAGGAACCTCGGTAAATGGGCAGTCGATGATTGGGATGAGTGCCCGAACCAAGGTTGATTTTGCCGTACCTTTCTCGCCATTTATCAGCACGCCGCCGATTTTCGGATTGATGAGATTGAGTATCAGGGCTTCTCTTATGTCGTTTTGTCCGACTACAGCGGAAAATGGATAATAAATCTTTTTCAGCATAGCTTCCTCAAATCTTCTTTTTCTTCAAGGTATATAAATATGCAGCTCCTAAAAATACTGCAAGATAAATAATAAGTACAAAAAGCTCGATTGCCTTGAATGGCTCGCCATAGGAAATGCTGCGAAGAATACTGCTCGTGCAGCTCAATGGAAGCAGTGATATGATCGTTTTCAGCACAGCCGGCAGCTTATCGAGCGAGAAAAAGGTGTTACATAGAAAGGTCATCGGAGTGATCACAAATGTTGAAAATCTTGAAACATCCATATGTGTCTTTGCAATAATTGCCGCCAACACTCCAAGAGAGGAAAATACCATTCCATTAATTATTATCACTGCGAAAAACATCATGTTCAGATGTAATGTAACGCCGAATATAAAAGACAAAATCAATACGATCACGCTTATATAAAGCCCTCTCAGCGCTCCTCCGATAGCTTGACCTATTATGTACTGCCACAGGGGGGTTGGGGAAATCATAATCTGGTCAAAGGAGTGCTCATACAACCTTTGCGTGTTCAAAGTCATAGCTACTGAACTGTATCCTGTGTTCATAGAGCTTAATGCAATAATGCCCGGTACAAGAAACTCTATATATGGGCGGGCATCGACATCCGCATAGCTGCCTAAACCGAAACCAAAGGCAATCAGATATAGCAGAGGGCTGATTACCGCCGAGGCTGTTATTCTTCCCCATGAGTATTTAAAATCAATCCACTTTTCCCAAAGTGCTGTCCTTATGCCCATCTGTCATCCCTTTCCCGGCGAAAGCAATAAATACATCCTCCAGATTTGTTTCGCGCAGTGTTGTCCGCCCCTTTGCCTGTGCAATATAGGCGAGGGCATCTTCCTTGCCCATAAAATGATGCGAGTCTATTTCTCCATCATGAAAAATATCAACGGTGAAATTCCCAATCGAGCGTATAAGCTCATCGGGACTTGCAACAGTTTTAATCTTTCCTTTATTTATCAATGCAACCTTTTTACTTAAATACTGAGCTTCCTCAATATAGTGGGTAGTAAGCAGTATCGTCATTCCCTTTTCGTTCAGCTTATATAAAACAGACCATATCTGCCTCCGGGACATTGGATCAAGACCGACGGTGGGCTCATCCAAAATCAGATATTCCGGTTCCGTTATGAGCGCTCTGCAAAGCATGAGCTTACGCTTCATGCCGCCCGATAATTGCCGTACGGTTTTGTTTTTTGCTTCGCTAAGACCGCATAATTCCAAAACCTCGGCGGTTTTTTCCCGCCTTTTGGCTTTAGGTATGTTATAAAGTCTGCCATGCTGTTCCATAATGTCCAGAACAGTAAAATCGTTTCGCAGTGAATATTCCTGTGAAATGATGCTCAGTTTTTTCTTAACGGATTTCTTCTCCCTGCTTACTTCTTCCCCGTCTATCAGAATTTTTCCCGCATCGGGCAGAAGCAATGTTGTCATCATATTGATAAGGGTTGTTTTGCCGGCCCCGTTAGGTCCGAGCAGGGAAAGAAATTCTCCGTTCTCAATATTTAGGTTTACATGGTCTACTACTGTTTTTCCAGAGAACTGCTTACATAAATCAATAATTTCTATCATTCGATAACCTACACAAAATTTTTCAAAAAATGAGCAGGTTTGTATTACCGCGCTATCTGCGCGGCATTACAAACCTGCTGTTGTTCAGTCGGTTAAGTATATTTAAAGCTTAACGCTCTTTTTGATTTCTTCCGCGCGTACCGGCTGTCCGTCCGCGACATAAATATTTATTTCACCGAAGCCAAGCTTGCGGATCATAAGCACAAGTTTTTCTTCCTTGTCGGTCAGAATTAGGGCAGGCTTTTCTTCAGCAGCCATTTCTTCACCCTCTTGTTTAAGTATATTTATAAGCACACATTTCGACTTTGTTTCCCATTTATTGTCTGAATTATATCGGCAATAAACCCGCCGCACAAGCTCCCGGGGGGGATATGAAAATTGAGAAATCGGGTCTAAAATTTAACAAGTCATTTCTTTACAGCGATTTCAATATGCCTCAACGCTGCTGTCCAAAATGTAATACTCAGACGGATTGACATGAATATTTTTGACGGTGCTTGTATTGTATGCTACGGGAAATTTCTCGTGCCCGAAGAACACAAAACCAAAGTCATTTATAATAATGTTTTCGATTTCACGCACGATGGCAAGGCGCTCATTTTCGTCAAACGTAGAGGCAAGCTTTTCTGCCAGACGGTCGACCTCCGGATTGGAATAATGCCCAAAGTTGCTGCTGCCCGTGCTGGCAAACATAAGGTTTATAAAATACTGCGGATTTCCCGTGGGGGCCATGCCGTAGCTCACGCTGGCAAGGTCAAAGTTTCCGGCGTGGACAAAGTCGTTGGGTGTTTCCAAAGCTTTTATCTTCATCTCCACGCCAAGGTCCTTCAGTGTGTTCTGCAAAACTTCCAGCATCTGGATCTGTGCGGTGTATGTACTGTATAAAACAACTTCAAAACTCAGTTCAACGCCGTCCTTGTCCAAAATGCTATTGCCGTTTGTGTCTGCATATCCGGCATCCTTGAGCAGGGCTTTTGCACCTTCGACATCCATTTTGGCAACCTCGGGGCTGAGCCCTTCTATCCCTCCATAGGACAGGATATCTGAATAGACACCATATGAGGGAGCGTCCAGACCATTGCATATGGTATTTGCGAAGCCCTCTCTGTCAATACACATGGCGATTGCCTTGCGTACAGCCTTATCTTTAAAGACCGGACGTTCGAGATTGAACTGGAAAAATTCCCCGCGCGTGGCTACGGGATCATCCACCGCAAATTTATCATTGCCCTTAATTACGGGATACTGCGTGGAGGAAAGCGGGACAACAACGTCTATTTCACCGTTTTGAAGCCCCATAATCAGCGCGTCCTCATCGGTTATCGTTTTGAATACGGCTTTATCAAGCTTTGGGGTTTCTCCCCAATAATTCTCATTTTTTGTTACCACAGTTTCCACGTTCGGGTCAAATGAGACAGGCATATAGGGACCTGTAAAATAAGTCATATCAGCAAAGTTATCTGTGTTGTCCGGATTGTACACCACCCACAGCGGATCGCAAAGATCGTTTGCGATTGTCGGAACAGGCTTTTTTGTTTTAATCGTCAGCACCTGTCCGTCAGCCTCAATGGATTCCACAGGAATTGAGTCTTCTGCCCTCGCATTCACGCTCATGGTTCTCTCAAAGCAGCCTTTTACGGAAGACGCCGTCATCTTGTCACCGTTGTGGAAAGTGACGTCATCCCTCAGCGTGAAAACCCACGTTGTCTCGTCCGTATTTTCAAAGGACTCTGCCAGCAACGGATAGGCTCTCAGCTCATCGTCAAGTTTAAAAAGAGTTTCCGCCATGCCGTAATACTGGATATACCAGCCATCCCAGCCCTGAGCGGGATCCCAGCTTTCATTGCAGAAATAGCCTGTTGTGCCAAAGGTAAGAATCTTTTCCGCTGATTCTGGATCAGAATCCTTTGCAGGTGTGGCGTTTGTTTTATCTGTGCAGCCGGAAAGCAGAATCATGCTTGCCAATAAAATAGTTGCAATCGTTTTCTTCATTCTGTTTCTCCTTTTTAAGTTCTGCCTACATTCACTCGGTTTTTTCGGCACAAATCATGAATGTGGGGATTTCGATATAATACAGCTCATTGTAGCGGTCATGTATCTTTCCGGAAATCTTAGGCTTTATATAAAGACTGCCGCAGCCCAGCTTAATAAGGGTATCAACATCCCAAGCGGGTCGCTTTCTATGTGATGAAGGCAGTCTTGATATCAGTTCGTCAAATGTTTCGCCATGTCCCCAGTCGATAAGTTCAAGCCCGTTATCTTTTACAGCTTGAAGCCCCGCCTCGTAATTTTTGTACTCTTCGGGGTCATTCATATAAAGAAAATAGTTCGCGTCAAAATTGATAAGCGAGCCGCCTGACTTTAAAACCCTCATCCACTCCTTATATGCTTCTTCCGGGTGCTCCAGAACCCATGTAATGTTGCGGCTTATTACCAAATCAAAGCTGCTGTCTGGAAATTCAAGCTTCTGTGCATCCATAGGAAAAAAGGCAGCGTTGTTGGGATTTCCAAAGGCGTTCACGTTTTGCTTTGCCTGCGCCAGCATATCCTCGCTCAAATCAATGGCTGTGACTTTGTGACCATATCTGCTGAAAAGAACAGAAAAGAAGCCCGCACCGCAGCCGGCGTCAAGTACATTAAGCGAAGCTCCGTTAAGATAATCTTTTAAAAGGTCTTCCCATATCTCAAGCCTGTCTGTATTCAGTTCCTCCCGATTTATTTCGGAAAAAACCTCCGCCCTTGAGCTCCAATAGTTTTTGATTATATCAATGTCATTCATTTTGAGTTACCTTACCGTTTCCAGAATACCGTTTTCTTCTATTTGTGCTGCCAGTAAATTTCGGTAAAATTCGTTTTCTTCCAGAAGCTGCTCATGCGTACCGATTTGCAGTATCCTTCCGCCATCAATGAGTACGATTTTATCGGCGGACATAATAGTTGAAAGCCGGTGTGCAATTACTATGGTAGTTCTGCCTTCTGACTGCTCATGCAGCCTTTGCTGGATGGCTCTCTCATTCTCTGTATCCAGATTTGAAACGGCCTCATCCAGAATAAGTATCGGCGTATTTTTAAGTATAGCTCTCGATATGGCTATTCTCTGGCGCTGTCCGCCCGAAATCAGCGAGCCTCTTTCGCCGACAATTGTATCGTAGCCGTTGGGCAGGCCCATGATAAAGCCATGCGCGCAGGCTGCCTTTGCCGCTTCTATGATTTCCTCATCACTGGCATCGGGTCTGCCAAGGCGGATGTTTTCCTTGATAGAGATATTAAACAGATAAACATCCTGAAGTACGGCGGATACTATACTATGCAGATTGTCAAGGGACATATCGCGCACGTCCGTCCCTCCTATACTTACAGAGCCGCCTTCCACATCCCAATAGCGTAAAAGCATATTGATGCAGGTGCTCTTGCCCGCTCCAGACGGCCCCACAAGTGCAACAGTTTCTCCCGGTTTAACATCAAAGCTCAACTCATGCAGGACCGGCTCCAATTCTTTTTTGTAGCGGAATGAGACATTCGAAAAGCGTACTTCCGGCGAGAGCTTAGAGACATCTATTGTTCTTCCATTATCCTCGACCTCCGGAGGAGTATCGAGCACGGTCTGTATCCTGTCTGCCGCCGCAAAGACGATTCCAAGATTGCGCGCCGCACCGCATACCTCTATTATCGGATTGAACAAAAGTGCGGAGAGCATAATTGCAACGGGGTAAAGCTCAAATTTCAGACTCCCGTTTGCCACAAGCCCTGCAGTTATTCCCATTACTATTACGGTAAAGCTCCCAACAAAAAGCTGGAGCAGTCCATTTTCAATTCCCTGTCTTTTTCCGTAGGCAAATTGTGCGGAATAAAGCTTCTTCATGACCAAATCGTTCTTCTTTTTGTAGCGCTCCAGATAGTTAAGAGTCAGAAGCTCCCTAAGTCCCTGAATTCCCTCTATAGTTACGGTATTTGCCTCCGCAAGCCTCTCTCTTACATCTGCTCCTTGCTTGTCGGCTTTCTTCTGCAGAAAGTAGGGAGTGAGAAATGCTAAAACCGAAAAGACGAGCATCATAAGCCCCAAAACAATATGAAGCTTCATAAGCATAACAAGTATCATTATTGTTACAACAAAGGCGACCAGATAGCTGCCAAAGGTGTGCGCTAAAAACCATTCAAGGATTTCAACATCTCCCATAAGAGTTGCACCAATCTGACCGGAATGCCTGCGTATCAGATATGCCGGCGAGATTTTTTCGATCTTATCATACAAACGGATACGAAAATCCTTTAGGACTTTGTACGCAACATCATGTCCAAACCACATTTCGCCGTAGAATGTAAGTCCGCGCAGCAGTATGCATACACACATCCATGTAAACAGTTTTCCAAATTGAGCTGAAAGCTCCCCTCTCATTGAAAGACCTACCATATATGCCGCCAGAGCGGAGACCGTTATGGTTGCTATATGCTTTATCAATGCTGTTATCACGGTTGCAAGCATTTCCGGCGAGTATGGCTTCATTGACCGAATAAGCGTAATGGTGTTTCTAATGCGGGTCTTGCCCTCCATGTTGCCTTTATTCACAGCAAAGCCCTCCTCTCTGTGCGTTTACAAGATTTGCGTATACGCCGTCCTGTTCAATAAGCTCCTTATTAGTACCCTGCTGAACAAGTCTGCCTTCCTGTAAAACAAATATCATATCTGCATGCTGAACCGTAGAAAGACGGTGAGCAATTATTATGGTCGTTCTGTTCTGACTCAGCTTTTCCATTGTATCCTGTATCAGTGCCTCGCTTTTAGCATCAACGCTTGAGGTTGCCTCGTCCAAAACAAGTATCGGCGCATCCTTTAAAATGGCGCGTGCAATAGAGAGCCTTTGCCGTTCTCCTCCCGACAGAGTTACCCCCCGCTCACCTAAAACGGTATCATAGCCTTTCGGGAATGCGGAAATAAACTCATGTGCGCCCGCCTCTTCAGCGGCTTTTATAACCTCGTCAATGCATGCATCGGGGCGCGCCATGCGTATATTTTCCAAAATCGTGTCCTGAAACAAATATGTATCCTGAAATACAACGGCTATCTTGCTCTGAAGATACTCTACCGAGTAGTCTTTAATATTAACGCCGTTTAATTCTATGCTGCCATTGGAAACATCATAAAAGCGCAGAAGCAGGTTTATTATCGTAGATTTTCCGGAGCCTGATTTGCCGACTATGGCAACGGTCTGTCCTTTTTGTATTCCTATAGATACGCCGTCGAGGGCCGGCTTTTTGCCAGTAGGATAGGTGAAGAAAATATTCTTTAGCTCCACCGAAGGCAGTCCGTCATCCATGGAAGTTCTGTCCGGATTGTCAATCTCGGTTATTGTCAGTTCTGTGTCCGCGATTTCAAAGAGCTCTTTTGCGACCGAAAGACCTAAAAAGCTGTTATGCCACGCGGAGTTTAAGTCTACCATCGGTCTTGCACATTCGGCGGCAAGAAAAAGGAAAACGGAAATAGCGCCAACCGGAATTATCCCTGCCTCTGTGCGGAAAGCCGCAAGCGCCACCGTAACGCATGCGGCAACGGAAACAAGTATCATCATAAGTCCCGAATCTATCAGGGAAAAGGTCGTGTTCCGAATCTGCTGAACATAAAACTGCATTGCGTTTTCTGCAAGCTCATCACCCTTGCTCTTGCTTGCGTGGAAAGCCTTGAGCGTTGTCATCCCCTGAATCGAGTCAATATACTGGGCATTGAGCACCGAATACGAGCGCCAGTATTTGACTATACTGCGTCCGACGAGCGGAACGGTCAGATATGGAACCACAACGCAGAGAAGCATGGTTACTATGACCACCATGCCTGTGACAATATCAATATGTGATAGATAGATTCCTATTCCAAGACCTGAAATGCAGACGGTGATGATTTGAGGAATATAATTGACCAGAAAGGGCTCCAGTGATTCAATTCCGTCTAAAACCAGAGATTGAATCTTTCCGCTGCGCTTATCGCCCAAGTATCCCGGACCAAGGCGCAGAATCTTGTCAAAAACCATCAGCCGGATCTTGCTTTTAACTTTTGCCGCAACGAGCTTTGTATATGCCTCCAAAGCCCATGTCAGCAAAGCCCGGCAAATGACGACCGCAAACGCTCCTATAATGTACATCATTATGTCCGAAAGTTTTCCGCCGTCAAATACAATGACGACCGCTTTTGCCATGATTACAGCCTGCGCAATAAAAGTCGCGCTGACGGCAAGACCGAGCAAAACTTTCAGAAAAACCTCTTTTTTGATTGCCGCTACATAATGAAGCAGCCTCCCGTAATCTCCCATATTATTTTTACCTCTCCATTATTTTTTCTTTTTCCCCATAAACCGGCAAAACCGAAGCAATGAGCTCTTTTGTATAATCTTGCTTAGGGTTTTCAATAAGCGCCATTGTATCGCCTGTTTCCACGATTTTTCCATCATGCATGACCGCTACCCTGTCGCTGATCCCGCTGACCAGAGCAATATCATGGGAAATAAACAGCAGCGAGATGCCCATGGACTGCTTCAGCCGATATAAAAGCTGCATGATTTCAGCCTGTATGGAAACATCCAGTGCGCTTGTCACTTCATCGCATATGAGAAGGTCGGGGTGGATCATAAGCGCTCTTGCAATGGCGGCTCTTTGACATTCGCCTCCGCTGAGCTGGCTTCTGTATCGTCTTGCGTAATCACGCGGAAGCTTCACCATATCCATTGCCTCAAGCGCTTTTTTCCGTATTTCCTTACGGGGTAAATCGCTCTGATACAGAAGTCCTTCGCACAGGCTATCCAATATATTCATACGGGGGCTGAAAGAACGGATCGGATTTTGAAAAATCATCTGCAAGTATCGGCCCTTATAATCGATTTCCCCAGAGCAGGGTTTTAAAAGCCCTGCAATCATATGCGCCGTTGTGGATTTTCCGCTCCCGCTTTCCCCGATTATCCCAAGACATTCGCCCTGCTCCAGCCGAAAGCTGATGTTATCAACCGCTTTGTGCTGTGATTTTTTTGTTCCAAACACCTTTGTAAGTCCATTGACTTCTAAAATCGCTTCACTCATATATGCACCTTTCGGGAGCTTGCGGCAATGTGCCATCCATTTTAGGAATCGCCCGTATCAAGCTTTGCGTATAAGCGTGTTTTGGGTCGTGGAGCACCTCATCCTTGGAGCCCCATTCAACAAGTCTTCCGCGATACATGACGCCGACTTTGTCCGCCATTTTTTCAACGACCCCCATATTGTGGGTAACAATCAAAATCGTCGTGCCCCTCTGTTCGCGAATGCTCATCATGTTTTCGATTACCTGATTCTGTACGGTCATATCCAGCGCGCTGGTGGGTTCGTCCGCAAGCAGAAGTTCGGGGTCATTTGCCATTGCTATGGCTATTGCCGTACGCTGGCACATTCCTCCGCTCAGCTGATGAGGATACAGGTTCAAAACTTTCTCCGGATTTTTTAGGGAAAGCAATTTTAATCTTTCGGCGGCACAAGCCATTGCCTCCTGTTTTGATATCTTCTTATGCATGCTTATACTTTCATAAAATGATTTTCCAATCGTCCACAAAGGATCCAGAGAAAGATCCGCGTGCTGAAAGATCATTGCGATTTCTTTTCCCCGTATTTCCCGCATTTTCTCTGCCGGATAAGGTGCGATATTTCTGCCGTTCAGCAGAATTTTTCCCTCTATGATTTTTCCCGGATAATCCAAAAGTCCGATAATCCCGCGTATAAGCGTACTTTTTCCGCTGCCGCTTTCGCCTACGATACCGACGATTTCACCTTTCTCAGCCCTCAAGCTGACATTGCGGACAACTTCTTTCTCTCCATAGGCAATGCTGATGTTTTGAAGCTCTAACATTCCTCAGTTCTCCCCTTTAAGTGCCATATAATCTCTCAGCCGGTCGCCGGCAAAATTGAACAGCACAACTACGAGAAACAAAAACAGGCTCGGAAAAACAAGACACCATGGTGCGACCTGAAGGAAATTCCTTGAATTACTGATTAAAATGCCCCACTCAACAAGGGGCGGCTGGGCACCAAGCCCCAGAAAAGAAAGTCCGGCCATGCTCAGCATCATTCCCGCAATGTCGAGAGCGGCGGTGACGATCAGCGGAGACAGCACATTGGGCAGGATATATTTAAGTAAAATATCGCCGTTACCGGCTCCGCAAAGTTTTGCGACTTTTATGTAGTTTTCGTTCCTGATTTGCATAACAAGACTTCTGGACAGCCGGGCGTATATGGTCCAATACATCACGACCAGCGCGATGACCGCATTTTTCATTCCGGTACCCAGCATACCCGCAATCGCCACGGCAAGCACATAGCTTGGAAATGCCTGTACAATCATGGTCAGCCTCATCAGGACCTTATCTACGGTACCTCCAAAAAATCCCGCGCAAATTCCCACAGCGGTTCCAATGACAGAGACACATAATACAACAAAAACCGCAGAAAAAATTGAGGTCGCTGCCCCTTCTAAAACTCTGGATAATATGCACCTTCCCAGATTATCTGTTCCAAAGGGATATTCCGCGCAGGGACTTAACAATGCGATTGAAAGATCGGTTTTATACGGATCGTGGGGAGAAAAGAATTTGGCGGATATTCCAAAAAGTAGAGTCAAGCTCAAAATACAGACAGCGATTATCAACTGTTTTTTGTTTCTATCCATTGGCGAGTTCCTCATTATGCGTTCTGATCCGCGGATCGATCCACTGATAGGACAGGTCCACCAAATAGTTGACCAGCATGAAGATTATCGACATCCATACTACATATGCTTGTATCACCGGATAGTCCCGAACCGCAATCGCTTCCACAGCAAGCCTTCCCAATCCTGGCCATGAAAAAATATTTTCCACAATAGTCGCCCCGCCTAACAGCATGGCAAAGGAATTTCCTATAAGTGTGACGATTGGCAATAAGGAATTTTTCAGGACATGGCGGAAAAGTATGCTGCTTTCCTTAACGCCTCTTGCCCGAGAGCCGATGACGTATTCTTTTGAAAGCTCTTCAAGTATGATGGAACGTACTTGCCTTATGTACCATGCGCTGAGGCTAAGCGAAAGAACCATCGCCGGCATAAACAGCCCCTTGAGGTTCTTTTCCGGCGAGATTCCGAACCAGCCCAAGTGCACGCAGAACAAAAGCAGAAAAAGCAGCGCAAGTACAAAAGAAGGCAAAGACGCAAACAAATAAGTGACAAAACGCATGATGTTATCAAATATTCCGTCCTTATGTTTTGCGCACAATACGCCCGCCGGTATTGAAATAATGATCATTAACAGCATCGAAATTAGCGTAAGCGAAATTGTATTGGGCAGGGCTTTTAAAAGATCGTCCATAACCGACCGATTGCTTTTATAAGACGTTCCCATATCACCGCTCAGCATACCTTTCAGCCACGTACCGTATTGAACCAGCATAGGCTTATCGAGCCCCATCTCCGCCCGCATTGTCTCCAGCATTTCATTGGTGGGTGCAATGCCCATTTTACTGAATTTGATTTCCGCCGGATCACTTGGAGAAAGATAAGAAAGGCAGAAAGACAGGAATGTGATCAGTATCAGCGTTTCCAGCAGCATGAGCGTTTTTTTGATGATTGTTTTAAACAAAACAGCTTCCTCCAATTTCCCTCCGCTGTGCTCCGTACATAAAATGCGCCTCGGCAGACTGTATTGTCTGCTGAGGGAAAGCTCATTCTTTTGATACAAAAAGTAAACGCAATATACTTTTGTTTTTAATGGATGCGGGGGTATCTCAGTGTTATTTTCGGGTCGGACGAGATACCCCCGGAGCATTTTCATTTAAAAAGATCAGGATAAAAAGTCTTTGCCAGCATCTCTACCGTATAGGCCATTCTGTCACCAGGCAGAACACTTTCGAGTGTAATAATCCCGAATTTTTCATTTTTCACACAATCAAGCTGAGAGAGAGCGGGATCGCTTTTTATTGCTGCAATTTTCTCTTCAACAGACGGTGAATCATAGTCATGGATCAGAATAATATCGGGTTCGCGCTTTAGCACTTCCTCGTAGCTGACTGTAGTCCATTGCTTGTCTGTAATGTCGTCAAAGACATTTTTCCCTCCCGCTTTCCCTATCAGCAGGGTTTCAAAGTTGGATCCGCCGCAGGTAAAAACACCCTCTCCGCCGCTGTCATAAACCAGAACTTTCACAGGAGTCTGACCTTTTACCTTCTCTTCCACAGCTGCAATTCTTGCTTTCTGATCCTCGATAAATTCATTTGCCCTGTCTTCTATTTTAAAGATCTTTCCGATATCGGTTATTTCCTGATAGATTTGTTCTAAGGTTGCGGCGCTATTTATGTAAGTAGTCATTCCATACTGCGCCAGTTCCTCGATATCAAGCCCTTCTTTTCCGAATTCCCAGTCTATCCCGTAAACGAAATCAGCTCCGCTGCTTACGACAGCTTCTCTCGTGGCGGATGAATAGTTCAATTCCGGAATTTTTGCATATGCTTCCGCATATTCCGGCAAGGGACCTCTGCTGTGATTATCCAGAGTATTTCCGATGATGTAATCCCCCAAACCCAGTGCAATGAACAGCTCGCTGCAGTTTGGTCCCAGCGTCAGCACCTTCTGGGGCATCTTTTCTATAACGATTTCTCTGCCGTAATTATCAATCGTAACAGACTCATAATCTTTTTCAGCTACAGCCGCATTGTCTTCGTCCTGCGCATTATTGCTGCTGCAGCCCGCAAGCAGCAGCGGCATCATTGCAAGAACCGCGGCAAGAAAGATGTGTAATACGCGCTTTCTCATATCATTTCTCCTTTTTTAATTTATCCTCTGCTTCCGAATTAAGGCTTTCCGGCAAAAAGGTTATGCTTGGCTTTCGAGTGACTGGATGTATCCTTACATCGGCTTTTATACCGTAAATCTCATAAATAACCTCCGGAGTCAAAATTTCTTCCGGAGTCCCGCACCTGCTTACATGACCGTCTTTCATCACATACAGCCTGTTGCAATACATGGCTGCAATATTCAGATCATGTATGGCAGATAATACCGTAACGCCTAAGCTCTTTACCAAATCAAAAATCTGGAGCTGATAATAGATATCCAGATGATTTGTAGGCTCGTCAAGAATAAGAAAGTCTGTCTGCTGCGCCAAAGCCCGGGCAAGTATCACTCTTTGCTTTTCTCCGCCGGAAAGATGAAGATAATTCCGTTTTTCCATGCCCGCCATGCCGATTTGCTCCAAAGAGCGCATAACGATTTCCCTATCCTCTTTCGTATCGCCGTCAAAGAGCCCTTTATGCGGACTTCTTCCCATTGCAACAATCTCTTCGACCCTAAAATCAAAGGGCACAAAGTTCTCCTGTCCCACAACCCCCAACTTGGTCGCAGACTTCTTATAGCTCATTTTATATAAATCTTCACCGTCTAAATAAGCGTATCCCCGATCAGGCTGCAAGGCGCGGTAGAGATTTTTGAGCACAGTGGATTTGCCGCTTCCGTTAGGTCCTATGATGCCTACGAAATCGCCTTTATTTACATTAAGCGTGATGTCCTCAATGATGTTTTTATCATAGTAGGCGAAGCTTAAATTACTTACTTCCAGTCTCATAAAAGCCCTCCTTTATTCCTTGTTGTTTTTCTTCAAAAGCCAAATAAAAAACGGTCCTCCGAAAACAGCGGTGAGCAAACCTAAAGGCAGTTCTTCTGGGGCAATCACCATTCTCGCCGCAACATCGACCCAAACTACCAGTATGCCGCCCAGCAGGGCGCATACCGGAAGAACTCTCTTGTGATCCGCACCTATAAAAAGACGTGAAATATGAGGAACCATCAAGCCTACAAATCCAATAGTACCGCTTACCGCAATGGTCGTTCCCGCCATTAGAGAAGATACCAAAATCAGCACTTTCTGGGTTCGTTTTACATTTACTCCCAAAGTACCTGCCGCTTCATCCCCAAGAAGCAAAGCATTCAGCGCCCGGTAGTTAACCAGTAAAATCACCATGCAGATTATAATTGTTACAAAGGGCAGCGTCAGATATGCCCATTTAGCACCTGCCAAAGTTCCGGACATCCAGAACGCAGCATTATGTAAACCTAAAGCGTTAGGCGCACTTAGAGTAATTATCTTAGTTATAGCGTCCATGATCATTGAAACAGCCACACCGGATAAAAGAAGCTGCGTAATATTAAGGCGCCCCCTTACCCTCGATAGGGTATACACTAAAATGATAGTGATAGCCGCCCCTAAAAAGGCGCTGATGGAAAGCGCATATGTACCAAGGAAAGAAAAGACCCCAAACAGCATCGCCAATGTTGCCGTAGCAGCAGCTCCAGAGGACACGCCCAGAATAAAAGGGTCTGCAAGGTGATTTCTTACAAGTGCCTGCATCGCGGTTCCCGTCATGGATAAGGATGCTCCAACGATCATTCCGAGCAACACCCTTGGAAACCGCAGCCCCCAAACAATGTTCTCTTCTAATTGAGTCCATGTCTTGGGAATATACTCCGTCAAAAATGGGACCCTGCTTAAAATTATTCTCGCAACATTAGAGGGCGAAACACTGACAGGTCCTAATCCAATAGCAAAAATTATGGAAAGCAGGGCAGCTGCGGATAGTGTTAAAATAATCGCAGGCATATTGGGTTCCGTTTTATTAAAAAGTGTGCTCAGCTTCGTCTTTTTTCTTTCCATTTCTTCCCTCATAATCTGAAAAATCGGCACTAATTTTATAACCAACGATAATTATAGTTGCGTTTATATTCTGCTACAAGCTCTGGGGGGGGATAGAAATAGACATTCTTTTATGTAATTTTTGCTTTTTCGCCATTCCCTGTACAACTAAAGAGCACGCGCTTTTATGGGCACGTGCTCTTTTTTCCCTTATCTCAACAATATCGAAACTAAAGCTATGCACATTGCCGCAATTCCACTTTAAGCCGATATTGCATTTTACGTTTACAAAACACCGCAAACCACGAGAAAGTCATCTCTTATAACAGCAAGAGAACCGACCTGATACAGGATGACGCAGTCTGTTTTAGCTATTGGGCAGGACAGCTCTTTTCCGAAGAAGTCTCTAATACTGCCAAGAGGTTTGCCCTTTTCAATAATAGTCCCCGCCGAAGCCGCAGGATACCAGCATCCGTCCTCCTGCGCACAGAAAAAATCTACATGCTCGATAAGAAGCGGTGTTTTCTCTTGCGGCACATCGTATGGGAGAACATCCAGAACTCTGAGAATACGTTTCACATCAGTAAGGTATTTTTCCACTGCTTCTTCAGACCAAAGAGCCATACCGCCCCGTTCTATGAGCACTCCGGGTATGCCCATCTTTGCAGCATGACTGAACAAGCTTCCGGTATCGATGTCGGCACGTACCATATAATCTGCCTCGACCAGCTTTGCCATCCGCTTCGACGCATTCTCGAGGAACCTGTCTCCCATCCCCTGATAATAAACATGCGGAGCAAGTTCTTCGCGGCATCCCCCGCAGTGAAGATCAAGAAAGCAGGACGCACCGCTTAAAAATTCCTCAGTCAAGAAGTCCGCCAGACGCTCTGATGCACTGCCGAACTTTTTCCCGGGAAATACCCTGTTCAAATTTTTGCCGTCCTCGGGAACGATATCCGGAGAAAAACTGAAAAAGCCTGTCGGGTTACACACATGGATGATGCAGACGCAGCCCTTTATTTCAGAGGGGTCAAGCTCTGCCGCTAAACGGTTTGCCGTTTCTATGCCCACATATTCCTGATTATGGATACCGGCGCTTATAAGTACATTGGGTCCGTCATATCGCCCCCGTACTACAGTTACAGGCAAAAAACCATCATAGTCAGGTATATTTACCATGCTTTGGCTCTTGCTTCCGCGTTCTATATTAAAGACATTCATCTTTTCGCCCTCCCTTATCAATGACAACGGTACGCGGCAAGCTTTATTTCTTTACGCCGACTATCTGCTGCATTCTACTGTTTGAAATGTTTACAGAGATATCAAAATACGGAGCGAGCAGCGAGGCAAGTTCATCATCCGACATCAGCTTCAGGGATACCGAACCTGCATGCTCCATATGATGACGGTCTATGCTCTCCCGGCTGCTGCCATGGGCAATAGTCAGCTTTCCTCCCTGCTTGACGCTCGCCGCCAGATTTTTGATCAGCGAATACGGCTCAGGAAAGTGAGGGAATGCGTTGTATATAACACAGCAGTCGAAGGTTTTCCCAAAACGTATCGTTTCCGCGTCGCCGCAAATAAATAAAACCCTTGGATCGGGAAATTTTTCTTTCGCTATTTTAATCATTTTTTCAGATATGTCGATTCCGGTCACTTGTGCGGCGCTCCGCTTTAGATAGTCTGATATCAGAACACCTGTGCCGCATCCTACGTCAAGAACGGACACCTTCTCCGTAATACCGGCATTGTCAAGAATAGTATTTATTACATTGTCATCTCTATGTACACCATCATCCCAATTGGGGGCCAGACGGTCAAAAAACTCAATAATATTTTGCTTGTTCATAATTGCTCCTTTACAAAATGTATTCTTCGCACCGATAAGGACGGTAATGTGCATGGGAATTGCTTCAGCGGTCTTTATCCATATGTCTTGTTCCGACTTAATTCGTCCCATTATAAAATAAAAAGCCAGTTTCTTACAAGCCCATGAGGGGGATACAAGCATAACGGCAGCAAAAAAAAAACAAAAGGCAAACCGCGGCGAAAACTTCGCCTGCAGAGCTATTTATCAGCATTTAAAGAACTTCTCCCCTTTTTAATGTTATTACTTATTGCTGAGTGATCTCTGAAAACAACCCCCCATAGGGCTTGCAGCCCGCTTCAATCGCTTGTAATCTTTTAAATGCAACAAAGTTCTCCATATATATACAAAATCCTACATAAGCTTATGATCTATCTGCGACACTTTGATGACATAGTCAAATTGCGCTAAGGGATAAGGAAATGACTAAATACATCATCAAAAAAATAATAACATCACTTCTGGTAATGCTGGGGGTTTCCATTCTCACTTTTGGAATGGGCAGACTTGCTCCGGGTGACCCGGTGGATACAGTGCTTGCCGGAACGCAAAACCCCACAGCAGAGGAAATCGCATCCGCGCGCGCATATCTCGGGCTTGATGAGCCTATCGTGTCACAGTATTTCAAATGGCTAAGCCGCGCTCTCTCAGGTGATTTGGGGCTTTCCTTCCAGACTGGTCAGCCTGTCTCCCATGAGCTTGCGGTAAGGCTTCCTCAGACAATGATTTTGACACTTGGCTCGGTCATCGTGATGCTTGTCATCGCTTTTCCTCTCGGCATTATTTCCGCCTTGCACCGCGGGCATTTTTCCGATTACACCATTCGCTTTTTCAATGTCCTTGCCATTTCAGTTCCTTCGTTTTGCATCGGCATACTTCTTATTCTTGTGCTTGGGGTAAAGCATAAATGGCTGCCCGTTATGGGAAACGGAAGCATAAAGCACCTCATCATGCCCTCACTCGCTATAGGCATAGGCACCGGCGCGGGTCTTGCCCGTCTCATACGCAGCCAGATACTGACGCACATGGAAGCGGAACACGTTACGGCGGCGCGTGTTTTTGGGGTAAAAAGCAGTACAATTCTGAAAAATCATGTGCTGAAAAATGCTATACCGCCGATTATTACGAACATCGGTCTTATGATAGGAGGAATGCTCGGCGGTTCCGCAATCATTGAGACACTTTTCTCTTGGCAGGGCGCGGGCAGTTATGCTGTACAGGCTATATATGCGAGGGATTACCCTGTTATACAGGCATACGCCCTTGTTATGGCGGTGATATACATCACTATCAACATCCTTATCGAGCTGTCATACTTCGTAACGGTACCCTCGGTTTATCTGTTGGGAGGACGCGATGGTAAATAGAATAAAACCTGCCGCACCTATGCTTATCGGTATTGTTCTGGCAGTCTTTCTTATCATACTCGCCCTCTGCGCGCCGCTTATCGCGCCGAATGATCCTTTAAAAGTGGCTATGGCGAATACACTCCAAAAGCCAAGCGCCGATTTCCCGCTCGGAACGGATCAGCTTGGCCGCTGTGTTCTGTCCCGTCTGCTTTACGGGGCGAGGACTTCATTAGGTGTGACCTGTCTTGTACTTCTGATAACGGTATTCATCGGAACTGTAATCGGAACGGTTTCGGGACTGTTTGCCGGCAAATTGCCGGACAAGCTTCTGACAGCCTTCTGTGAAATCGTGCTCGCTTTCCCGGGGCTTATTCTCGCTCTGGTTATATCGGGACTGCTCGGTCCGGGGATAGTCAATGTCATGCTGGCAATAGCGCTTGTTTCATGGGCGAGATATGCAAGAGTCGTCAGAAGCCTCGTAATAAGCATCCGCGAAGCGGACTACATGAAAGCCGCAAAAGTATCGGGAACAGACGGTCTGCACCTTGTAACAAGGCACATTCTTCCGAACATAGGTGGCGCTGTCGGAACAGTCGCCGTTACCGACATCGGTTCAACAATACTGAAATTCGCGGGGCTTTCTTTCATAGGTCTCGGCGCGCAGGCTCCCGAAGCCGAATGGGGCATGATGATAAACGAAGCTCGCCTGTATATGGCAAAAATGCCCGAACTTATTCTCTATCCCATCCTTGCCGTAACCATTTCCGTGTTCGCTTTTCAGCTTATAAGCGATGGTCTGCGTGACCGGCTTGATGACAAATCACAGTGATGGAGAGAATTATGCCTTATTTGGAACTTAAAAATGTATGCATTTCCTATTCGGGAAGCGCCGTAATAAATGATATCAGTTTTTCACTTCAGAAAGGCGAAACGATAGGGATTGCAGGCGAAAGCGGCTGTGGAAAAAGCACTCTGGCGAAGGCAGTCCTCGGTATTCTTCCTAAAAACGCCGATATTACAGGATCAATTAAATACTGCGGCAAAGAATTGATCGGAATGCCGGAAAAGGAGTTTGCCAAACTTCGAGGCGGCGGCATTTCCATGGTTTTTCAAGACCCCTCTGCTGCCCTTAATCCAGTGAGAAAAATAAAGCATCAGTTTTATGACATATTTGGAACTCGCAGATCGGCCAGAAAGTCAGCTGACGAGAAGATCATTCACTTTTTGAGACTTGTCCACTTACAAGCTCCCGAAACCATACTGAACCGATATCCCGCTCAGCTCAGCGGCGGCATGAAGCAGCGTATCGTTATCGCGATGGCTATATGCAAAGCGCCGCAGCTTCTTATCGCGGATGAGCCAACTTCGGCGCTGGACGCGGAGATTCGGCTTCAGATAATCGAGGAGTTGATGTCGCTAAAAAAACATCTTGGCTTTGGGATGATATACATTTCACACAATTTGGCGGAGCTTTCAAAGGTCGCAGATTCTATACTGGTCATGAAAAACGGTTCGCTCATTGAATGCCAAAAAACCGCGGAGCTTTTTGCAAATCCCCGGCAGACGTACACAAAAGAATTGATTGCGGCTGCCGAGTAGGAGTTTAGCATGAATACACTTATTGAAGTCAGCAACGTAACAAAGCTTTTTCCAAACAGCATAAGACCCTTCGCAGCAAAAAAAGCAGACTGTTTTGCAGCTGTCGAGGATGTCTCTTTTTCTTTGGACAGAGGTGAAACCCTTGGTCTGGTCGGCGAAAGCGGAAGCGGCAAGACCACGATTGCAAATCTTCTCCTAAAGCTGCTTGAGCCCGACGGCGGAAAGATTATCTTTGACGGAGAGGATATCACACATCTTAAAGGTTATAGACGCCTTTATCCGCTCAGAAGAAATATTCAGGCGGTTTTTCAGAATAGCGGCTCATCGCTCGACCCCTGCATGACGCTGGGCAATATCATAACGGAACCGCTGAAAAACTATCACCTGCCGGCAAAGGGTCAGGCTGAAAAATATCTTGATCTTGTCGGGCTTCCGCCGGATTGGGTTTCAAGAAAGCCTCATCAGCTTTCGGGAGGACAGCGCCAGCGCGTTTCCATCGCAAGAGCGATGATTTTAAATCCTTCGTTTCTCATTCTTGACGAAGCGACCTCGAATCTTGATGTAATCACCTCTGCGCAAATCATAGACCTGCTTCGCCATCTGCACGAGGAGCACGGCACGGCGATTCTGTTTATATCACATGATATTTCGGCGGTGGACAAACTCTGCAAGAAAAAAGCCGTCATGAAAGACGGCAGAATAGTTGAAACCCTCAGCAATCTGAACTTTGACGAAGCACAGCACCCTTATACGCAAAGGCTGATAACATCGAAGCTTTCGGTCAGCCTTTAATATAAATTCTAAAGGAGAAACCATATGAAGAAAAAGAAAATTGCACTTGCTCTTGCGGCTGTCATGCTCTTTACCGGCTTAATGACCGCCTGTGCCAATTCATCCGCCCCCGAATCAGAACAGCCCTCCGAAAACGCGGAAACTCCTGTATCCGGTCCTAAGGAGATTACAATTGCCGCGGGACGCAGCTTTTATCAGGGACCGGCAACCAACATATTCCTGCACGGCAGAACAAATGTCTGGCAGGCTCTTGTTATGCTCGATAATAATATGGAGCCTGAAATGAAACTTGCCGAATCCATAACGCAGTCTGAGGACGGACTGACATGGACAATAAAGCTCCGCGACAACGTGATCTTCCATGACGGTACGAAGCTGACAAGCGATGCTGCGATAGCAAACCTTGAGCGCCTTTATCATTGGAACAGCGGCTCAAAAGCATATGATCCCGCTTATGAGAAAACAGGGGAATACGGCAAAATCGTAAATATGGCTGCACTTGATGAGTTCTCATTTACGGTAACGCACGAAAATCCGATACCCGATTTCGACAGCCGCCTTGCCTATGAGAACAGCGCAATGTTCTCCCCCGCTTCTTTTGATGACAGTAAGGCGATTACCGTACCGTACGGCACAGGCCCCTACAAGTACGATTCATATGATGAAACTGCTGAAAAGCTGAGTCTTGTAAAATTTGACGAGTACTGAGAAGGCGAACCTAAGCTCGATAAAGTCATATTTAAAAATATTGCCGACGCCGCAACCCGCCTTTCTGCACTCCAGAGCGGTGAGGTGGACGTTATTTCCGATGTCGGCGGCATACTTCCCCAGCAGGCTGAAACCGTACTTGCAGACGACAGTCTCACGATGAAGCAACGTCTGGTCAGCACTGTACATTATTATTTCATGAACACAAACGAGGGTAAGCTGTTCAGTGACGTTGATGTGCGCAAAGCACTTAGTCTCTGCATCGACCGCGATACCATCGTCGAAAATCTTCTCCTTGGATATGGAGAAACGGCAAAAAGTGTCATAAGCTCCGCAAATGCTGATTGGGTAAATGACTGCGGATACAGCTTTGACCCCGCTGAGGCAAAGGCGCTTAAAGAAAAGGCTGTCGGAACAGACGAAGTTTCCTGCGTCATTCTTCTGAACTCCTCGCTGCTTGGACGCTGGCCCTATCAGGATACGGCCGCAATGATTCAGGCACAGCTCAAAGAAATCGGGATAAATGCCCAAATCGAAACGGTCGATTCCGCCACATGGAGTGAACGACTGAAAAACGGCGATTATGATATCGCGCCTCAGCCGTTTACGGTATGCGCCGGGGAACCGAACTATTTCTTCACGCGCAATGTCGAGAGCAACGGTTCAAACAACATCTCCCGCTGTTACGGCATCAAGGACACAGCTCTTGACGAGCTGATTGCAAAAGTTGCTGTCGAGCCAAATAAAACAGAGCGGCAGAAATACTATTCGCAGATACAGAAGCTCGTCAAAGAAAATGAATACATAATTCCTCTCTGGTACGATGTAACCATCTACGCTATGAACAGCCGTATCCGCAACTTTGATCTGGATGTGACCTTCTGCCCCAATTTGTACGAGGTCAACGTGGCATAAAAGGAGAAAATCCATGAGATTTCAACAGTATTTATGTTTTGCAAACGATCAATGGGATTTAGGCATGAGTGAGAGTGAGCATTTCAGCCTTGAAAAAAGCACAGAAAATGAGAAAACCGCTTTTTGGGATGAAATGTCCTTGTCCTATGATTTCGGCATCGGTACGGATTTGCGGCGCATCAATCTTGCAATGGAGCGGCTCGAAAAGCTCGGCGCTTTTCGGTCGGATGCGGTTGCTCTTGATATAGGAAGCGGAACAGGTGCCTATACGCTTACTTTAGCCGAAAGGTGCAGAACTGTTTACGCGCTCGACAGCTCAGCGGGAATGCAGAAGGTGATGATGGAAAAAGCTGAAAAGCAAGGGATAAAAAACATAGTCCCCCTCTGTGCTGACTGGCGGGCTATTTCCGAAAACGAGCTTCCACAAACATTTGATATCGTACTTTCATCGCTGAACACAGGTATTTGCAACTATGATTCTCTTGTGAAAATGAACGCTGTCTCGCGCGGTTTTTGCTGCTATGCCGCCCCGCATGGCAAGGCGCTTCATTCCTCACGTCCCGATTTTCAGAAAATCGTATTCGGGCGCGAGCTTCACGCAGCGGGCGGAAACGACATTATCCACGCTTTCAATATCATCTATAGTCTCGGTTATCAGCCGGAGCTGACCTATGCCCCGTGCGAGTGGTCACGAACGCAGGCTCCGGAGGAAGCGCTCGACGCCGTCTGCCGCGATTTCGGACGTTATGGAAATGTTGATGATGGGGTAAGAGAAAAGCTGCGGGAATATATCATGTCACACCTCAATGAGGAAGGGCTGTTTGTTCAGTCGCAAAAGAGTACGGTGGGAATAATGATATGGGATTCGAGAAATCTTCTTGATTAAAGGAGTCTCAGCAAGATGCCCCGAAGTGTTCAATCAAATTTTCCCTTGCACTTTTGGCGAGGCAGTCGCACGCAATATGATAATGATTGAAAAAGAGGAAAACCGATAACAAGCCGGAAAAATAATATTACAAAAACAATGACCGCATGGATTTCAACAGTCCATACGGTCATTTCATTTATGCTTATCTTCAAAACATATGAATACCTCAAATCCTCATATTTTCACGTAACTGATTCTGTTGTGTTTCAATTAATTTAAGAATAAAGCAAAATTTATTTAAAAACCTATTGACTCTAACATTATGTTATACCTTATACTACAAATGAGCTCAAAAATGCACATATGTGTGGAGGAAAAAAGATGCTGAAAATCGGTGATTTTTCAAAACTGTCAAGAATTAGTATACGTATGCTTCGCCACTATGATGAAATAGGACTGCTTGTGCCGGAAAACGTTGATAATTTTACAGGTTATCGTTACTACAGCGAAGCGCAGCTGCCTCTCGCAAATCGAATAAATTCACTCAAAGAAATGGGCTTTAGCTTATCAGTTGTAACCGAAATCTTAAAAACCTACGATGATCCGCAGGCATTAAAACAATATTTATTGCTTAAGCAGTCCGAGACGGAAGATCTGGCTGAAAAGACCAGCAGACAATTGCTTCTTCTTAAATCAACCATAAATAGACTTGGAAAGGATGAAAATATAATGGAATACAGCGTAACATTAAAAGAAATGCCGCAAAGAACCGTAGCAAGCCTGAGAGGAACAATTCCTTCATACGATAAAGAAGGAACACTTTGGGAGATGATGATGCAAGAACTGGCACCTCAAAATGTTCAGTATGCCAATCCCTGCAATTCAATAGCCATCTTTCATGACAAGGAGCACAAAGAGCATGACCCCGATGTAGAAATCCAAATATCTGTACAGGGCTCTTATCGGAATACTGAAAATGTAGTGTTCAAAACAGTACCGCCTGTGCTCATTGCCTCCGCAACGTATAAGGGAAGCTACGATCAGCTTTCTGCGGTAAATCAAGCAGTTGCAAATTGGGTTAGGGATAATAATTACGAATTTGCTGATGCAATGTTTACCATCTATCATGTCAGTCCAGCTCAAACACAAAATCCGGATAAATTGGTGACTGAGGTGTGCTTCCCGATCAAAAAGAAATAAGCTTGAAAAAGCCGCCCGCATATAATGCGGACGGCTTTTCTTATCTATGAGCAACAAATTTACTCCCGAATCAAGCCCGCTTCAAGTGCCTGCTTATGAAGCTGCTCGCGGAAATCGGGATGGGCGATAGAAATCATTCTCTTAACTCTTTCACGTATCGGCTGATGATAAAGATCTGCAATTCCATACTCTGTTACGATGTTCATAACTTCGGAGCGCGGAGTCGTGACGATTTCTCCGGCAGGCAGATTAAGAGTAATCGTTGATCCTATGGAGCCGTCTTTATTCTTTACGGTAGAGGGCATGCAGAGAAAACCCTGACCGCCCTTAGACATTGCAACGCCCTTTGCATAGTCGAGCTGCCCGCCTGTAGAGCTGTAGATATAATGCCCTATCGTTTCGGAGCAGACTTGTCCTGTGATGTCTGCCATCAGGCAGGCGTTGATTGAAACAAAGTTATCTTTCTTGGCTATTTCGTAGGGATTGTTGACAATGCTTATGGGGCAAAGCTCAACCTTGCCTTCTCCGACAAACTCATAAAGCTCTGTGCTTCCAAGACCGAAAGCGGCAAACATTTTCCCTGTTATTACGCCTTTCTTTGCAAGGTATACCATTGAGTCTGTAAACATTTCCGTATGTACTGAAAGTTCTTTTTTATTTTCAAGTCCATATCCTACCGCATTTGCAAGTCCGCCGAGTCCTATCTGGATGCATGAGCCGTCCTTTATGCGCGGGAGCAGATGCTCCGCGATTTTCTTTTCGACCTCTGTTATTTCCGGCTGCGGCAATTCCGGCAGCATATGATCGTATTCGCAGATATAGTCGACTTCACTGACATGGATTCGGTGCTTTATACCCGAAACCTTCGGCTGGAACTTGTTCACCTGAACAATTATTTTTTTCGCAAACCCAGCAACTTCACCATTAGCCGCAACACCCATGGGACCATAATACATATAGCCTTCTTCATCAGGGACAGATACATCCGCAAGCATAGTATTTACGCCGTATATCGGCTGCATACTGCCGGAAAATTCTGACAGATGTACAGAGTTTATATTGACATTACCGACTTTATAGAAATTTCTCTCAACCGGACCGTAAAAAATTGTGTGGAAATTTATTTTCCCGATGTAATCCGGAGACTGGAAAAATTTAAATGGATACAAGGCCATTCCTGTTATGATATCAACATTTTTTAATTCATTTGCCCTGTCGCAGATAGCTTCCATCAGTTGGATAGGAGCCGCAGAACATGGACCAAGCCAACATTTATCCCCCGATTCGATTTTTGATGCCGCTTCTTCAATCGAGACAAGCTTTTTCCTATAAATCTCTTTCCAACCGCTCATCATCATACCTCCACAATTATAATTTAATAATTAAATCGACATAAGTCTTGACATTAAAATAACATTGTTTTATGATGTTGTAAAATGCCTAATATATATTAAATTCATGTGCCACAGCGCTGAATTGTTCAGCATTAGCGGAGGTAGCGTCATGGAGCTGAGACATCTCCAATATTTCAAGCGCGTTGCAGAGCTTGAGCATCTGACAAAGGCTGCCAACGACCTCTTTGTTTCCCAGTCGCATTTAAGCCACGTCATTATCGAATTGGAAACCGAGCTTGGCGTGCAGTTGTTTGATAGGGTGGACGCGGAATACGCTTAAACCCTTGCGGAAAGGAGTTTTACCACAACATTGTCAAACTATTCTATGAATTTGAAGACTCCAAGAAAAAGATTCAGGAGATACACAAACGTCAATCTACTCAGCTGACCATTGTAACAAATGTAAGTACATATATGCCCGGCTTGCTCAAAGCAAATAAACAGAACTCTCCAAATCTGAACATCCAGCAATATTCCGCAAAGAGGCGGAGAATCATTCGTATGCTTCTCGATGGCGATGCGGATTTTGCCATCTGCTGTCCTTTGCTGACGGAGGAGCCGGACTTAGAAAGTTTACTGCTTTATACAGAGCAGGGCGTTATCGTATATCCTTCCGATCACTGGCTCAAAGACAGGAAATCCGTTTCGTTCGAAGAATTAAAAGATGAGAATTTTATCAGCGTAAGCGTCGGATATGGGACTCGGGATATGCAGGATATATATTTCAAAACTGCCGGTATCGTTGCCAACAATTCTGTTGAAACCACCGACACTTCTTCAATTTTCAACTTTGTAAAGGATGGATTGGGTATAGCTGTTGCGCCCAAATCAATGACTTTGAGAAACGCGGACCTATGCGATAACTTCGTGGAAATCGATGAAGCTCCTATAGCAACAATCGGTCTTACTTGGCGCAAAGATCATTATCTAAGCGAGGCCGGAAAAGCCTTCTTTGAGACTACAAAGGCTTTTTTTACAGGATTGTCAGCAGACCAATCAAAATGAGCCATCTTTATTTTAATAAAAAACAGACTCTCAGAAGCACAGTGCTTCTGAGAGTCTGTTTTATCTAAGCGGCTTATTCCGTCAAACCTCCTTTTGTTCCGAAATACTGGAATCCGACCGTATCCATAAGCGAGGCAAGAGCTTCTTCCGGAAGCCAAGGCACACGAACCTGTTTGACCATATCGTTCAAAAGTCCCTTGGAAGCCCATCCGCGTCTTTGCTGCCTAAAAACTCCGCCAAGCCTGCTCTTTAGATGAGCTTCGACGACATCGGGATTCAGATAATTCAGGCGCTCCCGTCCGGCGGGAAACGCCAGTGCGCTGAACCACTGAAAATTTGTAATATCCAGCGCATTTGAAAGGTGCAGCATCAGAATCCCTCCCGGCTTCAGAAGGTCTGAAAGGCAATCTAAAAGTTCTCTCCATTCCACATATTGCTCAAGGGGTCTTGAGATATAGATGTAGTCGTATTGTCTTTCTGAGAGATCCTTAAAAAGACAGCCAAGTAAGCCACGCTCATCATCCGCAAGCAGCAATGTGCGGCTTATTGATTTTAAATCCCCCGAATATTGCTTCTGCGCAGTCACGCTGTCAATCTGTGCTGCGATTCCGTTATTTCGCAATATGTTTGCTATCTGCAAAGGTGTGTCGCCAAAACCGCAGTCTACCCCTAAAATCTCAGCTTCCTGTACGGCGGGCAATTTTATACTTTTAAGCTGTGTGCATATGTAATAGTCGTAATATGCACCATTTCCCCATGGGTCGACGCCGTGCTTAGTTATAAATAATTTCCGTCCGATCTGCAAAGTGTTTTCCTTTGTCTGCGCCTCTCCTCCCGTAATGCTCCCATAGTGGTGACAGAACACATCCCTGCACAAAATCTGCTTATACCCCGCTCTGCGGGCGCGAAGCGAAAAATCATCATCCCAGAATTCCATAGTGTGGAAATAGCGATCCGCAAAGCCGATTTGATTGAGCTTTTCAATGTCATACAGCGCAATTACCGGCATAATGCGCACACGCTGTTCCCATTTTGACGGGTCTTGCCTGTTAAAATCCGCCGCAAAGCGCGCCATCTCCTCCATATTCCGGTAGGATTCCGGAATCGACTGATAGTTTGAGATATTAGGAGTCGTTGGAGTCACGCTGACAATGTCTGGGTCTGAGCGCATACAGTCCAGAAGCAGTTCCAACCAACCCTTTGTGAGCACAGTATCGTTGCTGACAAAGACCGCATACTTTCCCTCGCATACCCTAAGAGCCGTAGAAAACATCATCATGCGCACGTTCTCTTTAAAATGCAGGCGCTTTGCGCCGGGTATGGATTCAAAATACTCCTGTGTGCCGTCCCTGCTGCCGTGGTTTATCAAGATTAGCTCGTAGCTTATCTTTGAACCGTCGGTTTCGCGAAGAATGCTTTCCACACATTGCCGCGTATACTCCAGCTTATCCTTTGCCGGTACGAAAATAGAAACCTCGTACACGTCCCGCCCTTGTGCTATATATTCATTCTTATGGTGGGCCGCAAATTCCGATTTATAATATTCGTTCCATCTTTCGCGCTGCGGATATACATATGACCAGAAATATATCTCCTCTTGCAGCTCAAGCAAAAAACTCTTGAGCTGGTATCTCACTAAGGATGCGACACCTGTCCCGTTTTCCTTTTCTGCGGCGCTTTTTATCTTTTCAAGAGTGAAGCGGACATTTTCCATTTGTGCCGTATAGAACGATTCTTCCATAAGAAATGAGCTGACCTGACAAAGCTCGTCAAGCCGGGACAAATCCCCGCTGATTTGCTCCAGTAATTCCGGCACATTTTCCATCCATCTCTCTACCGGTTGGTCTGCAGCATATAGAAGCGATGAAAAAAGCGCCAAAACGCTCTGCCCATAGGCATCTTTCGCAAATTGATACTCAAGCTGCGGTGAAATCATAGCATAGGCTCCTCCTTATATGATGCCTGTTGCGCCTGCAGAAACTCCCTCAGGCTCGGAAGTCCCCTATCCCGCGGGGAAACCACAAGACTATCCACCATATGCAGGGGCCATTGAATGGAAATATCGGGGTCATTCCAAATAATGCCGGTATCTTCCTCTTCAAGATACGCTCCGGCACATTGATAGCTGACCTGTGCTGTTTCCGACACCACCAGAAAGCCGTGGGCAAAACCCGGGGGAATGTAAAGAGAACAGCGCTCCTCGTCATCCAGCATGAATCCTTCCCATTGCCCAAATGTGTCAGAGCCTTGCCGCAGGTCTGCCGCCACATCAAAAATACGTCCTTTCAACGCCCGAATCAGCTTTCCCTGCGGTGCTTTTCTTTGAAAATGCATACCGCGCAGGACGCCCTTGTGTGACCATGTTTCAAAACTCTCCTGTATGTCCATATCGATGCCATGAGCCAGAAACGCGTCCCGCTCAAAGCTCTTTAGAAAATAACCGCGCTCATCCTGCGCAAAAAATGGCTTGATAAGGCAAAGCCCTTTTATGCGCGCGGGAAAAAAAGCAAGCCGCGGCATTAAAACACCTCCGTTGCGTTTCTATTGTCGGATATTCAGTATCCAGTTCATGGTTTGCCGAATCCCTTGTGAAAAGGAAATCTCCGGTTCAAAGCCGGTGTCCCGCCGCAGAGGGCTGATGTCAAACTGTTCAAGCGGAAGGGATATGCCTTCAAATGGAATGTCTCCGAATATAAATTCCCTCTCCGGCGCCAAAACCGCCTGCATCTCCAGAAGAAATTCTCTCAGCGGGCGCGCCGTACCGCTTCCGATGACATATTCCCTAAAGGGCTCTCCCCGCTCGCCTAACATACGCAAAGCCTTTGCAGCGTCCCTCACATGGATAAAATCATAATTCTGTCTTCCGTCGGTAAAGCACAGCTCCTCCCCGCGGATTATTTTCCTTATTGTAGTGTTCAGAAGCCGCGGCGATGTCTCTCCTTCGCCATAGGCATTCGTAATTATGGGCCATATGTGGTAAATCCCCAGTTCCGCCGCAGTACACTCGCTCATGTGGTGGGCAGCCAGCTTTGCAGCGGAGTAGATATGCCCCTGCGCGGGGCGCAGTCCCGGCTTCGCCGATGAAGCGAGCAGCTCTTTTTCCATAATGCTTCCCGCACCGATAAACATACTGCACCCTAAAGCCTTTGCTGCCCGTACGGCTTCAACGGTCGTCTGTACTCCGCGCAATTGAAGCCCCGCGTTCTTCCGTTTTTCCCCTGCGCTTCCTTCCCACGCAAGATGGTAAAAGGTGTCCCAGCGCGGCTCTGTCATGGAAGCAAGCGTGCCCAATTGCGAAAGCTCTAAAGTCAGGCGCTCAACACCCTCATCATCCGTCAGACAGCTCCGGCTTCGCGAAATTGCCAGTACCTTTACGCCATGCCCTCTCAGCTCCGCAACCAGTGCACTGCCTAAAAAACCGCCCGCCCCCGTTACGACAGCAGCTTTCATTCCTCCGTTTCCTCCCTCTCCAGAGCTTTTATGATAGTATCTGCAATTCTGGAAATCTGTGCCTCCGAAAGTCCGGGATACACCCCGACCCAGAAGGCTTGATTCAGCACGCGGTCGGTATTAGAAAGATTGCCTGCAATACGGTATCGGGACGAAGCGTGCAATTCATCGGCGCATGGATGCTTGAGAATATTTCCCGCAAACAAAGTGCGCGTCTGCACTCCGCGCTCCTCCAAAAACTGCGTTACCCGATTGCGGCTGACGCCCTCCCTGCAGGTCATAAGATACCCAAACCAGCTCGGATGGGAGCGAGGGCAGGGCTCCGGCAGAATCAGCTTATC
>JAAYBD010000038.1 GCA_012719035.1 Clostridiales bacterium | reverse complement strand
TTGTTTACGATTTCAATATTCCTCAAAAACATTTTGGTGCACAAGGAAGAATTGTTGTTTCAGACAAACTTTTGAGTAACTAAATTTAAATAATTCTGCTTAGAAAGGAGCACTCCCATATGGTATCAAAAATACGCTCACTGGGTATTAAAGGCATAGGCGGATACGAGGTTTCCGTGGAGTGCTTTTTGTCCTCGGGACTGCCGGCCTTTGATATAGTGGGACTTCCCGATACAGCGGTCAAGGAGGCTCGCGACCGTGTCCGCGCCGCGATAAAAAACACAGGGATGAACTTCCCCGTTTCGCGGCTTACGATAAACCTTGCACCTGCCGATACAAAAAAAGGCGGCACAATTTATGATTTGCCGATGCTTTTAGCGATAATGACGGCGACCGGAGCCATAAAACCACCTTCGGAAAACAGCGCGTTTTTTGGTGAACTGAGCCTTACGGGCGAGCTTCGTCCGGTGCGCGGTGCTCTTCCTATGGCGCTTGCAGCAAGACGGGCGGGGATAAAGGAACTGTTTGTACCCGAAGACAGCGCACCCGAAGCAGCGTTTGCCGAGGGCGTGGCGGTATACCCCGTAAAGACCGTTTCAGAGCTTCTGCGCCATATGTCGGGTGAAGAGAAGATTTTGCCGATAGATATTCCAAGCCTTTCTGAAAGAGCTGCGCATATTGCGGATTTTTCGGAGGTCAAAGGGCAGGAAAACGTCAAAAGAGCACTTGAGGTCGCGGCGGCGGGCGGACACAACATTCTTCTTGTCGGACCTCCCGGAGCGGGAAAATCTATGCTTGCAAAGCGTCTGCCGACAATTTTGCCCGATATGAGCCGCAACGAGGCACTGGAGACAACGGAAATACACTCTGTTATGGGACTTACGAGCAGAGAAAGACCTCTTGTGGCACAAAGACCATTCCGCTGCCCGCACCATACGCTCAGCGCCTCTGCGATGGCGGGCGGTGCGCAGCTTCAGCCGGGAGAAATTTCGCTGGCGCACAACGGAGTTCTTTTTCTGGACGAGCTGCCCGAGTTTCACCGCGACGTTCTGGAGGTTATGCGGCAGCCGCTTGAGGACGGGCAGGTCACTATCTCCCGCTCAACGGGCAATGTTACATATCCCGCAAGCTTTATGCTTGTCTGCGCGATGAACCCATGCAAATGCGGCTGGTACGGGCATTCTTCAGACAGATGCCGATGCTCGGAAAGCAGTGTGCGGAAATACCACAGCAAGCTTTCGGGACCGCTTCTTGACCGTATCGACATCGTTGTAGAGGTTCCAGCCCTCGAATTTGATGAGCTTAGAATAAAAAAGCCCGCTGAAAAGAGCGAGGATATAAAAGTACGTGTCAATAAAGCAAGACAAATCCAGCGCAAACGCTTTGAAAACGCAGCTTTTGACTGCAATGCAAGGATGGAGCAGAAACAGCTTCGCGAATCCTGCGATCTTTCGGATGAATGTGAGCAGCTTATGAAAATGGCCTTTGAAAAAATGGGCTTGACCGCCCGAAGCTATGACCGCATCCTGCGCGTTGCGCGGACAATCGCCGATCTTGACGGCTCCGAAAATATTCAGTCAAACCACCTTGCCGAAGCTATACAATACCGCACCTATGACTTCCGTGAGACAGGCGGAGACCGGACGGAGTGACTGTTTTTAAATCGCAATATGCTGTCAGATGCGGTTAAAGGCTGTTTTTACGAATACTATATGAAGGAACAAAGCTAATGAACGATATGATACTCTTAAAGCAGGGTGAAATTGTCCTGAAAGGGCAAAACAGACGTTTTTTTGAGGCAAAGCTTGTGGCGAATATAAAACGCAGGCTGAATCCTCTCGGCGATTTTGATGTATATACCGCTCAGTCGACAGTATACGTGGAACCGAAAAACGACGGCTGCGATATGGACTCGGCATTGGAAGCCATGCAAATGGTTTTCGGCGTGGTTGGAGTTACACGCGCGCTTGCCTGTGAAAAGGACAAGGATGCAATTTTTGAGGCCGCAAAAAAATATCTTGCCGAGGATATGCGGACTGCAAAGAGCTTTAAAGTGGAGACAAAGCGCTCCGATAAGCATTTCCCTATGTCGAGCATCGAAATATCCCAATATATCGGTGGACTGCTGAGTGAGGAGTTTCCCGATATCAAGGTCGATGTGCATGATCCGGAGCTTGTTGTCCATGTCGAGGTACGTGAAAAGGCGGCATATGTGCATGCAAATCCGCTTCCCGGAGCGGGAGGAATGCCTGTCGGCTGCAACGGCAGCGCTGTCACGCTTTTATCGGGGGGAATCGACAGTCCTGTTTCGAGTTATATGATAGCGCGGCGGGGTATACACCTTGTGCCTGTTCACTTTTTCTCATTTCCCTACACATCAGAGCAGGCCAAAAGCAAGGTATTGGAGCTGACAAAGATTCTTACAGGATACTGCGGCAGATTGACTGTGGAAATCGTTCCATTCACGCATATTCAGGAGGAAATCCGCGCAAACTGCCCCGAGGAGTATTTCACACTGCTGATGCGGCGTTTCATGATGCGCATTTCCGAAAAGATCGCGGAGCAGAACGGCTGCAAAGCGCTTGTAACGGGAGAAAATCTTGGGCAGGTTGCAAGTCAGACCATGGAGGCGCTTCGAGTGACAGAGGAGTGTATTTCTCTGCCCGTTCTGCGCCCGCTTATCGGCATGGACAAGGCGGACATTGTTAAGATAGCAAGAAAGATAAACACATTTGAAACATCTATTTTGCCATATGAGGATTGCTGCACCGTATTTACGCCGCGCCACCCCAGAACGAAGCCTAAGCTTGAAGACGTTTTAATAGCCGAGAGCGTGCTTGATGTGGATTCGCTTGTGGAGGAGGCACTGAAAGGTATAGAAAGGGTAAGATTTGATATTTAAGACTCAAATGAAATACTGAAACTCCGTATACGGAAAAAGGAAGGATGGTCGTATGAAAAATCCACTGAGTGCCGAAATTTTATCGGTCGGAACTGAGCTTTTGCTGGGAAGTACAACGAATACAGACGCGAGAGATATATCAATTTATCTTTCCGAGCTGGGGATAAACGTGTTTTATCACACTGTTGTGGGCGATAACCCCGAAAGACTCACAAAAGCAGTGGAAATCGCGCGTGAGCGCGCCGATATAATCATCACGACCGGAGGCCTTGGACCCACCTGCGACGACCTTACAAAGCAGGTCCTTTCCAAGGCGTTTGACCTTGAGATGGTTTTCCATGAGGAACTTGCGGAGGAAATGAAGCGCTATTTCAAGGAAGTAATAGGCGTGGATACCATGACCGAAAACAATTTGCAGCAGGCATATCTTCCTGCCGGATGTACGGTTTTCCACAATGAGTGGGGAACGGCTCCCGGCTGCGCGTTTGAATCCAAGGGTGTTAGAGTCATAATGCTGCCCGGCCCTCCGCGCGAATGCAACGCGATGTTTAAGGCCTGCGCCATGCCCTATCTTCGTGCGCTTTCGGACGAAGTTATCTTGTCCCACAGCCTTAATATTGTCGGCAGCGGAGAGAGCGCAGTCGAGTCAAAACTTCGCGAGATTATGAATGATTTGGTTAATCCTACACTCGCTCCCTATGCTAAAGAGGGCGAAGTTATGCTTCGCATTACCGCTAAGGCAAAGTCCGAGGAGGAAGCGGAAAAAATGACCCTCCCGGTCATTGAGAAGGTCCGCGGAGTTTTGGGCGACATCATTTACGGAATGGATGTAAACAGCATAGAACAGGTTGTCTTTGAACTTTTGAAAGAAAAGAACATGACTCTGAGTACGGCAGAGAGCTGTACGGGAGGGTTTATAGCAAAACGCATGACTGATCTGCGCGGTTCGTCCGAAGTGTTTATAGGAGGCGCTGTGACTTACGCAACAGAGAGCAAAACTGCGGTTTTGGGTGTTTCTCCCGAACTAATCTCAGAATACGGGGTTATAAGTGCGGAAGTTGCGGCGGAAATGGCAAAGCAGGCAAAAGCGCTGTTTAATTCATCCATCGCTATTTCGACAACGGGGCTTGCAGGACCTGAGGGGGACGGAATAAACCCCGTTGGGACCGTTTTCATAGCTCTCGCAACAGATAAAGGGGTTTTTGTAACACAGCTCAATTCAGGCTTTGGAAGGTCGCGGGTGAGGACGCTCGCTTCAAACTGCGCCTTTGATATGGTTAGAAGATATCTTACGGAGCTGCCTGTCGTTGTTGACTATCACAGAAGATAGACAGGTTTTTACGAATAACTCTGAGTTTTCCGTTATTGTATTGATTTTTCTAAAAATACATGTATAATTAGAACCGTTGTTTTCGACCAAATAATCCACAACGGACGGCTTAGGATTGTCCGATGGAATAAATTAAAAATTTTAGGAGGATAAGTCCAATGCTTACCTACGAGATGGACATAGCCGGTCTAAAACGCGAGCTTCCAGTATGCCGCGTGACCGACGATGTTTACATCGGCGCATTTGTTATCTTCGGCGATGTGGAACTTACGGTCCATTGTGCCGCAGAGTTGCTGAAAAGAGCTCCCGAATACGACTACATAATCGCCCCGGAAGCAAAAAGCATACCGCTGCTCTACGAAATGGCACGTCAGAGCGGAGAAAACAAGTATTTTCTTGCACGCAAAGCCCCCAAACTCTACATGACGGGCGTGTTCGAGGTTGAGGTAAAATCCATTACCACAGAAAAAGTGCAGAAGCTCGTTCTTGATAAGGCGGACGCAGAGCAAATGCGCGGCAAGCGTATCCTCATCATTGATGATGTAATCTCCACAGGAGAATCCCTGAAAGCTGTGGAGGAGCTTGTTGAAAAAGCAGGCGGAATAATTGCAGGACGTATGTTCGTTCTTGCGGAGGGTGATGCGCGGAAGCGTGATGATGTGATTTATCTTGCACCCTTGCCTCTGTTCAATGCAGATGGTACGCCCAAGGAATAATACTTTGTGGAAAAGTACCGTTTCCTGCATAGTTAACAGTATGCACTAAATTAAAAGCAAGGCAAGTTATACACTATAACTTGCCTTGCTTTTTAGGAGCAGCACTTGATTTGCGATGATGTCTTCGCTGTAATTGTATCATCTTGATTGCCAATTACCGGCAATGGGATTTCTATATTAATGAAAACAATATAATTTATAAAATGATAAATACGATTTCGAGCATGACCACGAAAATAAAACTCACTGCATTTGAATAATAATGTTTTTATGAACTGCTCCCTTTATTGAGGAGGGAGCAGATTTCTTTAACTCTAAATGAGGGCTTATGTGCGCATTTTTCTGAAAAACTGCGTTAAAAGTGTAGTACACTCTTTTTCAAGTACACCGCCATAAACTGCGGGATGATGACCGTAACGCTCGGAAAACAAGTCGATGACGCTTCCACAGGAGCCGAAATTTTCTTCCCTTGCACCAAAAACCACGCAGGGGATACGGGCATTTATTATTGCACCGGTACACATCGGGCAAGGTTCAAGCGTTACATAGATTGTACAGCCCTCAAGCCGCCAGTCTCCCATGGTACGGCAGGCATCATCGATTGCGTTAAGCTCCGCGTGACCAAGTGCGGAACGTGTTTGCTCACGGGTGTTCTGCCCTTTGCCGATTATATTTCCGTTTTTGTCGGTGATTACGCAGCCGACTGGTATCTCTCCCGCTTCGGCGGCGCTTTGCGCAAGTTCCAGAGCTTTGCGCATATGCTTTTCATGCTCCATAAAGACCAGCCCTTTAAAATATAAAATAGATATATACTTGGAGGAAACTATGTTTGAAAAAATACTTACCGACGTACTTCTGGGCGCAAGCCTGTCTGTGGACGCTTTCGCGGTGACAGTAGGCGAAGGGCTTTCCTGTCCCAAAAACAGACTGAAAAATGCGGTATTGCATTCGGTATATTTCGGGATCTTTCAGGCTTTGATGCCGCTTGCCGGCTTTTATCTTGCAGGAACCGTAAGCGGGAAAATAATGTCGCTCGGTCCCTATATCAGCTTTTTCATGCTTGCCTTTGTTGGCGGGAAAATGCTTATCGATTCAATTAAGAACAAGGACGATGATGAAAACAGTAAAGCAGGGGAAGCGTGCTTCAGCCACATGAAAGCCATTGCGCTGGCATTTGCTACAAGCATCGATGCACTTGCCGTCGGAGTGAGCTTTGCGTTCACCGAAAGCAGCGTCTACCTGCCCTGTTCGATTATCGGCGTAACGACCTTCGTTATTTGCATAATCGGCGGACTGCTGTGCACAAGGCTTCCGAAAGGCTCGGGCAGGAGCGCGGGCATTGCCGGAGGAGCCGTGCTTGTCGGCATCGGCATAAAGCTGCTTATTGAAGGCGTGTTTCTGAAGTGAAGATTGCTCAAATATATACAAAAGCCTATCCGCATAAGGATATCTTATGTGTTGGACAGGCTTTGTTTTATCGGCAGTGGCGGGGCTTTTATTCGTCGAGCTTCAGTACCGCCATGAACGCTTCCTGAGGTACGGAAACGGTTCCGAGGCTTCTCATGCGCTTTTTGCCCTCTTTCTGCTTTTCAAGTAGCTTCTTTTTGCGTGTGATGTCGCCGCCGTAGCATTTTGCAAGAACATCCTTTCGGACGGCTTTTATGGTTTCGCGCGCGATTATCTTGCCGCCTATCGCCGCCTGAACAGGTATCTCGAACAGCTGGCGCGGAATGTTATCTTTGAGCTTTTCAACTATTTTTCTTCCTCTGGGGTATGCCTTATCCTTGTGAACGATGAAACTGAGGGCGTCCACGATTTCACCGTTTAAAAGTACGTCAAGCTTTACAAGATTGCTTTCACGATAGCCTGAAAGTTCGTAGTCAAGAGAGGCATAGCCGCGTGTGCGGGCTTTCAGCGCATCGAAGAAGTCGTATATGATTTCGTTAAGCGGTATGTCGTAGTGCATCTCGACGCGGGTATCGTCAAGATACTGCATGTCCTTATATTCTCCGCGCCTGTCCTGACACAGTTCCATAATATTGCCGACATATTCTGACGGAGTCATAATGGAAGCTTTTACATAAGGTTCTTCGGCTAAAGCTATCTGGGCGGGGTCGGGGTAGTTTAGCGGATTGTCAACTATAAGCATCTCGCCGTCAGTTTTGGTAACATGGTAGATGACGCTGGGTGCCGTTGTTATGAGGTCGAGGTCATATTCGCGCTCAAGGCGCTCTTGAATAATCTCCATGTGGAGAAGTCCCAAGAAACCGCAACGGAAACCGAAACCGAGCGCAGCTGAGGATTCAGGCTCAAATTGGAGAGCTGCGTCATTGAGCTTTAGCTTTTCAAGTGCATCGCGCAGGTCGGGGTATTCCGCACCGTCCGCGGGGTATATGCCCGAGAAGACCATTGGCTGTGCGGGGCGATAGCCGGGCACAGGCTCTTTCGCTGGTGAGTCAAGTCCTGTTACAGTGTCGCCGACCTGAGTATCGGTGACGTTTTTTATGCTTGCTGTGAAGTAACCGACATCGCCTGCCGAGAGCTTTTCGCAGGGTTCAAGTCCAAACGGACGAAGATGACCGACTTCAATGACCTTGTATTTTGCGCTGGATGCCATCATCATAACATTCATATCCTTGCGGATTTCGCCGTCTATTATACGCATATAGACGAGAACTCCGCGGTAGCTGTCGTACTGGCTGTCAAAAATAAGAGCGCGCAGGGGAGCACCCGGGTCACCCTTGGGAGCGGGGACTTTTTTCACCACTTCCTCAAGAACAGCTTCGATATTGATGCCGTTTTTCGCGCTGATTTCGGGGGAGTCAAGCGCGGGGATGCCTATTATATCTTCTATTTCCGTCTTTGTGCGGAGAGGATCGGCACTTGGAAGGTCGATTTTGTTGATTATCGGAAGAACTTCGAGGTTATGATCTAAAGCAAGATATGTGTTTGCCATTGTCTGTGCTTCTATGCCCTGACTTGCATCTACGACTAAAAGCGCTCCCTCGCAGGCGGCAAGCGAACGTGAAACCTCATAGTTGAAGTCGACATGACCCGGTGTATCTATGAGGTTGAGAGTATAGGTATCTCCGTCCTCTGCCTTGTAGGAAAGACCTACGGCACGAGCCTTGATGGTGATGCCGCGCTCTCTTTCCAAATCCATATTGTCCAGCATCTGCGACGTAATATCACGGTTGTCCACAGCGCCGCATTTTTCAAGAAGGCGGTCCGCGAGAGTGCTTTTTCCGTGGTCAATATGGGCTATAATGGAAAAGTTTCTTATTTTATTTTGTTCTATCATATTGTCACTCCATGGACATAGATTTTAATTATTAAAAAGATATTTGGAAAATTTTTGTTTACACCTTGTATTGTGCTGCGGTATTATCTTATCAGTCTATTTGTCTTTTAATAATCGGGACATCGATTTGATGACGCTCAGCTCTGCGTTCGCCATTGCCGCGGACTGTTCGGCAAGATAAACCTCATCATGAAAAGTGAGATGCGAAGTCATTTTTTTTGCGGCGCTGTCAACGTAGTCCAAAGCTGCTTTGCGGACGGTATTGTCGCCTATTTCGGAAAGTGCCCTGTTGAGCTCGATTACAGCGCCTGTCCCGCAGGCGCCGGAAGTCTCGTCATCACTTCTTCCAAGCATATAATCCGCCGATACACCGAAATACTCGCAGACACGGCAGATGAAAGGAAGACCCGGTTCACGCGTGCCGTTTTCGTAGTGAGAAAGCAGAGCTTGGCTTATATGCAGATCGCCTGCAAGCTGCCTTTGGCTCAAATCTCTGGAGTGTCTCAGCCCCGATAATATGTGTCCAAAACTGCGCTCCATATCACTGCCTCCGGACGTTTGATTACTCTCTGTATTATAAAGTGGCGTACACGATTTGTAAACAGAAATCTCTTATGAAAAATTACATAAAATTTAAAAATTTTTCCGCTTTTGTTCATTTGTACGTAACAAATGAATACTACTATGACCACAGAACAAAATAAGTCCATCTAAAGGCAAGGATCAACTAAGGAGGTCTACACTACTATGTACGAGCAGAACAACCATGGTGGAGAAGATATGAATCAATCGTCAGACAACCATAATTCTGAGTACAGGTTTTCAAAAGAGGATATACCCCATCGTTCATATATGGACGCAAACTATCTTCCACGTGCGGAAGAGTCCACAGCGCCGAAATCCTATTATACACCTCCTGTAAAACCGGCTAAAGCGAAAAAGGAGAAAAAACAGGGTATCGGTGCCGCAAAATTGATTTGCATCTGCCTTGTGTGCGCGCTTTTGGGCGGAATCGGGGGCGGTGCGCTTGTCGCAACCCAAATATCTCATATAACTGCCGATGCGGATGAGGGTGGAAGCAAGCTCAATATTGCGCCTTCGGACGAAACTAAAGCGCAAACAGCAAAACCTGTTGTCAGCGGAGAGACGCTTACAGGCTCTGAGATATATGCCCTTGGCTGTATGCAGGCAGTCGGTATCACAACAGAAATAACCTACACCAACTATTTTGGGATGAAATCTACCGCTCCGGTTTCGGGTTCAGGTTTTATCGTAACGGGTGATGGTTATATTGTAACCAATTATCATGTAATAAAAGACGCTTACCTCGGCGGTTACAAAGTTTCCGTAATTATGTATAACGGCGATAAATATGCGGCTAAAATTGTCGGTGTTGAGGAAACGGATGACATCGCGGTTTTGAAAATAGACGCATCGGGGCTTTCTGCTGCTACACTCGGAAGCAGCGGGAATATGCAGGTCGGTGAAACGGTTTACGCCATAGGAAACCCCCTTGGAGAGCTTAGTTTCTCCATGACAAGCGGTATGGTCAGCGCACTTGACAGGGAAATTACAACTGAAGACCGCTCAACACAACAAACCATCACTAACAATATGTTCCAGATTGATGCGGCTGTCAACGAGGGCAACTCAGGCGGTCCCGTATATAATGAAAAGGGCGAAGTTATAGGCATAGTAACGGCAAAATATTCCTCCGAGGGTGTTGAGGGGCTTGGCTTTGCAATTCCTATAGACGATGTTGCCGATGTTGTAGACCAGCTTATCAAAAACGGTTATGTAAGCGGGAAAGCGAATTTCGGCATAATTGTTACAACAGTGGACAGCACTGTTGCGAAATATTACAACATGGTCGAAGGCGCCTATGTCTATTCGGTTGTGGCCGGAAGCTGCAGCGAAAAGGCCGGACTCAAGGTTGGCGATATCATAACGGCTATAAACGACTCCCCGGTAAAAAGCTCTACCGAACTTACGAACGAAAAGAAGAACTACCGCGCCGGCGACACGATATCCCTAAAGGTCTATCGTGACGGAGAATATATGGACATCAAAGTCACTTTGGACGAGGATATTCCTGCCAGTGCTGTGAAAAAAAACGGTAAAACCACGTTGCCGATTACTCCAAAGAACGAGTAACGGAATATATAGCGGCGCGGTCGAAGAGGATGATTTCCCTTCGGCCGCGCTTTGATTTATAAGTTCCGGCTTTATCTTCAATGCTGCCGGCGTGATTTTTAATTAAAAAACTTATTATGGATTACCTGAACCGCCTTGTCGGCATTGCCCTTATCAATTAAAACCGAAACTTTTATTTCGCTGGTTGAAATCATCTGTATGTTTATTTTGGCATCGCTGAGAGCCTCGAACATTGTGGCGGCAACGCCGGAGGAGGTAAGCATTCCCGCGCCGACTATGCTGACCTTTGCGACGTTTTTGTCACCGTACAGATCTTTGAAGCCGATGGAGTCCTTTCGTTCTGCGACCAATTCCATCGCTTTTTCATAGTCGCTTTCGGAGACAGTGAAGCTTATGTCGTTTGTGCCGTTCCTGTCGATGGATTGAAGGATAATATCAACATTAATCTTTGAATTGGCAAGTGTTCTGAAAAGTTTGAAAGCGATGCCCGGCTCATCGGGCACTCCAACTACCGCTATGCGCGCTACATTGTTATCCTTTGCGATTCCGCTTATTTTCATCTGTTCCACGTTCTTCACGACCTCCTTAACTTTTGTGCCGGGTTTTCTCTCATAGCTGGAGAGAACTTCAAGATCGACTCCATAACGCTTTGCCATTTCCACGCTGCGATTGTGCAGAACCTGCGCACCCAGCGACGCAAGCTCCATCATCTCGTCATATGTTATCTCGTCCAGCTTTCTCGCGCCGGCTACTTTCCGGGGATCGGCTGTGAACACGCCTTCAACATCTGTGAAAATCTGACATTTGTCAGCATGCAGCGCTGCGGCAATGGCGACTGCAGAGGTGTCGGAGCCTCCTCTGCCGAGAGTAGTGATGTCACCTGTTCCGTTAACTCCCTGAAAGCCGGTTACGACCACTATACGGCGCTTATCAAGCTCCTGCCGTATACGTTCGGTCGAAACAGAGCGTATACGCGCGTTGCCGTAATCAAAGTTTGTACTCATCTGAACCTGCCAGCCTGTAAGTGAAACAACAGGCAGACCCATTTTTTCGAGAGCCATTCCCATGAGTGCGACGGAAATCTGCTCGCCTGTCGACAGAAGAACATCCAGCTCGCGCTTAGAGGGGTTGGGATTTATTGCTGCGGCCTTTTCCAGAAGCTCATCGGTGGTGTCGCCTTGTGCGGAGAGAACAACGACGACATCATTGCCTTCACAGTATGTATCTGCGATTATTCCGGCAACCCGCATGACTTTTTCGGTATTCGCGACGGAACTTCCACCGAATTTCTGTACAATAAGCATATAAAGAATTCCTCCATTTATAGGGCTGTGCAGTTGAGACAAAGACGGTTCATCACAACTGACTTTTCAAGTGATAAAAATGCGATCAGCAAAAGGTCAGTCCAGAATTCTGAACATTGACCGGATATTCATGCCGCTTGTGAGCTTTAGTATAGTGTTCTCGTCGTAAGGCTCGGTTGCAAAGGCATATTCATCTCCGGCGGCCCCCGTGTACGTTACGAAGCTGACCTTGCCGAAAGCCCAGCCGATTTGCTGAAGGGAGGTGTTCGCTCTTATATACCAACGGGAGGAGACATAGGAGCTGTCTGTGAAGTATCCGTCCGGGGCATCGTCCCAGTCAAGGTATTTTCTTGCTTTTACGTGTTTAACGGCATCAATAACGTCAGCAACGACGGCGCTTGCCGTGGGACGTTTTCCCGCACCCGCGCCGTAGAACATCGTGTCTCCGAGAGCGTTGCCATGAACTACGATTCCGTTCATAACTCCGTCGACGTTTGAAAGCAGGCTTGAATTGCTGACAAGATGGGGAGCGACATATGCGGTCGCAGTTTCGTGACCTGTGCGGAGAGCGCGACCCAAAAGCTTTATTTTGCAGTTGAGGCGTTTTGCATATTCAACGTCCGCTGTGGTAACGCCGGTTATGCCCTGAGCCTTGATATCGGCGGGATTCACATGCTTTCCGAAGCAAAGGTCGGAAAGTATGCATATCTTCCTTGCAGCGTCAATACCCTCTATGTCGGCACTTGGATCAGCCTCGGCATAGCCGTTTGTCTGTGCCTGATGCAGAGCGTCTTCAAAGCTTGCGTTGCTTTGAATCATCTCTGTAAGAATATAGTTTGTTGTTCCGTTCAGTATTCCATAAACCTCATCGAGTTTGTTAGCGGCAAGACATTGGGTGATTGGACGGATAATTGGAATTCCGCCGCCGACACTTGCCTCAAAAAGGTAGTTGAGATTATTCTTTTTGGCGATGGCGATAAGCTCGTGCCCTTTTGTGGCAACAAGCTCTTTATTTGAGGTTACAACGCTTTTTCCGGCGAGCAGTGCCCGCTTTGTAAAGTCGTATGCCGCGCCGATGCCGCCCATTGTTTCGACCAACACTGTTACTTCGGGGTCGTTTTCGATGACGGAAAAATCATGTACGATCATATTTTCAAAAGGATCTCCGGGAAAATCCCTTTTGTCAAGAATATATTTGACCGATACGTCTTCTGCGGCATTTCTTGCTATGCTGTCGGCGTTTTCTGCGATGACCTCTGCAACGCCGCTGCCGACTATTCCGTAACCGCATATCGCTATTTTTGCCATTATGGTACCTCCTGTGCGGTAAATTGTATACTTATCATGCTATGTTTATTTGACTCTGGGTGATTTTCCAAAAGTATATCGCAAAAACAAATCAGGGCATATGTGCTCAGCCGGCTATTACTTCAACCTTTTTGACGCCCGGGGTATTGTGAAGATCGGATAAAAGCTCCTCTGTTGTAATGACCATCCCCGCAATCTCGGCGGATATGGTTACAGGTGCCGTTCCGTTTATGGGAATGCTTTGATTTATTGTAAGGATGTTGGCGCCTGTGTTCGCAAAAACTGCAAGAACGGCGGACAGAACACCCATTTTGTCACGAAGTGTTATGTGAAAAGTTATGATGCGCCCGCGCCGCAAATCTTGAAACGGAGTGATTGAATCCTTGTATTTGTAAAAGGCGCTTCGGCTTATTCCGACAATATTCGCGGCTTCTGCAACGGTTGAGGCTTCGCCTGTTTCAAGAAGCTCCTTAGCTTTTGCAACTTTTATAAATATATCGGGCAACATATCGGCCTCGACCAGAAAATACTTTGGTTCGCTGGCATTTCGCATTGGAAGTGTCCCCCTGTGGAAGTCAAATGTTGTTCAGTTGTGTATAGCATAATATCACGGCATAGTCAAAATGGCAACTGTTTGTTTGCATAAAATGACACATATTTTAATCGTTTTAATCAAAAAACAATGGTCATTTTGCGACAAAAGTACAAATTACCGGACATTTTAGCTGTAAAACCAAAATATCCGGTAATTTCTTAATTATAAAAATTTACTATAAGGGGAAGGAACTACATTCCGAAATACGATAATATTATGTTTAAAATATTTGAAGGGGAAAGCATCTCGAGAACTGGCAGGGCGTCCTTGTTCTGGTAAAGCTCGTCCAAACTGCCGCCCATAAGGTAGGCAGCGGCACCGCAGATGATACCGGCAACACAGAGGATTATGGAGATTATCAGAATGACTTTCCAGATTTTTTTCATCATGCATCACACTCCTTGCCGCCAATATCCGGTTTCAGGGCGCAGGCACCGCGGTAAAGCTTTGAAATGAGACTGATAGCTGACCAGACGGCAAACCAGATAATCAAAAGTCCAAGACCGCCGGAGAAAAGTCCGCCTCCAAAAAGCAGAAGAGCATCGGTGACATAATAGAGACTTTTTAGCCCTGTAAGGATCAGATAGCCCATTGATACTATTAGCATGCCCCCCGCTGACGCGAGAGCAAGGAAGAGCAGAGCTATCGGAATACTGAGCAAAGTTGCCCCGATCACCGCAAAGACAAATTTTGTTTGTGAAGTGCGCTTCTTAGCCGGAGCTTCGGTTAGCCCGGCAAGGGGAGGGGCGGATGGCTGAGGCTCTTTTTCATCGGTGTCGTCTTGAGTTATCGATTCGTATGTTTCGGTTTCGACATTATATGACGACAGGGATTCGTCCTCATCTGCTTTTTTATCCGCACAGGCTTTTCCCGACTCGTCAACGAATGTCTCGCCGGCTTCCTTTCGCCTTTTGAGATCGATGGCCACGATCATCGGGGTTCCTAACTGCAGAAGCAGGGCAGATTCGCCTTCTTCACCCGCGGCATCAAATTTCTCTGTATAGTCCGCGACTATCTTTACCCGCTCTTCGGGAGAGAAAAATGTAAGGTACTGGTTTAGTTCCGTAAGGAACTGATGTCTATTCATCTTCAATCCCTCTTTTTATAAAAAATGTAGCTTACTCCATATTTGCACAATATATTATATGTGCTTTTATGTAAACCGTCAAGGGTTTCAAAAAATAAACAAATTAAAAAGAGGGAATTAACGGATGCCTGCGACGATAGTGCGTGTATATAAATATTTATCAAACCTGCTCCGCTTTGCTGTCAAGCGTAAATTGTGAGACCATATCACGGAGCATATTTGCCTGAGCGGAGAGTTCCTCGCTTGCCGCGGCGCTTTCTTCGGCAGTTGCGGAGTTCATTTGGACAACATTGGATATCTGCTCTACGCCAAGCAATATCTGACGGACGTTTTCAGACTGGCTGCGTGCGGCGGAGGATATCTCCAAGACAATCTCTTTCATGTTGGAAGTTTTTTCGCCGACCTCTTCAAACGCACGGTTAGTGTGAGTTGCAAGAGCAACCCCTTTATCGACTGCGGCAACCGCGCTCTCAATTAGGGCTGTTGTGTTCTTTGCCGATTCAGAGGACTTTTGGGCAAGATTTCTGACTTCGTCGGCAACGACGGCAAAGCCTTTGCCCGCCGCACCTGCTCTTGCGGCTTCCACCGCTGCATTCAATGCCAAGATATTTGTTTGGAAAGCTATATCGTCAATTACCTTGATGACCTTGCCGATATCAACCGAGGCTTTTGAAATATCCGACATAGCATCAAGGAGCTGATGCATTTCGGAAAGGCTTTCGCTCATTACGGAGCTGACCTGACTGGTGATTTCTGATGCTGTATTCGCATTTTCCGCAGTCTCTCCAATCTGGTCGGATACTTGACTGATGCTTGCTGAGAGCTGCTGGATAGAGGCAGCCTGTTCCGTTGCCCCCTGTGCAAGGGACTGGGCGCCGGATGATACCTGATCAGAGCCGGAAGATACCTGTTCGGAAGCTTCCCTGATTTGCAGAAGTGTTGCATTGAGCGTATTCTTTATTTGCTGGAGCGCGGTCAGAATATCGCTGTATTCGCCTATATATTTGTCTTTATTGCCGGATGTGACATCGAAATTGTTATTTGACATCTCAGTCAGGACATAGTTTATGTCCCCGATGATAAGGCGAAGACCTTCTGTCATATTCAGGAAAGAGAGGGCAAGCTGTCCGATTTCATCCTCAGACTTGATTTTAATGTCGATGTCAAGATTGCCGCTTTCGATTTTCTTTGCCGCGCCGACGATATCCTGAACGGGTTTCAGTTCTTTTTTGACTGTTATGTAGGTCAATATTATTATTAAAGCTGCTGCCGCGCTGGCGATGATGATGAGAAGGACGACAAGGCGGGTTGTGGCGGAATTGAAGTCGCTTTCATCCAGTACCGTCTGCGACCACCAAGTGTAATTGCCAAGCTCGATCGGCTCGAAGAAACGGACTTCCGCTTTTCCGCTGCTGTTTGTAGTTTGAATCTGGAAAGAATTGTTCTCATTGAATTTTGAGGTGACTTCATTGTATTCGGAAGGCTCCGCGAAAAATTCTTTGAAGCTGCTGCCGATAGTTTCCGTGTTCTTGCTGTCGAACATGACCGTACCGCTTTCGGAAACAATACCCGCATACATCGAGGGGTGAGCATCGGACGTTGTTCGTATGGCGCTGAAGCTGTCCATGCTTATATCGGAAATTACAGCACCGATAACCTTACCGCCGACTTCAATGGGGTTAGCTACGGACACCATGTATATTCCTCCCCACATAAAGGGTTCGGTAATTACCATCCGGTTTTTCTCCACAGCTTCCTTATAGTATGCCTGAGTGGTGTAGTCTTCTTCGTACATAGATATTGTTTTGCTTTCAGCCATTGAGTCGTCTATGTATACCGCATATCTGTCAATACTGCTGTCGAACTCGTAAGGTTCAAAGAATACCCCGAGGCCGACAAGGCTCTCGCTGTTTTTCACCATGCGCCATCCGGTTTCAATGGCGTATGATTCGATCAATTTGCATGGTAGGGACAGGCTGGTTCCGTATACATCGCTAACAGATGTTTTCTCTGCCGAAGATGCCGAGTCACCGGTGAATTGTGCGGCTACATATGCCCTTAAATCTTCTGCGGGGTCTGAGGCTTCATTTAACATTGCCTGGATCTGGATCGCGTTTTGTTTTGCAAAGGCGCTTAACTCTCCGTTGGTGCCTGCTGAAACGGATTTTGCAGACATCAATACCGCTATGGCAATTAGTGCTGTCATACAAATCAGCACCATAATAGCCACTACCATGGATATTCTTGTTGATAGCTTTTTCTTCATGTGATTACCCCCGTTTTCTTTCTCTCTAAACTTTTCAGTATTCCCTAAGGAATTAACTGCATATATGGGATGTTTCTATCTAAAATTAGTTATCAACTTTAATCCGTAATTTAATTGTAAATCATGCAGGGCAGAATAGCCAGAAAAAATATTATATTCCACAAAAATTTTTATACTGTAACCAATCCCCAAAGGCAAAGAGGATTACAAAAAGAAACTGAGGGATGTATAATCAGTGCATAAATAAACATAGAAAACAATGAATATTCTTTGTTTTTGAAGTTATTCTCCGTTTGCGCTCTAATACAAGATAATTGGAGAAATGGATTTGGCTTATTTATGGAGTTTAGCCGGAAAACAGGTGCTATACAACATAGAGTATTTTCATATTGGGAAGCTTTAAGGCAAGTTCACGCCGCAGAAATTCCTCTCCGTCTTTCCGCAGGCTGTCTTTATAGCAGTACTTTCCGCGCCCTCTTCCGGTCATAAGCTCTCTGCTGAAAAGGGGAGAGGCATTGGGATATGCTTCGGAATTTATGGCGTTTTGAACATAGCTGTAGGTCATGAAGATTATTTCTATAAAAGAACCGCTTTTTACTTTTGGCGAAAGCTTTTCTGCAAGGATTTCTATAAGCTCGGAATAAAGTTTTTTCCAGTTCTCCACAATAACAACGGGCGCAATCAAGAGTCCGACAGGGTAACCCGCCTCGCACATCGAGTTGAGTGCATCTATCCTTTTATCGAGCGGGGAAGTTCCAAGCTCTATTGTGCGTATTATTTCCTGTGGATTTACGCTCATACGGAATATCACCTTTCCGCAGTGCCTTAACGTCAAAAGAGACTCGACCATATGGAATTTGGTGGGGAAGGTAAGGCTTCCTTTTTCAGATTCGGCGAAGCGCTCAATAGTCCATATAAGATTGCCCGTTATCATATTTTCAAGCACCAGATCGCTGTTGGAGCCTATTTCAAAGCAGAGCGGTCTGTCAGACTTGCGCTGAGTCTCGAGGATTTTTCGCATCATTTGCTCCCTGTTTACAAAAAGTCTAAGATAGGCGCATTTGTTGTATGTGCATACAAGGTAACAGTAAAGGCAGGAAGCAATGCATCCCGAAGAAGTATAGGGAACGAGATAATCCGACACCTTGTGGTTTTCTGAATATTTATGCGATTTTCTCACGCCGACAACAAGGTGCCTTTTCATCTGAGGAAAAGCACTGTTGGAATTTGAACGCAGTTCGGGTATATTGTTGTGATTTTCTATCTCAACCCAAGGCACAAGTGAGTATTTTTCACGCAGCATTTTTCCCAGCTCAAATTCCAGTGCGCCGGGTTCATAGTATACTATATCGGGAAAAGCCATAAGCTGTCCTTTCGGTTTAAAACTGTTTTTATCGTATCAAATAAAATTTATTCTTTACCGTTTTCAAATCTATATGCATTAAGGACAGGGCGGCGCTTAAAGTGCCGGCGGATAATGAAAGAGCGGTGTCATAAGGGAATGCATGCAGCGAAAAAAATCCCGAAAACATAATTCATGTTTTCGGGATTTTTAGATATATATATTTTTTATGCTGAAGCCTGATAAAAGACGATACTATGCCTCCGCTTTGTCGAGCCTGCCTGTATCGGGGTCCATTATAAGACCGGTAACATTTATACTGTTAGGAATAAGAGGGTGGCTTCTGATAAACGCAACGGTATCGAGAACGGACTGCTCGACACTGTCAAAACCGGAGAGCCATTTGCCATAGTCGATTTCCGATTTGACCTTTTCGATAGCTTCCTTGCTTATTCCTGCCTCAATCATTTTTTCGGTCATTTTATCGCTGCACAGATTCTGCATGCCGCAGTCATAGTGCCCGATGACCAGAATATTGTCGATTCCAAGCTCATAAATACAGACAAGCAGACTTCTCATGACACTTCCGTAAGGATGGGACACAAGAGCGCCGGCGTTTTTTATTATCTTGACATCTCCGTTTTTTACCCCAAGAGCAGCAGGCAAAAGCAGTGACAGCCTTGTGTCCATGCAGGAGAGTATTGCGATTTTTTTGTTAGGATACTTTGAGGTCCTGTAGGATTCGTAATCGCCGCTTTCAACAAAATTTTTGTTAAACAGCAAAATATCATCAATAACACTCATTTGGAATTGCTCCTTGTTTATATTTCAGTGGTGCCGCTTTTATTCGATACTGCATGAAATACAGTTTTTGCCGCTGTGCTTGGAGTCATACATGTTTTGATCGGCGAGCTTGATGATTTCCTGTGCTGTTAGGACTTGTTTGGACATCGTATGCATACCTATTGAGACAGTTATATTTATACTGCCCTTATCTGTTGGAATGGAGATATTTGCGATACTGTAAAGTATACGTTCGGCAACGACCTTTGCAGCTTCCGCATCTGTGCCGTTAAGGCAGACGACAAATTCGTCCCCGCCGTATCTCGCCGCCCAGTCTGCGCCATTTCTTATGGAGGCTGCCAAAGCGCCTGCCGCTGCTTTAAGTACAAGATCGCCGACATCGTGTCCGTAGGTGTCATTTATGCTTTTGAAGTTGTCTACATCAAGAAAAATGACAGACAGGGGCGATTTTTTCGCAACGGCATTTTTTATGTCTAAGGGCAGACGGTCGTCAATATAGCGACGATTATATAGCGAGGTAAGATGGTCTTTTGTTACCGTGCTGTTGAGCTTTGAAACCGCATCAAGGATATGTGTGCAGTCGGGATTGTTATCAAAGTCATATATCATGCTGTCGGTGACGTCTTTCATCAGCTCAAGCACGATAGTCCTTTCCCCATCTTCTATGGGAAGCGCGGTGACCATTAAAATGCAGCTTGAAGTGCTTATAAGCTTTACAGTGCTTTTACCGCTGCGGTTTGAATAATAGGAGATGCAATTTTCGCAGGGTTGGCTTTTTCCCCAGCGGGCATAGCATTTTTCACCCGTTTCATGAAGTGTATAGTCATGATACTCAATTACTTCTTTGCATTCGGGGTCTACAAGCCTGTAAGAGTCGTATATCAAATCGAAACAATTGTGGTGTTCTTCAAAACATTTAAGCGCTATAGTTCCGGGCATAAAAAATCCCCCAGTGCTGCAAAATTAAATCATATAAAACAAGTAACGCCGAAAGCGGCTCATATGCGGTAATATCCACATTTCGAGTATTATACAGGAAACACCTGTTATTGTCAAAAAATATAATTATTTTACAGAAGAATGTTTTTTAGATGCCGGGGGCTTTATTCCGTTGCCTTTTAATTCTTGAAGCCTTGACTATACGGAATATAAGTTAAGCGGTATCGTGATTATATCGCGATACCGCTTAATATTTTACGGACGGGCGTCCTAATCCCTAATTTATCCTAAACTTATAAAGCCAGTAATTTACTTGTATCATATATGCAATAAGCTGGGGCGCCGCCATTAGCTGGCCAAACCAAGGTCTGCCGTATTCCGAGGGAGACTGGATAAACGACAGAGCTTTTTCCTTGTCGATAAAAGATATTATCGGAGAAGAAGGATCTGCTAAAATCTCTTTCAGCCTTGCTGACAAGAGGTATTCATAGTTTGGATTGTAGGTTTTTGGATAGGGGCTTTTTTTCCTGTAAAGAATTTTTTCGGGCAGCAAGTCTTTACAAGCTTCTCTTAAAAGAGATTTTTCCTTTCCGCTCCTATATTTCATATCCCAAGGCACATTGAAAAGGTATTCGACGATGCGGTGGTCGGCAAAAGGTACGCGCGCCTCAAGACCCGAGTACATACTCGTTCTGTCCATTCGGTCAAGGAGGGTCTGCATAAACCATTTGATACTGAGGTATGAAACCTCTCTGCGCCGCCGCTCTAAAGGCGTTTCACCGTCAAGAACAGGAACAGCCTTCAAGGAGTCCCTATATCGGGCAGAAACGTATTCTTCAAGATCAAGCTCTTTGATAAAATCATCTTTTAAAAACATCGTTCGCATATTCAGATCACGTGACCAAGGAAAACCGTCTGTCATGAGCAGATCTTCTCTGTAAAACCACGGATAGCCGCCGAAAACCTCATCTGCACATTCACCTGTAAGAACGACCTTGTTATGTTGTCTAACCAATTTGCAGAAATATAAAAGAGAAGCGTCTACATCCGCCATTCCGGGCAAATCTTTTGCGTCCACAGCAGGATAGAGCAAATCGACAAGCCCCGACTCATCACATTCGAGGAAGGTATGATTTGTTTTATAGTTTTTCAGCATTTCAACGACATACGGTCTATCTCGTTCGGGCTGGAATGCGTTTGCTTTGAAATATATGTCGTTCTGATTGAAATCAAAAGAAAAAGTGTTGAGGACGGAACCTTTTTCGCTGAGAAACTTTGAGGCGACCGCCGTCACGATGCTTGAATCGACACCGCCGGAAAGAAAGCTGCATACAGGCACATCCGACACCATCTGCCTTGTAATAGAATCTCTGACAAGGAAAGACACTTTCTCAACGGTCTGCTCATAGGTGTCGGTGTGTTCATGGCTTTTCAGTTCCCAATACTGCGTTTCTCTGAATCCATCTCTATTAAAAACAGCATAATGCCCTGCCTTGATTTCGTATATATTTTTAAAAACACCGTTTCCGCCCGTCCGCGCCGGACCTATCCCGAAAATCTCGCGAAAACTGCCGATATCTGCTTCAGGTGTAATGTACGGATGGCTGAAAAGCGCCTTTATTTCAGATCCGAAAACTATAGTGCCGTCCTTTATCGAATAAAATAAAGGCTTTACTCCGAATCTGTCCCGGTATAGAATCAGACGCTCAAGGCTCTCGTCCCATATGGCGAAGGCATATATACCGTTGAGTTTGTTTACAAAATCAATGCCGTAATGCATATAAGCATAGAGAATGACTTCGGTATCGGTGGTGGTTTCAAAAATATAGCCTGCCTTTTCCAAATCCGGCTTTAATTCGTCTGTATTATAAATTTCACCATTATATATAATGACATACTTATTTCCGTCTGCTTCCCTTATTATAGGCTGTGCACCGCATGATAAGTCTCTGATAGACAGGCGGGTGTGACCGAAACCTATGTGGCTTTTCAGGTATTCGCCTATGTTTTCGTTTCCCCTGTGTTCTATTGATTTTCGCATATCAGTCAAAATACTGTTCCAGTATTTATAATTATCGGTGTAGTTTTGGCCGAAGCCGCAAAATCCTGTTATTCCGCACATATATATTCCTCCGTTCAGAAGCAAAATGGGGTCACCGGTAAATGTTATTCAGGAAGCAAACCCGATTAGCATTACGCAGTGAACCCCTTTGTTCATCGTTATACTATATGCTGATCCGGCTTTAGATATTCTTGATGCAGATATAAACAGAAGCTTCGACATTGGATATTTGCGGGAGAAGAATATAGCCGGGAAAGATCCGACTGCTTAAAAAACGCCTGTGCGCCGGATAAAATATGCAAGCCCCCGCGCAGTCTCAAAGGCTGTGCGGGGGCTGTAAACTAAACCCAGGAATCTGTGCCGTCCGAAAATTCAAGGACTTCCGCAGGGTACATCGTGAACCCGCCTTCAAGCTCTATCATCCCATCGTCGGGCTTTGATTTTTCTTCAAGTTTTTTTGGGTTGTTGTTTACGGTGCGTGTTTCGGTAAGAGTGCGTTTTTTCGCTCTGAACTTTTTGAACGCTTCCTCATTAGGAACATTTCCTCTAACTTCCATATCTAAGTCTCCCATGGTTTTATTCTAATCCATTGCTTCCAGACATTCTATTTTGTTCGGACTGTATCATCTTTTTGACCATACGTCCTCCAACGGGACCGCCCTGAGCTCCGTTGAGCTTTGCAGGAACATCACCTCTGTAGTGGTCGTTATTTTCTTTCACAAACTGAGTCATGCCGAGCTCAGCCGCAGCCTCCATTTTCAGATCATTGAGCCTTTTTTTGACTTCATTATCGATCATTTTTATATCTCCTTAATAAAGATCACAGATATATTATCTATCATGATGAGCAGCTTATTCATTTTTTAGTTTCATTTTGGAAGTATAAAGCTGGGATAATCAAAAATGGCACTAAGACAAATGCAGATATTATAAAAAATGGAAGAAAATTAAAAAATGGGTTTATATTTAGCAGCGGCATTAAAGGTGCGGTATCTATAGAATAAATCCAAATAGGGGATAGAAATAGCAGACTTCACCTTTTTGGCAAAGTCTGCTGGTTTTATAGATATGTCTGAACATTGCTCCTGCGATGTGCAGTGGCTTGGCTTTTTAAAAAATATTATGCGGCGGCACTTTCTTCGGATACAGCTGCGGAGGAGTTTTTATTCTGCCAAATGCACCACGATGTAACGGATGCTATTACCACTGCGCCTCCGATAAGGGCGAAAGTTCCCGGCTTTTCACCGTTGAAAATAAAGACCCAAACGGGGTTTAAAAGCGGTTCGACAGCTCCGAGCAGGGAGCAGGCAAGGGGCGGACAATTTTCGCTGGAAAGGGTCAGAAGAATATATGGAATGCCCAACTGTATTATCCCAAGCGCCAGAATGCAGAGCACTGCAGCGCTTGTTACGGGTGCAGGGGTAAAGAATGTGAAGGGGATACCGATTGCAGCGGTAAAAAGATGCCCTAAAAGCATACCGCCCATGCGTGTTTCCTCGTCCGCGTTGCCCAGACCGAGATACATTCCCGCCATAAACGCTCCCGCCAGTATGGCGACACAGTTGCCCAAAAGATAGCCCGGTTTCAGATGATCGAAGAAAAACAGCGCAATGCCGCCCATTGTGGCTATAACGGCTGCGATATCTGCCCTATGAAATTTCTGATGGAGCAGGATAGCGGAGAAAGCCATTAGAAACAAGGGTGCTGTAAACTGAAGCACAATGGCATTGGCGGCTGTGGTGAGTTTATTTGCAATCACAAAGGCAAGAAAGGTAAAGCACATCAATATTCCATTGAGAACCGCACGGAAATTAAAGCGGAATTTTATTTTCCATAGCTTAAAGAAAAACAGAACGGTTCCGGCGGCGATAAGGCTGCGCCAGCCTGCAATTACGAAAGGACTCCATGGGATGAGCTTAATGAAAATTCCGGCTGTGCTCCACATTGTTGCACATAATAACATTTGCAGTATAGCCTTGCGTTTGGGATCCATAGTATGATTACCTCAAAATAAGCAGTATTGTTTAATAATAGCATATAAAAACAAAAACGCAAGCTGATTTCCCGCAGATTAGGCGGGAGAGTATTGTCTCCAAAATTAGCTGGATAAGCCCATCACAGGCAAAGACAGAAGCTTCTGTTTATGAAAAATTTTCAGATAGGAAGCCAAGGACTGCCTGACTGAAATCAGCATCCTCTGACGGGTTTGAAAAGGAGCGCTCGTAGCAGATAAAGTGCTCGTCGCCCTCACGAACAAAGGTGCTCACGTTTATGTCATGCTCCTCCGCGCGGCTCAACAGCTTCTCGAATTCAGTATATGGAACCTGCGTGTCACCCGTAGAATGCATCATCAATATCGGGCGCTGCCCGAGTTTTTCAATGCCGTTGACGGGGGAATATCTCAGTGCGTCAAAGCCGAAGTGGAAACCAAGATATGTATTTACAAAAGGTGTATCTAAGATACCTATAGCTTTGGGCATGCCGGACATTGCCATGTTGTCAATAAAAAGGTCGGACCACGAGGAAAAAGCGGAAATCGAAATGACACCGTCTATTTCAGGCAATTCACCGGCGGCGATTATGACAGTTCCTCCGCCCATGGATGTGCCCATTGCAGCAATAGGCAGGCTTTTAGCATCTTTGTCGGAGGTCAGAAAGTCTACACCCGCCTTGACGTCCCGCCATTCAGTCATACCGAAGCCGATTTCCTCCCCGCCGCTTTCACCGCGCGCCCTCATTTCAATCAAAAGGGAATCCCAGCCGTTGTCAGACAGCATTTTTGCATATCCAAAAAAAGCGGTTACAGAGGGGTTTTGTATTCCGGACAATATTATTGCGGTTCCTTTAGGATTTTCTGCCCGTGTGCGCCATGCGGCAAGTGAAACCGAATCGTCTGTCGTAAGCGTTATGCGCTCTGCTTCGATACCAAAATCCGAAGCAGAGTACTGCTGCTGTTCATATCTTTGACCAAGAAACATGGGCATGATTCCGATAGGAATCATTATAAGCCCAACGAGGACAAGTGCTGCCAATGTAATCGCAGTTATCAGTGCGACTTTTTTAGCTTTGGTTTTTTTAGTCTTTTGTATTGCGGTGCTGTTACTCATGGTAGTCTCCTTTGCAGCTGCTGCTATGCTTTGTTAAGCTTTATGTATTAAAATGACGATATAAGTGTAATACGGAATGATTCTATTATAAATCGACCATATATGCAAGCGATGATTCCAAAGATAGAGGTATAAAAGCTTTTGATTTTTAAAGTAAAACCCGATAATTGGGGATATTAAAAGCGTTATCATGAATAAAGTGCAAATTAACACCGATAATTTTATAAGGCCGGTATAACAGAGGACAGTATGCGAGGGACAGAGTATATATGAAGACATTTAAAGAGCTATATGACAGTCTTGTAGCTTCCGCAATCGAGGGAGATTTTGAGAGGAATTATGATATAGAGGACTATAACTGACCTGCCCCCAAAGTTCGACCAGGTGAAATGTTAGTAACCACCAGCCAGCTTTGCTGCATACTCCTCTGGGGTAAGGTTGCCGAGCGACGAATGGGGACGCAGATGATTGTACTCCATCCGCC
>JAAYBD010000004.1 GCA_012719035.1 Clostridiales bacterium | reverse complement strand
GCATCCCTAAGCATAAACGAAGCATCGGAAAGTGTTTTTTCAACATTAGATAATCCCGAACTGTACCTTGCCGCGCGCGCAGCTTCCGCCGCCGCGCTGTCTGTGAGAGAAATCGCGTTTTCCTCGCCGCCGTACAGTGCTTCATAAGCGGAGTTAAGAGCTTCCGTCAGCTTTTCAGCGTTGCGGAGCAAATCGCGTCTTTCAGACAGCTCTTCCTCTTCGCCCTCGCGAAGTTCCGCGCTCTCCAATTCTTCAATCATAGTCCTTAGATTATCGGCATGGCGCTCTTTTTCAGTTTCGTTCATCGAAAGGTGCTTTATTTCTTTCTGAATCGCCGAAAACTTAGAATATGCCGCTTTATATTCATCCAAAACATCATCGTGCGCTCCGAAGCTGTCTAAATACTCCCTGTGGCGGTCTTCATCCATAAGCTGACGCCCATCGTTTTGCCCATGAATATCCAGAAGCATAGCGGAAAATTCACGCAGCTGAGATGCCGTTACGGGAAAACCGTTTACGCGGCAGGAGGATTTTCCGCCGTCTGAAATACGTCGCTGCAAAATGAGTTCATCCTCCGCGTCAAGCTCATTATCGGAAAGCCATTTTGCAGCCTTGTCACTCGTAAACACGGCTGTTACAGATGCCTTATTCGCATCCGACCTCACAAGTTCACGGCTTGTCCTTGCACCCATAACAGCAAAAAGTGCATCGATCACTATGGATTTTCCCGCACCGGTTTCGCCCGTCAGGACATTGAGACCGGGTGCAAAGCTTATATCCGCCCTCTCAATTACAGCGATATTTTCAATGTGGAGGTCTTGAAGCATATCCTTTCCCCCTTTTTAAAAGCCAAAATTCTAAAGGAGTTTTTCGATCTCCCGCTCAAAATTTTCTGCCGCTTCCATGTCCTTCATGGCAATAAACGCCGTATCGTCGCCGGCGAGCGTGCCAACCAGCCCTTCTATATCCATACCGTCAAGCGCGGCACAGGCAGCTGATGCAAGTCCCGGAAGCGTTTTTATTACAAGTATGTTCTGTGCCGCTGCGTATGATGTGACGCTCTCGCGGAAAATCTTTTTAAGGCGAAGATCGAAGTCTGTAAGTTCATCCCTCGATGCCGCAACATATCTGTATTTACCCGCGCTCGTCAGCTCTTTTACAAGGCGTAGATCCTTGATATCCCTTGAAAGCGTCGCCTGCGTGCTCTTGATTCCTCGAGCTGAAAGCTCTTCTATAAGCTGTCCCTGCGTTTCCACATCTTTTGAAGCTATTATTTCCAATATTTTCTCTTGCCTTGACGACTTCATGTTCTTTCCCCCAATTTCTCAAAAGCAATATCATAAAAGCTTTTACCGGACACGTGCGCCATTATCGTATAATGCTGTGATTGCCTAACGTACAGCTCATCATTCGGTTCAAACGGAATTAGCTCTCCGCCGTCAACTGTAAGCCAGATCTTTTTCCCGTCGTTTTCCCCCGTTTTGATAGTAACGATTCTGTCCGGAGCAAGAACAAAGGGTCTGACTGTAATTATATGCGCGCAAATCGGCGTAAGTAAAATGTTTTTTGCAGTTGGCTCTACAAGCGCGCCTCCGGCGGAAAGCGAATATGCCGTTGATCCCGTCGGCGTCGCAACTATGATTCCGTCGCCCGTATATTCTGTTATTTTAGACCCGTCGCCGTATGCGGAGATTTTGACAGTTGTGGCCGTTCCGCAGACCACTGCCTCGTTAAGGGCGCTGTCGGAAAAAATCACCTTGCCGTCCCGTATAAGCTCAACGTCTATCATCATTCTGTTTATTGGCTCGTAACTGCCGTTCGCAGCGGCGACAATAAGCTCCAGATCTTTCGGCTCAAGCTCCGCCATAAAACCCTTATGCCCAAGATTGACTCCCAATATCGGAACGGGTGATTTCATTACCGCTCTTGCAGTTTTCAGAATAGTCCCGTCTCCTCCGAAACAGATAAGCAGTGCCGCATTTTTCACAGAATCGGAAAGCGGCATGGTTTTAACCGTATCCGGCAGGGACATGGCACAGGCATAGGGCGAAACGGGGCTGATAACTGCATTGTGTCCCGCCTTTTCGAGCATAGCATATGCTCTAAGTGTCGTTTCAAGCCCTATATCCTTCTTAGGGTTAGGACACAATACTATTTGTCTGCTTTCAGTTGACATGCAGCATTTCCTTTCATATCAGCGCTCAAGCTCGCTGTGCGATGCTTCGACTACGGAAACAGGGTCAAGTATGGGGGCATCAAATTCACCCTTTCGCAGCAAAGCAAGATATTCAATATTTCCCTCCGGTCCCCTTATAGGAGAATATCCAAGTCCAAGCGGAGTAAAACCCAAAGACGGCACAAAATCCAGAAAATCGCGAACAACCTCAATATGGGTCGATTTTTCGCGTACCACTCCTTTTTTTCCGACCTTTTCACGCCCCGCCTCAAACTGAGGCTTAATAAGGCAGATAACGTATGCCTCATCGCGTATCAGTTCTTTTACAACGGGAAGCACAAGGCGGACAGAAATGAAAGAAAGATCCATAACCGCCAAATCCGGCACTTCATCAAGCATGTCCGGCGTTACATAGCGGATATTTGTGCGCTCCATAGATACGACCCTGTCGTCACAGCGGAGACTCCACGCAAGCTGCCCATATCCTACATCAACTGCATAGACCTTTTTCGCACCGTTTTTCAGCAGAACATCGGTAAATCCGCCTGTAGACGCTCCGCAGTCTATGCAGACAAGCTCCTTGGGGTCGAATTCGAAAATACTGAGAGCCTTTTCAAGCTTCAATCCCCCTCGGCTGACATAGGGAATAGCATCTCCCTTTATTTCAATATTTACATTCTCTTCCACCGGCGTTCCCGGCTTATCCATACGCTGCCCATTCACAAATACAAGCCCGGACATAATAGAGGTTTTTGCCCTTTCCCGGCTCTCGGTCAATCCCCGCTCAAAAACGAGCTGATCAAGTCTCACTTTTTTCATCAGGCATTCACCTCGGCGGATTTTGTCTCCGCACTTTTTATAAGCTTCATCGCAGAGAGGAAAATTCCCTCCGCGTCTATGCCCTTCAGCCTGTATAAGTCCTCCGTACTTCCGTGTGTAACAATTCCGCTGCCCAAGTCAAGCATTTCGGAGCATTCAAGCAAAACACCCTCTTTTGCGCAGGCGGCAAGAAGTCTTGAGCCAACACTGCCCTGGGCGCATACATCCTCCGCTGTCAAAAGTATGCCCGTTTTTTTAAGTGAGCGCATCACTGTTTCGGTATCAATAGGATTTATAAAGTTAAGCTTTATTATTTCGGCTTCAATTCCCGAATCCGCAAGTTTTTCCGCGGCGGCAATTGCCTGATTGATAATAATCCCATACGTGACTATCGTCATGTCCTTGCCCTCGCGAATAACCGTGCTTGGAGCCGTTCCCGAGCTTTGCGTATATGTTTCCTCGCCACCGCGCGGATAACGAACAGCAACAGGTCCCTCAATACGGTAAAGTGCAAGATTCAGCATGTCGCGCAGCTCCGCGTAGCTTGCGGGACAGAGCACCGCCATATGCGGAACACTGCATAAAAATGAAACATCAAAAACTCCCTGATGTGTTTCCCCGTCATGTCCGACGATTCCCGCTCTGTCAACAGCGAATACTACGTGAAGTTTTGAGAGTGAAACATCGTGAATGAGCATATCGTACCCGCGCTGCAAAAAGCTTGAATATACAGCAAACACAGGCTTCGCCCCCCGGCTTGCCATTCCTGCCGCCATGGATACGGCATGTCCCTCCGCAATACCCACATCGAAGAATCGATTCGGAAACTTTTTAGCAAACTCGCTGAGCCCTGTTCCGCTGCACATAGCGGCTGTGATTGCCACAATTTTATCATCTTTTTCAGCAAATTCAGTCAATGCCCGCCCGAAAGTACACGAAAAGCTCATGTTATCGCTCTTATCTACGCCGCAGCCGGTATCAAAGGCCCCTACTCCGTGATAGGTTTCCGGCTCCTGCTCCGCATAGCCGTAACCCCTGCCCTTCTGCGTAATAACATGGACAAGTACCGGGGTTTTCAGTTCCTTTGCCCAGCTCAGAACAGCCTCAAGCTGTACAAGATCATGCCCGTCAACGGGACCGAGATAATGAAATCCGAGATCATCGAAAATATTGCCGGGAAGCAGGCGGCGTTTCAGCCATTCTTTTATTGTATGGTTAAAATTATACAAAGCGGGAACATGGCTGAAAAGCTGACGGTATCTGCGCTTAAATCTAAAATATGCGGGCTTTACCCTCATACAGGCAAGCAAAGTCGAAATTCCGCCCACATTTGAGTCGATGGCCATTCCGTTGTCGTTGAGTATGACCACAAGAGCTTCTCCGGATTCTCCCGCATCGCAAAGCCCCTCGTAGGCAAGCCCGCCTGTTAAGGCTCCGTCTCCTATGATAGCGGCTACGCTGTAATCCTCGTTTCCAAGAGTGCGCGCCCTTGCCATTCCAAGGGCAACTGAAACAGAGTTTGAAGCATGTCCCGCGACCGCCGCATCATGTATGCTTTCGTTCGGCTTCGGGTAGCCGGAGATTCCGTTCAGCTGGCGAAGAGTTTTGAAATCATCTCTCCTGCCTGTTACTATTTTGTGTACATAGCTTTGATGCCCTACATCGAAAACAAGCCTGTCTTTTTCTGTATCATATACGCGGTGAAGTGCAAGCGTAAGCTCCACAGCCCCGAGATTTGAAGCGAGATGTCCGCCTGTTTTTGAAACATTATCTATTAAAAAGCCTCTTATCTCAGAACTCAGAATCTCAAGCTCACGTACAGACAGGGACTTCAAGTCATCGGGCGAATTAATAGTCTTCAGTATATTCAAATCAGTCTTACCTCATAAAATATTGCGCAAACATATTGTTTGCGGTAAATCATATTTATCTATAGAACCGCCATACATCATAGCAAAAAACGCCTGCTTATACAAGTGTTAACAGGCGTTTTTTCGGCTATATTCATTAAAAAACGAATATTTATATATAGGTCATCAGCTGCGCCTAACGCACAATTCGTCCGCAAAACCGATCAGAAAATCCGATTGCGGGTATGCCCGGGCGGCAGTGTCCTTTGCCCTGTCTGTCAGCAGCTTTAAATATTCCTCGCATTTATCCTGTCCCAGCAGGTTCATAAACGTGGTTTTTCCCTCGCGTTTGTCCGAACCTATCGGCTTTCCAAGCTCCTCCGCCGTACTCAGCTCATCCAAAATGTCGTCGCGTATCTGAAAAGCAAGCCCGATGTCATAGCCATAGCTTTCCGCGGCACAAAGCTGCTCTTTGTCCGCCCCGCCCGCAAGCGCGCCCATTTGACATGCCGCCGATATAAGAGAAGCCGTTTTCCTTCTGCACATATCAAAAAGTTTTTCGCTGTTCCGCGGTTTGCCCTCACCCTTCATATCGAGGTACTGACCGCCGCAAATGCCGTTTTCACCGGCCGCACCGGCAAGTATCCTTGCACATTCGGCTCTAACCTCAGCGGGCAGGCTGCTTGACAATACAGCTTTGAACGCCTCAGCCTGCATAGCATCCCCCGCGAGAACGGCAATAGTTTCACCAAAAACCTTGTGGTTTGTCGGCTTTCCCCTCCGCAAATCGTCGTTATCCATACATGGAAGATCGTCATGTATCAGCGAATAAGTGTGGAGCATTTCGACAGCACAGGCCACAGGCAGCGCTGTTTTAGGGTCGCCCCCCGCAGCTTTGCAAAACATGAGCGTCAAAACCGGACGTATCCGCTTGCCTCCGGCAAGCAGGCTGTAGCGCATAGACTCAAGCAGCTCCGCATATGAAGACGATTTATCACAAAAGCATGAACCGAGAAAATCCTCAACCATTGCCTTATATTCGTTATAGAGAGAATGCAAGCTATTCACCGTCCTCAAAAGGCAATTCAACAGGCTCTCCGTTTTCGCCTTTTCTGAGCATCACAACTTTCTGTTCTGCCTCATCAAGCATTTTTCCGCAGGAAGAAATCAGCGTCGTTCCCTCCTCAAAAAGTGCCAGAGACTCCGAAAGAGGAACTTCGCCTTTTTCGAGCTGTTTTACTATTGCATTCAACCGTTCCATCGATTGCTCAAAGGTCATCTTCTTTGTCGTCATAGGGTTTACCTCCCACTTATCAGCTTTAAATCACTTCATCTACAGTACACTTTAGGCCGCCTTTACTAAAACTTACCGTCAGCTCGTCTCCTACGCTTACAGCTTCAGCGCTGCTGATCGGGCTTCCGTTTTCGTCAGTGGCTATTGCATATCCTCTTCCCAGCACTTTCAACGGGCTGAGCGCATCAAGTGAAGCGGCATAGCGTATATACTCGTGCTTTTTTGAACCTATAAGCCTTTCGTAGCGGGAAGTCAAAGCATTTGCCGCGCTGTCAAGCTCAAGCCTTTTCTGATCTATATATGCCGTCGGATTCTGCATAACGCGGCGCGAACTTACATCGGAAAGCTTTAATCTCATCTCCGAGAGCTTCTTCCGAATCGAATGCATCGCCCTTACCTCCTCAGAAGCAAGGACCTCTCTCATCTCGCTCTGATCGGGAACGGCAAGCTCTGCCGCATTTGAAGGCGTTGCCGCCCGCAAATCTGCCACATAGTCGGAAATAGTCACATCCGGTTCATGCCCAACGGCAGAGATAACAGGAATCTCGGACTCGTATATCGCTCTTGCGACTCTTTCATCATTAAACGCCCAGAGATCCTCGATCGAACCGCCTCCGCGACCCGTTATTATGAGGTCTCCGACTTTATATTTATTCGCATAGCGGATGGCTCCCGCAATTTCAGGCGGAGCTTCAGCTCCCTGAACGCGGACAGGAAGAATAACGACCTTTGCCATTGGCCAGCGCTTGCCTAAAACGCGGATTATATCCCGCACAGCCGCCCCCGCAGACGAAGTTATTACCGCAATAGTCTTCGGATATCTCGGCAGAGGTTTTTTATGGGATGTATCGAAAAGACCTTCCTTCGACAGCTTCTCTTTAAGCTGCTCAAAGGCTATGTGCAAGTCCCCCATTCCCTCCGGCAGCAGGTCATTGCAATAAAGCTGATATGCGCCGTCGCGGGGAAAAACAGTTACGCGCCCCACAGCCGTCGCAACCATACCGTTTTCAGGTCTGAAGCGCAGCTTTGAGGCGTTTCCTTTAAACATGACGCAGCGGATCGAGCTTTCCGCATCCTTCAATGTAAAATAATGATGACCTGAAGGATATATCTTGTAATTGGACAACTCACCATTAACGGCAAGTCCCATAAGCAGATAGTCGCTGTCCATCAGTTCTTTTATGTGCCTGTTGACTTCGGTAACAGATAAAACCGTATTGCCCATGGACTAATTCCCCTCCGTTTGCTCAACCTTGGGGGCTTCATTTTCACTTATGCTTTTTTCGTCAGGCTCGGAAAAACCGCTTTCTTTCTCGGGGAGCACTTCCACTCCGCGCTCTGCACGCATAAATGAACCTAAAATACCGTTTATGAACGAAACAGTTTCCTGTTCCTCATATCCTTTAGAAAGCTCTACCGCCTCGTTTATAGCTACGCTGTCCGGTACATCATCCATATAAAGAACCTCAAACATCGCTGTCCGCAAAATCGAAAGGGCTATTCGCGAGATGCGCGACAGCTTCCATCCTTTGGAGTATTTTTCGATATATCGGTCAAGCTCTTCACGGTGCTCGGCAGTGCCTTTAACGGTCTTTCTTATATACTCGATCTGTTTTTTGCTGGGATATTCGGCAAAAAGCTCGTTCTCTCCGGCAAGAGTGGCAAAGTACTCTTTGTCCAAAAAAGCATCAAGCACTTCTTCGATGTTTTCCGTATTATCGGCAAGGCTGAACCCTATCTGAACGGATATCTCTCTCGCCACTGTTCTGGTCATGTATTTCATTCCTCCGAATAATGTTTATTGCCCCTGCTAAGCAAATAATTGGAAAGCGGCTGCAAATATTGCTCCGCTTTCCAAAAATTACTACTGCTTACTTTTCGGGAAAGTAACTCCGCTAACATGGACATTTACCGTAGGCGAAAGTCCCGTCATGGCTTCAATGGCATTGGAAACTGCCTGTTGTACTTTGGCCGCAACCTCCGTTATGACACATCCGAATGTTACCATAATAAGGACATCGACCGTAATATGGTCTTCCTGAAGCGTGACTTTGACACCCTTTGCGAGGTTCTTTTTCCCGATGAACTCAAGTATGTCGTTACCCACGGTGTTTGCAAGACCATCTACTCCATCCACCTCGGTAATAGCGGCACCCACCATTACAACAATCACATCTTCTGATATGCTGACTTTTCCTTTTTCGGTTTCTGTGGTTATATAATTATCAGCCATTTTATTGCTCCTCCTTAGGGTCTGATACTTATCATAAATGTCTTTTAAAGTATTTTACCACAGTTTTCCGAAAAAATAAAGAAAAATCGCACACTATTCCAATACCTCTCCGGTATCGGTCATTGTTTGATTCGTCATGCTGTTATTTGCGTTATTCCCCGGGTTATTATTTTGGTTATTGCCTGAGTTATTAGGTGTGCCTGGTTGTGTGCCGGAATTATTGGGCTGATTCGCATTAGGGCTTGTTGTGCCGGGGCTTGCTGTGCTGGGACTTGTTGTGCCGGGGCTTGTTGTACCGGGGCTTGTCGTGCCGGGGCTCGCTGTTCCGGGACTTGCTGTGCCGGGACTTGCCGTCGAGCCGGCTCCATTTTCAGTTTTTCCGCCGCTGCTTTTCGGCTGGGCGGTACCGCCCGGATGGCTTTTAACCTCAATTATTTTAATCTGCGTGGGATTAAAATTCGTTTCTGTAACGATTGTATCTGTTATTTTTGCCACATCCTCGGCTTTTAATCCCTCATCAGGAGCTGGAACAGCAAGCGTAACGCCGTCGGCGCTTATAAAAGCAACACACTCGGCAAAGTTCTTTGCAAGCAGAAGGTTTTCAATCTGCGTTTCCATCATCGAGTAGTTTGCCATTGCCGCTATAGCATTCATCGCCCCGTCTATCGTTTCCTGAGAAGCCGTTTCCGCAGCGGCGGCAGCTTTCAAAAGATTCAAAGCCTCATCCCTCGATTGCTGCCTTGTCAGCCTTGCCTCTGCAAAGTAGTCGGAAACTGAGGCTGAAACCGCTCCGTCTGCCGCGGACATTTCCTCAGATGATTTTGCGTTTGCAAGCTCGGCATCCAGCAATTCGCTTCTTCCTACCGTACTGTTGTTGTATGACCAGTTCAGATATACTGCGGCGCAGACGCACAGCAGCACTGCCGCGATTGTTACGTACTTTTTGGTATTATTCATTTTTCCTCCCCCGTTTCGTTCCCGATATCCTTTCATACATATTGTATTTGCATAAGCCGAACTAATCAGCTCATGCTCATAACCGTTATTTTGTTTGTACTGAGTCCTGTATAAGCGGAAACCGCTTTAGTTATAGCAAGTCTCACCTCCGCAGAATCTGCGCCATCGCAAACGATTATTGCCCCCATGTATTCCGGGTTTACATAATATAGTTCAACCACCCTCTCTTTGCCGTTTTCGGAAACTACCAAAGTTTCGTCCCCGCTATTGGCAAGCTCTCGTGAGGGGCTTCCCTCTACGGATAAAAGCACGGAAACCCTGCCCGCTCCTCTAATTTTGCACAGTTGCTTTTCAAGTCTGCTTTCTTCATCGGTAATTGAGAATTCGGGAGCCTTTATTTCATTTCTCTCGGCTTTATCCTCGGGCTTATTCCCCGTCGGCAGAAGAATAAGCAAAAGCCCTGCCGCAAGCACTATGAGCGCATATTTGTTTTTCAAAATGTCAAGCAGTTTAAATTGTTTTTTCTCATCGTTATTCTTCATAGCCGCTCCAATACTGTCGTTCTTTAGGAATTCCCAATTCCGCTTCTATAGCATTTGAAATAAGATTCATTTCCCTCTGCGGGATATTGGCGGTCAGATAAACCTCATGAGGATACCAGCATCCCTCATCACCCCACTTTACCGAAACGCTCACACTTTGAATTTCTGCATTCAAGCCTTTTGCTTTGTCCAATATATATGCTTTCAGCTTGTTCTCTATGATAGATCTGCTGAGGTTGTTTTGAGTTTCCTCTGTGTTTTTTATTATCTCGTCCGCTTTCTGGCGGTATTGCGACATATCCATCGACATAACCGGAAAATCTTTTTTTAACAGCGGATTAATCATTGCGCATACAATAACTATCCCGCATACAAGCTTGATGACGTTTTTCACCCTGCCTTTCGGCGTCATCATTGTTGCGGCAGCGCAGATCATCGCCGCTCCGGCAATTGCCCTGACCCATTCGCCCGCAAATCCAATCATAGGATATTCACCGCCTTCATGCTTGAAATCACCGAGAAAAACAGCATTATGCTGCCTGCCCCCACAAGTCCAAGAAGCATTCCGAAGGCTGTGCCTATATCGGAAATCAGTTCCCCCATGCGTTTTTCCGTAAGCGCCTCAGAGAGTGCCGAGGTTCCCTTATACACAAGGTAGTGCGCACTCAAAGTAAGAAAGGGTGTAATGCATATGGCGGCTACAGCCAAAAAGCCAAAAACACCGATTGCGTTTCTAATCATTCCGGCTCCGGCAACCAAGGTCTCCGCTGTATCGGAAATAATGCTTCCGACTACGGGCATTGCCGTACCCAATGCTGATTTTGTAAGCTTTGTGGCAAACTCATCTGCTTTTCCGGAAATCAATCCGGAAAAACCAAGATATGTTGTAAAAGCCGTCATCAGCAAGGTAAGGGAAGTTGTGCATACCCATTTGAGGAGCTTTGAGACATTTGTGAGAGAGTCCTTCGAAAGTGCTGCATTCGCAATGACAGCGGCAAGGTAAATGCTTATCAAGGGCATTATAATATTGGCGGCAACCGTAATCAAAACGTCCATAAACATTGCTGTCGCGGCATATTTCGCGGATGCCGAAGTTATTGCGCCGGCGCTTGCCGCCGCTGTGCACATTACCGGTAGAAGTGCTTTAGAAAAATCAGAAAGTTTCAGCAAAGTATCCATTCCCATTCCCAAAAAGGAACTGACATTGCTGATAGCTATTGCCGAAACCGCAATTTTTCCGCTGAGAGTTACCATGTCCCGTATCCCACCCTCATTCATGGCGGAAGTAACAGTCGAGCAAAGTATGATAACCGTCAGCATCTTTGCCGCGGACTTCAGGGCACTTTTAAATATGCTGAAAAAACTGCCTTTAATTTCATCAAGAATCGATTTGAAGCCCTCGTCGCCCAAATTAATATCTGTGGGTGAAATATCCCCCAGTATTTCTCTCGCTTCCCGGGGAAGCGCCTTCTTCAAACCTTCGGCGTCCATTGCCTCTGCCTGCTCCTCAAACGTCTTTGGCGGTACGACCGCGTACTCCTCCCCCAAATTCTCTTCCGCCGCAGGTGATGCGTTTTCCTCCGATGTTTTCGGCGCAGCTTGTCCTTCAAGGGGCTCTGCTCCCGCGTTTCCGGACAGCAGAAATACCATAAGTGCGCAGAAAATAATAATATGTACTGTTTTCATGCAAGCTCACCTATCATTCGTAATAGAGTTTTTATGAGCGGCAGTGATACATAGAGCGCACAGACCGCTCCGCAGATTTCAACGCTTGAAGCCACCGCAGCCTGTCCTGAATCCTTGCAAATGTCGCTGCCGAGCCTTGCCGTTATTCCTATGCCTACGCACTTTAAAACAGGTGCGGTATACGCCGAGGAAAACCCCGTACCCACTTCGACAAGCTCAAGGACTTCCTTTACGGACGAAAATGCTTTTAGCGTCAGACCCGCTATTACGGTGCATACCGCCAAGGTCAAAACCGTAGAAATCTCAGGATTCGTCTTTTTTATTATCAGCGTAAGTATCGCACCGGCAACTCCGATTACAGTCGCTTTTATTATGAGTTCCATAACTAAAGTCCAAAAAGGTTTTTAATCAAATCGAACAGCTGACTGATTTCCTGTACCACCAGAGCAAGAACAACGACGAGCGCGGACAAAGTGACCATCAGCGCCTGATCATCCCGTCCGGATCGGGAAAGCAATATATTGAGCACCGCCACAAGTATTCCAACTGCCGCAATTTTAAAAATGAGGTCAACGTCCATAGTATCCTCCTGTGTAGTATTAAACGCTTCTTATGTGCTGGACTTGATTCAGATCAGCACCGTGGCGAGCATTAATCCAAAAGTAAGCCCCAAGCCAGTGTAGAGCTTTGCCCCCTCCCGTGCTTTTTCGGAGGTTCTTTCAAGTTCACCTTCCAAATGAGCTATGCAGGCAGCAATAGCCTCCGACTGTTCGTTTTCGGAATATCTGCCGAGAAACGTCCCTACTCTGCAGAGTTCCTGCCTTTGCCTTTCGGACAGTGAAATGCTCCTGTCGTTTAAAACACAGCCGCTCCATATATCCGCAAGGCTCTCTTCCCCAAAGCCCGCCATTTTCGTGTTAAGGTTGTTAAAAAAACTGCTTAATTTATTATCGGGAAGTCTTATCAGGTTCCTGAATATTTCAGGTATAGGCACAGCAGCGTTTTTCAGCTCCGCATCCATAAATCTCAGCGCATCAAGAGCTCCCTCAAGGCATCTTTGCCTAAAATACAGCTTCTTTGCCTGTCCGATTCCGATAAGCGTGCATGCAGCCACAAGTAAAAGTGCACCTAAAATTTTCATGAAAGCTCCTCCACCGTATAACGGCGCTTTCCTTTGATGTTTTCGATTATCACCGCTCTGCGGAAAATCTGTTTGTCAACGAGCTTTTTATAAAGGTCGCGCTGCTTCAAGTCAAAAACACCCGCTCCATGCGCAGTCGCCAGAAGCGAAACCCCGCAGTTTGCCGCCGTTTCCGCAGCCTCAATGTCGAGGGGAGATGTGATCTCGTCAAATGCGATGATCTGCGGCGCCATGGAACGCAGGAGAAGATAAATGCCCTCGCTTTTCGGAGCACCTGTAAGCACATCGGTCCTTGCTCCTACATCAAAACAGGGCTGTCCTTCAAAAGTACCCGCCACTTCGCTTCTCTCGTCCGCAAGAGATATCCTTTTTCCGCTGTCTGATAAGAGCCGTACAAGCTCTCGCAGAAGCGTTGTTTTGCCTCCGCCGGGAGGTGAAATTATGAGCGTGGATTTGAATCCTCCGTCCGTCAGTCCCTTATATATTGCATCCGCACAGCCGCGCTTCTCACGCGATATCCGGATGCAAACGGAGGAAAGCCGCCGCAGAGCTGAAATTTTGTTTCCGTCCGTTACCGCCGTTCCGCAAAGCCCGAGACGGCAGCCGCCCTCAGCGGTCACAAACCCCATTTTTATGCTGTCAGCATATGTATGCGCAGATGCACGCGTTGCAATCTCCAGAACCAGCTGAAGCTCCGATGCCGTTACGATATGTGAAGGCAGGATTTGCACTTCATCGTCGGCAATGACCACAGAAGGCGTTCTGCCCGTCCGAAGTCTTATTTCCTCCGCCCCCTCCGCCACATCGTCCGGCAAATTCAAAACCTCGGTTCGAAGGCAGGGCGGCAGAAGTCTCGCTGCCCTAAAAAATTCCTGTGTAGTAAGTGACGTCATAGTTTCACCCCCGCTAAATTGTATTTGACTTGTCCGTCTAATATGACCGCACAGGAAAATTCATTTTATCTTACTTTAAAAGCGGAATTAAAAAAGCCCCGACAACCCAAAGGTTATCGGAGCTTAAATTTTAAGTTGAAATATTCGTTCAATTATCTCAGAGTTATTTTATCTTTCTGCACTCAAGGTAATATCTCTTGTCGCGTGCGGGGCCGATTGAAAAGCTTTTCGCGGGAAACACCCCGCTGTCCATGATGGACGGGAACAGTTCGTTTTTGTCCATGGCGGGAAGAAGCAGTCCGGCGCAGCCAGCGCGGCTTGACATCTCCAAAGCGGTATCGTCATCGTGGATATAATCGAGCTTGCCTCCGTGAGCTTTGATATATTCAAGGCAAAATTGCTGTGCAGCAGAAATAAGGTTTCCTATCGTAAGACCCGCAACTGTAATCTCCTCTGTCTCCGTTCCGCATGCAAGTGTGATTTTGTGGGCCGTTTTTCCCTCCCTGCTCACTCCTTTGAAGTAGCTTGCAGCCTCATCAAAAAAGCTTTTGGGGTCGGTTTCAAAAATAACGCGGTGAATAGGCTCAAAGACGATTGAGGCGTCGTGGATATTTACAAGCTCTGCGAGACTGTAGCGCGCAGGATGCTTTTTGCGTTCTTCGGGATTTAGCTCTTCTCTTATTCTCTCCCAGCAAAGACGTGCCGTTGCAAGACTGTGGTTGCCATCGCCCATGGCGATTATTACAGGAGGTTTGCCGTTTAAAGCATAGCGCTTTTCAAGATATTCAGGGTCGCACAGTTCAGACAGGGCATTTTGAACCCTTTCTGCCGCTTCGCCGCAGATTCGCGTTCCTGTGATATGTCCGCCTCCGTCCATAAGATTGAAATCATAGAGCTTTTCTCCCTCTTCGATACAGCCGAAAACCTTATTTTCGGGATCGTCGATAAACACAACTATATGAGGAAGCTCAAGGCAGGCACCCTCGCGTATCTTTACGCGGGGAGGAAGCCTGCTTTCAACTGTTCCCTCAGTCGCGTGGATCGGTGAAACGGAATCCGCCCTGTAGTCATATTCTTCAAGATCTATCAGCCCCACTATTCCTCGGCGTGTCTCATTCACTGTCAATTCCCTTTCAACAAATATATAGGAATTTTCAATGGTTTTGAATACCCCGCTGTCAAGGTATTCTTTCATGGTCTTGTTTATTTTTTCAGTCTCGGAAAGGTTGTCTTTTATTTCCAGATATGCCTCGGGAAGAATAAGTCTGAGCGTAGACGGAGCTTCCCCCACTTTTTTGTCAACAGAATCCCAGTATTCGGGCTGAGAAGTATATTGGTCGCAGGCAATAACGCTCCACAGACCCATGTCGGCATCGTTTGGTAAAAGAATATCGCCGGGGATAAAAAGCTTTTCCATATAAAAGAACCCTCCAAAACGCATTGTTCAGTAAATATTATCAAACCCTCAGGCATTTAGCAATAGTTCGCTGAAAAATGTCGGAAAAAAGCAAATGTTAGGCAGGATATGCTTTCCTGCCTGTGAATTTTATGGTATCATTGCCTTATTCACCGAAAGGAGCGGTCTCTTACATATGGAAAACGTACTTACAGTAAAAAGAGAGCTTATTTCAAAATTCATTCCCGAGAAAGGGATAACCACCGAAAACTGCGGAACAATGGTTGACATAATTCTTTCCAATCACGAGTTTCTGCCCCGTCCCGAAGCAGAAAACGACACTTCGCACAAACAGATAATCCCCTATGTCGTCATATGCAGGGGAGATGAGATTTTTGTCACACGAAGACTCAACAAAGGCGGTGAAAAACGTCTGCATGGGCTTTTATCCATAGGCATCGGCGGTCACATCAATCCAGAAACGGACGGTGACGGCAGCGATGTTCTTCATCGGGGTATGAAACGGGAAATTGAAGAAGAAGTCGATATCGAAAACGCAGGTGCCTTGACGCCACGTGGTATCATAAACGATGATACGACAGAGGTCGGCAGTGTTCATCTCGGTCTTTTCTACACGCTTGAGGTCTCCGGAAAGGTATACGTCCGCGAAACTGAAAAGCTTGAAGGCTTCTGGGTAAAACGTTCTGAACTGAATGGCTTATATGACCAGATGGAGAGCTGGTCACAGTTTGTTGTTCTTGCTCTTTCAAAATAAGCTCAAAAATCCCTGAATAATATCCAAAAATATGCGGACACTTATTCAGAGGTGATTACATGAATATTTTTTCACAACCCACCGAAATGCCGATGGGTCTGGGTATGGCTCTTATGAAAAACCCAAATGCTATGAACAGCTTTTCCGCAATGACGAATGAGCAGAAGCGCGCTGTTATAGAGCGCACTCACAGTATAAATTCCAAAGAAGAAATGGAAGCCTATGTCCGTACTCTCAGCATAGAATCATAAAAAGAAGAAGAATTTTTTCTAAAACAACAGGAAATATGCTCTAAGAGTAGCGGTATGCTCAATGGGCAAAAAGCGGAAAGCCGATCAGCTTTCCGCTTTGTTTTTATCCGATTCTTCTCATTAGAGAATCAAAATCATTTATATAACGCCGCCAAACAAAAACAATATGCTGAGAAAAATTAGATGTACATCATTTTAGTATCAGCTAAGAATAGTAGTAGTGTGACGGACAGTTTTTGCAAGAACCTGCCTTTTCTTCGTCCCGATTCTTATAGCCCCACTCTGACACTTTCAGCAGAATGGGTATGACTGAATTACCCTTTTCAGTAAGAGAATACTCGACCTTCGGGGGTATCTCATTATACTGCGTCCTGATGATCATGCCGTCATCCTGAAGCTCTTTCAGAGAGTTTGCGAGCATCGTGTCGGTAATATTGCCCAATTCCCTGCGCAGTTCCGAATATCTCATTGTTGTGTTAAGCGCCAAGGTACATATAATACGCGACTTCCATTTACCTCCAAAAACATCAAGAGCATATTCAAGAGGGCAGCGAATGTCCTTATCAAGTTTTGGTTTGTACATCCAATCATCTCCGGTCCATTAAACATGTTTTTTAAAGTATAGCATACATGTCTTTGACACGCAATAAAAGCCGCAATAACATAAATCGGACTTATGCTTTAAGAAGCATACCAGCTTTCGGGGTTTATAAATAAAGCAGGAAGAGCATGCATACGCACGCTCTTCCCATGTAGTGAACGCCCTCACGCAACAATATGCATGTGGCGGAAAACCGGCTTTTACCTCTTGCCCTTGTCGTAAATCTCGCCCAAAGCGCGCGGAGGTCGGTTGGTTGATGAGAAGAACATAAGCAGCAGAAGCGTCAGCACATACGGTAATATCATAATGATGTCCGAGAAAGTGCTCGCAAGTTCCAGAACCTGAGCAAGTTTGTATCCTGCAGAGCGGGCAAAACCGAAAAGCAGGCAGGCACCGAGGGTAGGTCCTATTTTCCAGTTTCCGAAAATCAGCGCCGCAATCGCAAGGAAACCATATCCCGCATAGATGCTTGGAGAAAAGCTTGTAGAAATGGAATATGCAAAGCAGATACCGCCAAGACCTGACAGTGCACCCGAAATCATAACAGCAATAAAGCGCACCTTTGAAACATCGACTCCGGCGGCATCGACCGCGTGCGGATTGTCGCCGCAAGCACGCAGACGCAGACCGAAACGGCTTTTATACAGAACATATGAAGCAAACAGCGCAACGACTATGATTATCGGTACATAGTAATACACATCGGTAAAAAACGCCCCAAGTATGGGAATTTTTGATATGCCCGGTACGGTAAACTTCTCGCAGACGCCCAAAACAAATTTATTCGTGGGCTTGCCGAAAATCACAGAATTTATCTGGCTTGTAAAAAACGCAGTGAGTGCAACAGCAAGAATATTGATGACAACGCCGCTTATTACCTGATTTGCCTTGAACGGTATACAAAGCAGCGCATGGAGCATTGCGAAAACAGCTCCGCCTATTACGGAGAATAAAAGTGCAACAAAGAACATCTGCACCTCGATACCCGCTACATTCCCGCGTGTAAATGCCGTAACCGCAGCAGCACCTATAAAAGCTCCAAAGCCCAAAAAGCCCTCCAGCGCAAGGTTTGTAATGCCGCTTCTCTCGCTGTAAATTCCTCCTATTGCGATGATGAACAGAGGAAGTGCAAAGGCAAGTCCTTCTATAATGATTATATCCATTACTTTTGCCCTCCTTCGCCGTTATTCTCGATTCGGAGCTTTCCATTGCCGATATTTTCTTTTGCAAGCTCCACTCTGTAACGTATATATGCGCCGCAGGCGGAAAACAGCAGAATCAGCCCCGTGATCACCTGAGCTATCTCCTGCGGAATGCCCACCATTGAACTCATGTAGTTGCCGCCCTTGGAGATTATCGTAATAAGCAGTGATGAAAACAGTATCCCAATCGGATGCGCATTTCCCAGAAGGCATACGGCTATAGAATCGAAGCCCACAGAAGTAAGCACACGCGGCTGGATGCTGGCAAAAGTACCCAGGTACAGTGTAACTCCCGCAAGGCCGGCAAGAGCTCCGGAAATAGCCATTGAGATAACCATGCTTTTCCCGACCTTGATTCCGGCATATTTTGCAGCCTTTCGGTTAAGACCCACAATCTTCAGCTCATATCCCAAGCGTGTTTTATTAAGCAGGAACAGAACAAGAAATGCAACTGGAATAGTGAGAATAAATCCCAATGGTATATCCATTTTAAGACCGTATAACTCGACATCCGTCAGCGTAAGCCTTGCGGCGGCACTTACCTGCCGAGACTGGCGTGTCACCGGATTCATATAATATGAATTGATGAAAAAACTAATGATATACTGAAAAATATAATTCAGCATTATAGATGAAACGACCTCATTTATATTGAACCTGTGCTTCAACCAGCCAATCAGCGCTCCCACAGCTCCGCCGAAGACAATACCAACAACGAGAACAAGAGGAAGGGCAGCCGCCATAGGCAAATTTGAATAGCCGACCGTTACGGTCGCCGCAAATCCCGCAACGAGCATCTGTCCCGATATTCCGATATTAAAAAGACCGGTTTTAAGAGCAACTGCAACTGCGAGAGCTGCGAAAATCATCGGAGTCAGTGAGTTTATCATGCTTAGAAAATCCGTCAGCATGTTCTTTTTTGCGGCATACTGCGCCTTGGGCAGAATCCCGCTGCCCTGAAGAAGACTTATAAATGAGTCAATCGGATTTTTTCCTAAAAACAAAATAACAATAGCTCCGGCAAGAAGACTGAGCAGGATTGCAAACAGCGGAATTGAAATAGACTGGTGCTTTTCGTTGCCCAGTATAGTTACGGCTCCCCGTACAAATGGATTTATAGTAGTATTTTTGTCTCTTCCGGCAGTATTTTTATCTTTTCTCATTCAGCCTTCACCCCCATCATATATTCGCCCACCTGATTGGCTGTCAGCGTTTCGGCAGGGGCGATGTTCAGCATTTCTCCGTTATACATAACGCCTATGGTATCTGCAAGCCCGATAATTTCATCGAGCTCCAGTGATATGAGCAGGATTGCGCGTCCCGCATCGCGCTGAGCGAGGATCTGCCTGTGTATGTTCTCAATGGCGCCTATATCAAGTCCGCGCGTGGGCTGTACAAAAATCATAAGCTCCGAGGAAAGCTCGATTTCTCGCGCTACTATCGCTTTCTGCTGATTTCCGCCAGACATTGAGCGGACAGTCGTTGAAATGCCCTGACCGCTTCTGATATCATACTCTTCAATCAGCCTTTTGCCGTGTTCTTCAAAGGCTTCGTTATTCAAAATCCCCTTTTCACAGAAGGGTTCGCGGAAATATTTCTTCATGGCAAGGTTTTCGGCAAGACTAAAATCCAAAACCAAACCGACCTCTTGCCTATCCTCAGGAATATAGGAAATTCCCGCCACAGTTCGCTCCCGTACGCCCGAGTTCGTAATATCGTTCCCGTTAAGCGAAATAGTCCCTCCGCTCGCAGGGATAAGCCCCGTTATTGCGTCCGCCACCTCGATTTGACCATTGCCGGAAACGCCTGCAATTGCAAATATCTCGCCCCGCCGGACTGAGAAAGACACATTCTTTACAACTTGCAGACCATCCTGATTTTTAACTGTAAGCCCCGCCACATTCAAAACCTCCGGTCCGAAATTTGCGGGATTCTTTTCTATTTTAAAGCTGACCTCGCGTCCAACCATCATGTTTGCCATCGTTTTCGTAGTGGTGGAGGCAACATCCAGCACGCCAACAAGCTTGCCCCTGTTCAAAATCGCACAGCGGTCGGCAACTTTCTTGATTTCCTCAAGTTTATGCGTGATAAGGATTATTGTCTTGCCTGAGTTTCTAAGCTCACGGATAATATCAAGCAAAAACTCAATTTCCTGAGGTGTCAGAACTGCCGTTGGTTCGTCAAAAATGAGTATTTCGGCTTCTCTGTACAGCATTTTCAAAATCTCGACACGCTGGCGTGTTGAGACACTGATATCCTCGATTTTTTTCCTTGGATCAACCTCGAGTCCGTAGCGCTTCGAAAGCTCTGCTATTTTTTTATTTGAGCCTTTGATGTCGACGGAGGGCAAAAAGCCCATGAAGCGCGAAGGCGGTTCCTGTCCCAAAACGATATTCTCGGTAATAGTATAGTTTTCCACCAGCTTGAAATGCTGGTGAACCATGCCTATATTAAGCTGCGTTGCTTGCGCCGGTGATGTAATCTTCACCTTTTTGCCGCGAATGAATATTTCTCCCTCGTCCGGCTCATACATACCGAAAAGCATACTCATCAGCGTAGATTTTCCCGCACCGTTTTCACCTAAAAGCGCAAAAATCTCTCCTTTTTTTATTGAGACGGAAACGTCGTCATTTGCGACCACTCCGGGAAAACGCTTTGTAATGTGGCGCATTTCAACAATATATTCGTCCATCCGGCTTTCTCCTTTGCTGCGGCAATATTCGTGGAATTATGAGTATATTCTACTCGTTTATTAATAGACTGTCAAAGAGTTTTATGCATTTTCATGTACGTAAATATGAATTATCAAAAAATTGCAAATATATACTTATTATTTGACAGCAAGTCCTAAAATAACGATGCTGCAGAAAAAAGACCGATATGGAAATTTCCATATCGGTCTGTAGGTTTATTTGATTATATGCTTTTTACAGCTTAAACCGCCGTAAATCAAATCAGCTTATGCAAGTCCGGGGAAATTCTCAACGGTCTCTTCGCTGAAGTTGGAGGGAGGAACGATAGTGCCGTTCTTGACAAGCTCGTATACTTCATTGAGTGCCTTGATAGTATTTTCGCTGAGCTGGTGACGTCCTTCCGTAAATACAAAGCCTGTGGAGTCTGTGTCCGCCTTGAGCAGATAGTTGCCGCCCTTGAAAGTGCCGTCTGCAATGGCGTTGAGCTGACGCTCGACGTTGATGGACATATTCTTGAGAGCAGAAGTCAGAACGATGTTTCTGTCGCCGCTTACACCGTCATCATACTGGTCGACGTCACAGCCGATAACCTTAACGTCTTTTGCTTCCTTAGCTGCAGTGAAAACGCCGTTTCCGGAGTTGCCGGCAGCTACGAACATGATATCAACGCCCTCTGCGATAAGAGCCTTGCCGACAACTTTTCCGGTTTCGGGATCGCTGAATCCGCCGATATAGTTGCCGCCGATTTTGGCATTAGTTACATCTATTCCGGCATAGGATGCGAGTTCAACGCATTCCGCCTTTGTTCCAAACTTTGCATTTGCATATGCAACGCCTGCTTCAAAGCCGTACTGATAGTTGACGTTGGAGGGGAATGCCTGTCCGTTTACAACAGCGACCTTGCCGGTCTTTGTTTCCATAGCGGCAGCAACACCTGCGAAAAAGCCGCTCTCCTGCTCTGCAAACTGCATTGCATAGATGTTGTCAACTACAATGGTCTCCTTGTCGTCTGCAGGATCTGTGGGGAAGGAGTCAACAAGAATAAATTTCTTGCTGGGGTTCTCCTGTGCAATTGTTGTTATAGGACCAAACTGGAATCCCGGAGTTACGATGACATCATAGTCTGCAACAATCTCTGCAACGGCGCTGGCTGCCTTAGTTATATCGGGTTCCTGAACAGCTTTGACAGTGGCATTGGGATGGTTTTTTATGAAGTTTTTGATACCTTCATAGTTGTCCTGATTGAAAGAGCCGTCGTCAACGCCGGAGGGGCTTGTCACTATAGCGATTTTGAGTTCGGCTGTTTCGTCGGGCGTTTCGGCGGGGGGAACATCAGTTCCGGATGTGGCACCCTTAGGAGCACAGGCAGCAAGCCCAAGCGCCATTACAAGTGCCAAGGTAAGAGCAAGAATCTTCTTCATTTTTTACCTCCATAATCTTATATGGTTTTCGTTTCTCGTATTTGAGAGTATTCTCAAATATATCACATATTATAGTATATATTCTATTTCTTTGCAAGCAAAATGCACCATATAATGATAATTTTACTAATTTAGGGCAGACGCATGTCAAAGCCGACCTTGAAAGCCCGGCTTTCAAAGGCGTTCTGCCATTCCGAAAGTTCATGAAGCTCAATCTGCGGCAAATCAAGAAGCCCTCTCGAAAGCAGCCTGACGGCTGGAGCAAAAGGTCCGCAGCGGCTTCCGAGTACAGTCACTTCATTCACAACAATCTGGGAAAGATTTACGCTTGCATTTCCCGCATACGTGCTTTTCAGAACTATCGTGCCCTTGCTTCGGACAAGTTTCATAGCGGTTTCGATTCCTGTCGGCGAACCTGCGGCATCGATGACTATTTCAAATCGGCGTCCGCAGTCTGTTGCAGTTTTTGCAAAACTCTTAAAACGGCTGAGTTTTTCTTCGTGCTTTCCCAGAACGGTTACTTCCGCACCCGTAAGAGCAAGAACCTGAGCAATCATAAACGCCAGTCTTCCGTCTCCTATTACGCAGACTTCCTCTGACGGGCGGATCTGTATCTGATCCGGGATTTCCAGCGCAGCCGCCAAAGGTTCTGTAAAAACGGCTTTTTCGTCCGTCAGGCTATCCGGTATCACGTGCAGAAGTCTTGTTGCAATAGTCATATACTGCGCAAAGCAGCCGTTTTTCTGCGTTATACCTATGCATTTCCGGCTTTCGCAGTGGCGTTCACGTCCGGTTTTACAGTAGATGCATTCACCGCATCCTTCGTTCAGTTCGCCTACCACACGCTTCCCGACAAGCTCAGGGTCACTGGATTTTTCAACAACACCAACAAACTCGTGTCCGAGCACTCCCTTAAAATCGGGCTTGTATCCGCGCATTATCTCTCTGTCCGTATTGCAGATTGCAGCTATAGATATACAAACAAGGCTCTCATGCGGGAGAGGCTCGGGCATAGGCAAATCATTTTTAAATACTGCTTTTTCTCCGTCAAAAAATAAACCCTTCATACAGCACCTCACTTATAGTTTAAATTAACTTGATATAACGTCATTGCATCGCGGTACGCTTCTTGGATGTTAGGGCAAGTTTTCGGTAATCTGCGGGAATCTTTGCGAATTTCCCGCCACAGCGCATAAAAGCGCTGAAATATTCTAAAATAAATCATTATATTGTTCTTTGAATAATATATCTTTAGCCGGGATTATTTTATCATGCCATATAGTAAAAATCCATACTTGACATGTACAGCCATAGCTGTAATACTTGTCTATAATAACAATAGCCATAATTCGGCAGCATCGCAAACGAAAGGACACATGATTATGGATATGCGAGAAGTTATAGTATCGGCAGGAAAAAAGCTCATACGCGAGGGCTTCACAGTTGATACATGGGGAAATATTAGTGTACGCGACGACAGCGGCTTGGTTTACATAACACCAAGCGGAATGGATTATGAAACCTGTACTGCTGATGATGTTGTGGTTATGACAATAGATAAGGAGATCGTTTCAGGAACGCGGCGCCCGTCCATCGAAACCGATCTTCACCTCAGCGTTTACCGCGCCCGTCCGGAGGTCAAGGCACTTGTGCATACTCATCCGATCTGCTCAACGGTTTTCTCCTGCATGGGCGAGGGCATCCCGCTTATTATTGATGAGGCAGCACAGGCATTGGGAGACGAAGTAAAGACCGCCGCCTATGCTCTTCCCGGAACGATGGAGCTTGCAAACAACTGTGTTGAGGCACTTGGCAAAAAGGCAAATGCCTGCCTGCTTCAGTCGCACGGCGCGGTCTGCCTCGGGCAGGACATAAAAGGGGCTTTTAAAGTCGCTAAAGTGCTTGAAATGACGGCGGAAATATATTTCCGAATTCGCTCCGTCGGCGGAAATTATATTCCGCTTTTAGAATCTGACATTGCTGCAATGCAGGAATTTGTTGCAAAAAAATATGGACAACCCAACAACATATAAGGAGGCAACAATGGAAACTTTGAAGTGTATTGAAACGCGAAGAAGCGTAAGGAAGTTCACTGATAAACCGATTGAAAAAGGCTTGATTGAAAAGCTTGTTGCTGAAGCCCAGTATGCTCCGACGTGGAAAAACTCTCAAACCACTCGCTTTACCGCAGTAACCGATAAAGCAGTCCTTGATGAGATTTGCAGCACCTTGGGCGACTGGAACAAAGCTATCGTCAGCACTTCCCCCCTACTTATAGCTCTGTCTGCCGTTACAAAAAGGAGCGGTTATGAGAAAGACGGTACACCCACTACGATTTACGGTGAAGCATACACATATTTTGACTGCGGTCTTACCGCACAGACCTTTTGCCTTGCCGCACATGACCTTGGCATTGGCACAGTTATCCTTGGCATTTTCGACCCTATAAAAATCAAATCAATCCTGAATATTCCGGAAAACGAGGATTTGCTTGTCCTTATAGCCTGCGGTTTTCACGAATCCGCCCCCCCTGCGCCTCAAAGACGCCCTCTCAACGAGGTTCTGAAGATTATTTAATTGTATAGGTAAAGTATAAACCTGCTCGTATGTTAATAATATGAGCAGGTTTATATTATTTAAACGGCTGATTTCTTTTTTATGGTATGGGAGTCTGCTTAAAAGCAAAGATTCTTTATTATTGCATCGAATTAATTCGTTACTTCGCACAATCAATGTGCTTTTTCAAGTTAAGGAATTGCCGTATTATATAATTTTTTCTTTATTTTGCCTAATATGTATGTTATCATACATGCGGCTGATTATTCAGTCAAGCACAACGAAAGAGGGAGAAAATAATATGGAAACAAAACTAAAGGAGAAATACGGGCTGCTGACCGCTATAGCCATGGTAGTCGGAATAGTAATCGGCAGCGGCGTTTTCTTCAAAGCTGAAAAAATCCTCGTCAAAACGGGCGGAAATCAGCCTCTCGGTATCCTTGCATGGCTCATAGGCGGAGCAATCATGGTCGTATGCGCCTATACCTTTGCAACTATGGCAACACGCTACAGCTATGTAAACGGTTTGGTTGACTATGCGGAAGTCACTATGGGCAGCAAATATGCATATATGGTCGGTTGGTTTATGACGATCATATATTACCCAACTCTGACAAGTGTACTTGCCTGGGTCAGTGCATGCTATACCTGTGTCCTGTTCGGCTTTCCTATAGCCGGCGGAGAGGCAATGGCTATCGCCGCGTTCTATCTCTGCGCAAGCTATGCTGTTAACGCGCTCTCCCCCGTCATGGCAGGAAAATTTCAAGTTTCCACAACAATAATCAAGCTAATTCCGCTTTGCCTGATGGGTGTTGTCGGTCTAATTGTCGGACTTTCTTCAGGTATGACTGTAGAGAATTTTACAACTGTAGTCGAACCCGTCAGCAGCAAAGGTACCGCCCTTTTTACGGCGGTTGTCGCAACAGCGTTTGCATATGAGGGCTGGATTATTGCAACAAGCATTAACGCCGAATTGAAAGACGCAAAGAAAAACCTTCCCAAAGCCCTCACGATTGGATCAATCACTGTTGTGTTGATATATATCCTATATTATATTGGTCTTGCCGGCGGAGTTTCAAATGAAATTATGATGAATGGCGGAGAAGCAGGCGCAAAGATAGCCTTTGAAAGCATTTTCTCCAAGGCCGGCGGAACTCTCCTCTTTGTGTTCATAGTTATTTCCTGCCTTGGTACGCTCAATGGTCTCATGCTTGGCTGCACACGCGGCATGTACTCTCTTGCCGTCAGAGATCAGGGACCTAAGCCCGAGCTTTTCAAGCAGATCGATCCTGTAACCAACATGCCCACAAACTCTTCTATTTTTGGGCTGCTTCTCTGCGGATTCTGGCTTCTCTATTTCTATGGTGCAATTCTTGTGGGAATTGAAGGAACGCCATGGTTCGGCAATTTCTCCTTTGATAGTTCAGAGCTGCCCATAGTTACGATTTATGCCTTATACATTCCGATTTTCATCGCTATGATGATTAAGGAAAAAGACTTGAGCGTATTCAAGCGATTCATAATGCCCTTTCTTGCCATCTGCGGCTGCATATTCATGATTATTGCAGCTTGTTTCTCACACCGCATGATAGTTGCATTCTATCTTATAATCTTCCTAATCATCATGATTATCGGTTCGGCATTTATTAATAAAAAAGAGAGCCCTAAAATTAGCGATAAAAGAAAATAAACCTGAAATTGTGCGCCGGCACATTAGAAGCATGACAGAAGTCCCCTGTTTACTGTAAACGGGGGACTTCTGTCATAGTGCAGTAATTATAAAACGGCTTACTTTGTCTGGCAGGCAATTGCTTCTGAAGCAAAGCAAAAACCGCTCCGGTGAGGAGAAGGAGACCACACGGAACGGTTTCTGCTTTGTGTGGAACATCAGCAAGAAAAAATACCTGCTAAAATTTTATTCGCCGGGAACGCGGATTTCCTTTATGAAAAAGTCTTTTCCGCTTAGAATCTCGTACTCTTTTTTCTGACACTTCGGGCATATTCCGTTTCTTGACAGCAAGTTGAATACCGTGCCGCAATTTTTGCACATAGCGTTACCCGGGATTATTTCGATCTCCAGTTTGGTTTTCTCCATAAATGTGCCATCAATGGCAGCAGGATAACACTCTTCAATATACTTGGGAACAACGGGAGAAAGCTCGCCTATCTGCAGGACGATTGTATCCACTTCGGTAATATCTTGCTCCTTGGCAAGATCTTCTACGACGCGGACAATCTCCATAACAATTCCAAGCTCATGCATAGATTATACCTGCCTTAAATTATTCTAATCTTTCTTTGAAAAAGCATCCTTTACCTTTCTCACTGCGATTTTACCCTCGCGCTTGAGCATAGTTTTAAGAACAACAGGCTTCATTTTTTCAAATGATACGCCCTCGCCATCATAAATTCTCTCAAGGTGGATAGCATCAAACTTGCACTTTGTTGTGCACTGACCGCAGCCGACGCAGGTGTATTCGTCAACAATTGCGGCTCCGCATCCGAGGCAGCGTTCGGTTTCTTTCTTCATCTGCTCTTCTGTGAAGGTCAGGCGAGTATCCTTGAAGGACTTGCTGCTCTCATGATTGTGACCTGCAGACTGACGGGGTGTGTTATCGAATCCGCTGATGATAAGGCTGCTCTTGTCGAGTGAGCAATATTCTCTGCGGTCTCTGCCGTAGCGAAGATCCTGACCGGGCTGTACAAAACGGTGGAGTGAAACAGCACCCTGCTTACCGGCTGCAATGGCATCGATAGCAAACTTCGGTCCGGTGAAAACGTCGCCTCCGACGAAAACATCCGGCTGCGCGGTCTGATAGGTAAATCCATCCGCAACTGCTGCATTTCCGCGTCCAAGTTCAACCTTGCTGCCCTCAAGGAGCTTGCCCCAATCGATGGACTGTCCGACCGAGAGGAGAACATAATCAGCAGGAACTGTAATGACGTTGTTATCATCGTATTTCGGAGCAAATTTGCCGTTTTCAAATACGGATATGCACTTTCTGAACTCAACTCCGGTGACCTTGCCGTCCGCCACTAATATGCGCTTCGGACCCCATCCGTTGTTGATGTTTATATTTTCAGCATTTGCTTCTTCAATTTCATCCGGAAGAGCAGGCATTTCGCTTGCGCTCTCAAGGCAGTACATATTGACTGTCTCCGCATTTTCACGTACTGCGGTTCTTGCTACGTCTATTGCAACATTTCCGCCGCCTATGACAACGACTTTACCGGAAAGTTTTGCATCCTTGCCAAGATTGACATCGCGCAGGAAATCAACGCCGGCAATAACGCCTTTCGCATCCTCACCCTCAATGCCGAGCTTGCGTCCGGCCTGTGCTCCGATTGCGAGATAGAAGCCCTTGTACCCCTTGGCACGCAGTTCGTCAAGTGTAACATCTTTTCCTACCTCAACGCCTGTCTTGAATTCAACGCCCAATTCGCGGAGAATATCAATTTCGGCATTGACAACGTCCTTTTCAAGACGGAAGGAGGGAATTCCAAGAGTCAGCATACCGCCAAGCTTTTCCTGCTTTTCAAATACGGTAACAGAATAACCGTCAAGAGCAAGGAAATAAGCGCAAGACAGACCCGCAGGACCTGCACCGACAATAGCGATCTTCTTGTCGCTGTAGTCGTGGCGCTTTTTCGGAACAAAGCGGACATCGGATCTGAGTTCCTGATCGGCAATAAACTTCTTGATTTCGTCAATTGCGATCGGCTGGTCGATTTCGCCTCGTGTACATTCGGATTCACAGGCATGGGGGCAGATGCGTCCGCAGACCGCGGGGAACGGGTTTTCTTTCTTTATAAGATCAAGCGCTTCTCTATATTTTCCCTGAGCAGCGAGTCTTATGTATCCCTGAACGGCAATATGTGCAGGACAGGTTGTTTTACACGGGGAAGTACCTGTATCAACAACATTTTTGCGGTTTACGCGGTAATCTTTATCCCATTTATCTTCTGTCCATTTATAGTCACGCGGAGTGACCTTTGTGGTGATGTCTGTTACAACAGGTGTCTTTGCGCAGAGCTTCTGACCGAGGCGGATGGCGTTTGTGGGGCAGTTTTCAACGCACTGACCGCAGGCAACGCACTTTTCCTTGTCAACTCTGGCGACATAGTTTGAACGGGACATATCGTTGTTCTTGAACATTGTGCTTGTGCGCAGGGCATAGCAGCTGCAGCCGCAGCAGTTGCAGATAGCATGTGTCTTACCGGAACCATCGGTATTGGGTATCTGGTGCATAAGACCGTTTTCTTCTGCCCTTTTTATGATTTCATACGCTTCTTCACGTGTTATCTCGCGTCCGCGTCCTGTGCGGATATAATATTCCGCCGCGTGATCAAGCTGTATGCACATATCCTCTTTCAGGTGACCGCAGCCTTCGCCTAAAATCTCTCTCGATGTACGGCAGGAGCAGTTAGAAACTGAAAACTTGTGTGCCTCATCAAGATATTTTGAAATTTCTTCATAAGAACAGGCACGTGAATTGCCGTCGATAGCTTTTTCAACCGGAATAACGCGCATAAGACCAACGCCGACAGGAAACGCACCTGATGACTTCGGTCCGCGAATTCTGCCGTATGCTTCAAATGCCTCAGCGATCTGAGGATATTTATATGGGTTTGTTGGATGGTTTACCATCATTTCCATAATGCCGGGAATCCATGAGTCATACCAGAACACGTCCACACCGTCAATGTTATTGACAAAGCAAACGCCTGCATCAGCAAGCTCATACAGACAGCGTTTCGTAGTTTCGAGGTCTTTTCCGCAGGCCTTTGCTATTTCCTCGGCATTCTTGCGGACGCGGAAATCCATTCCCAAAGCAACCTCGGCCATTTCATCAGTAACAACCGGTTCCAGAATTTTGTATTCGGGGTCATCCCATGTATAGGACGCAGCCATGCCGGACTTTGCGCCGTTCTTTTTGTTGCCGACTTTGTTGGCAAACATCAGAACCTTTTCCTTGTGCTCCATATCACTTTACCTCTCTTCATTTTTTGTTCTAAGATTAAGGGTCTAAGTTTCTCTCTTTTCCGTTTGTTTTACACACTGACGGTTCCATTCGTTAAAATTAAAACTTACATTCTCGGAATAAGCAACTTTGCATAATAAAAATGTGCCGCTGGTTGCTCCAATTATTCTGAATATAGAATACCATGCCCTCCCCCGGGTGTCAACAAAACTTATAATTTCCGTTATAATTTTAGCAAATTTGCTTGCAATATGGCTTTTCGTTATGATATAATATACATCTGGCACGTGGTTGAACCACAGAGTAGAAAGGCGATGATTTAATGGAATTTTCTAAACTTAGCGCACCGACTTTAAAAGAACTTTTTATTGAACAGCTTGAAAATATGATCTTGTCAGGGAAGCTATCGATTGGGGAAAAACTCCCTTCGGAACGCGAGCTTGCCGAGTCAATGCAAATAAGCAGAAGCGTAGTTAACGCGGGGCTGACTGAAATAGCGGACAAGGGCTTTTTGGAAATCGTCCCAAGAAGCGGCACCTATGTTGCTGATTACCGTAAAAAGGGAAAACTTGACACGCTCATTTCAATTATGAAATTCAACGGGGGCAGTCTTCCCGATGCCGATATACTATCTATATTGCAAATACGTAAGGTTCTGACTGCACTTGCGCTTGAGCTTGCCGTTACCAGAATAACCGATGACGAGATAAAGCAGCTTTTCACATGCTCCGCACAGCTCGATAAAGCCAATGACTGTACCCGCGCAGCGGAAATTGTTTTTGAATTTGACCATCTTCTATGCATATTTTCGGGCAACACACTCCTGCCTTTAATATTCTATTCTTTCAAAGCTCCCAACACAACGCTGTTTGAAAGATTTTTCAGGCTGCACGGATTTGAGAGTATGCGCCGGCGCACCAATGCGCTTTGCATTGCAATAAGGGCTCGTGATCTGGATTCCGCGAAAGAAGTTATCTCCCGCTCAATAGATGAAACCATTTCCGGGGGCACTACGATATATAGATGAATATCTGCGTACTCTGAGATGTGAGGCGGAAAACTATACGCTGAAAAACCGTTCTTGTCCGTTTCCTGCCTGCATAGACAATAAAATAGGTTTCTATTATTTATATTGTAAAAGCACGGAGATAAATCTCCGTGCTTTTATCCGCTTTTAGCGGTATATTTATTTTATCTGTTTGCCATTGCAAAGCCCATTAAGTATTCGCCGTAATCAGACATTTTTATAGATTCTGCTACTGACAAAAGCTTTTCATGTGTAATCATACCGTTTTTATATGCGGTTTCCTCAAGGCATCCGATCTGCGTTCCTGTGCTGTCCTTATAGTTCCTGATCGCACAGGCGGCGTCAAGCAAGGTATTGGAGTTGCCTGTATCAAACCATGTTATATCCTTGTCGAGCGGGACTATGTGAAGTTCGCCCATATTTAGATATGCGTTGTTGACGGATGTAATCTCAAGCTCGCCTCTTGCAGATGGTTTGACCGTTTTCGCTATTTCCACTACTCTGTTATCGTAGAAATACAGACCGGGTACAATATAGTTTGACTTCGGGTTTTCCGGCTTTTCCTCAATGCTGATAACTTTTCCATCGCCGTCGAACTCCACTACACCAAAAGGTCTTGGGTCGTCCATATAGCAGCCGAAAACCGTCGCACCAGATTTGCTGTTTTTCGCGGTCATCAGTTTTTCCCGCAGATTGCTTCCAAAAAAAATATTGTCGCCGAGCGCAAGGCAGACCCTGTCTTCCCCGATGAAGTCCTCACCCAGAATAAAAGCATCCGCAATCCCGCGTCTTTCATATTGCTTTGTATAAGTTATGTTTGCTCCGAAGCTGTCTCCGTTGCCAAGGAGATGCTCAAACTGCTCCTGCTCATCCGGCGGAACTATAATTAGGATATCCGTTATCCCCATTTCAAGAAGTATTGATATCGGATAATATATCATCGGCTTATCATAGACCGGCAAAAGCGGTTTGCAGACAGAATGAGTAATAGGATAAAGACGGGTCCCTTTTCCCGCGGCAAGAATAATACCTTTCATTTTAACCTCCGTAATGTACTGCTGTGCACTGTCCGAGTATAGCACATGGCGGTAATTCCTTCAAGCTAAACAGCGAAGTGAAATTCTCCTCTCTGCGGCAAGAATGTTTATTATATATGTAGATTGGTCAAAATGCTAAAATACTTATAGGAAAAGTATGCAAATATTTTGCTTATTTTTGAAATAAACATTTGAATTTTATGTCCGTATGGTTTATTATAGATAATTGTTGAGTAAAGAGCTTTTTAAAAAATGCTCATAAGAGGAAAATTCTAAGAGGAGTGAAATTATGCAACAGTTCTTCTGGATAGGCTTCGTAGGAGCATTCATTGCCCTGCTGTATGCCTTTGTTCAGAGCCGCAAGGTCTTGAAGTTCTCCGAAGGAAACGAGACCATGCAAAAAATCGCCGCTGCTATACGAAGCGGTGCAAACGCGTACCTTAAACGTCAATACAAATCAGTAGCAATTTTCTTTGCCATCATGGCGCTTATCCTTGGTGTTCTTGCTTACTATGAATTAGTATCGAAATTCGTGCCTTTCGCATTCGTCACAGGCGGAATTTATTCCTGCCTTGCCGGATTTTTCGGCATGAAAATTGCAACTTCCGCAAACGCACGTACAGCTAACGCGGCAAGCGAAAGCCTTAATCAGGGATTAAAGGTCGCTTTCTCATCCGGCGCTGTTATGGGCTTCACCGTAGTCGGACTCGGAATACTTGACATCACCTTATGGTTTACAATTCTTCGCTATGGCTTCCACTGTGACGCAAACGAGATTGCTACAACCATGGTTATGTTCGGAATGGGTGCTTCTGCTGCTGCCCTGTTTGCGCGTGTCGGCGGCGGTATCTTCACCAAGGCTGCCGATGTCGGCGCCGACCTTGTCGGCAAGGTTGAAGCCGGCATCCCCGAAGATGACCCCCGCAACCCTGCAACAATAGCTGATAACGTAGGCGACAACGTAGGCGACGTTGCAGGCATGGGCGCAGACCTTTACGAGAGCTATGTAGGCTCCATCCTTGCTACATTCGCAATCGGTGCTTCTGCAGGCTACGGCTGGAACGGTATGTTCCTTTCTGTTGCAATTGCAGTTGCCGGCATTATCTGCTCGGTTATCGGCACATTTTTCATCCGCACCGGAGAAAAGGCTTCCCAGAAAGAACTTCTCTCAACTCTCCGCAGAGGAACCTATATCGCAGCAGGACTTGCAGCCATCGCGGCTGCTCCTCTCTCCTACTATATCATGAAAGATGTAGACGGAGCCAACTGGTGGGGAATCCTCATCGCTATTTTCAGCGGTCTTGCAGGCGGATGCCTGATTGGTTATTTCACCGAATATTTCACATCGGATACCTACAAACCGACTCAGGAACTTGCTGATGCATCTGAAACCGGCGCTGCAACTGTTATAATCGGCGGCATTTCTCTCGGTCTCAAGTCAACTATAGCTCCCGTCCTTATAGTCGGCATTGCTGTTATAGTCAGCTTCCTCTCAGCCGGCGGTACTCTTGTTACCGGCTCTGAAAATTATGTGGAATTCTTCAGCCGCGGTCTTTACGGCATCGGTATAGCTGCAGTCGGTATGCTTTCTACCCTCGGCATCACTCTTGCAACCGACGCATATGGTCCCGTAGCAGACAACGCTGGCGGAATTGCTGAAATGTCAGGACTTCCCGAAGAAGTTCGCGAGCGCACTGATGCCCTCGACAGTCTTGGCAACACAACAGCCGCAACCGGCAAAGGCTTTGCAATCGGTTCGGCTGCTCTTACAGCTCTTGCCCTGCTTGTTTCCTACATTGACATTGCAAAAACTGAGATTGCAGGCAGTGCTAATCCCTATACTCTTGATCTTACAGTAACAAACCCCGCCGTTCTCACCGGACTTTTCATCGGCGCTATGCTTGTTTTCGTGTTCAGCGCCCTCACAATGAGCGCAGTTCAGCGTGCAGCAGAGAGCATCGTTGTTGAAGTTCGCCGTCAGTTCCGCGAAATAAAGGGCATCATGACCGGCGAAGGAAGCCCCGACTACGAGCGCTGTGTCGACCTCTGCACAAAAGGCGCTCTTAGAGAGATGATAGAACCCTCGCTTCTTGCTGTTATTGTACCTATAGTTACCGGTCTGGTTCTCGGAGTCGAAGGCGTTGTCGGACTTCTTGCCGGCACCACTGTTACCGGATTTGTAATGGCGGTATATATGGCAAACGCAGGCGGTGCTTGGGATAACGCTAAGAAGTATATCGAAAGCGGCAAGCACGGCGGCAAGGGCAGTGATTGCCACAAGGCAGCCGTCATCGGCGACACCGTAGGCGATCCTTTTAAGGATACCTCCGGCCCCAGTCTCAACATTCTTATCAAGCTCTGCTCAACCGTTTCCATCGTTTTCTGCGGACTTGTTGTCGCATATTCCATTTTCTAAATCACTAATAACAAAAAGGCAGATATCTTAAATAAGATATCTGCCTTTTATAATTTACACATAAGCACATCAATGCTTTCCTGCGTTCATGGTAAGGAATGCATTGATGAAGCCGTCGATATCGCCGTCCATTACGGCGTTAATATTGCCGTTTTCATAATTGGTTCGGTGATCCTTTGCAAGCGTATAGGGCATAAATACATATGAGCGTATCTGGCTTCCCCATTCGATCTTCATCTGCACGCCCTTGATATCCTCAACTCTTTCGAGGTGCTCTCGTTCCTTAATTTCTGCAAGGCGTGCACGCAGCATACTCATAGCGTACTCCCGGTTCTGGTGCTGGCTTCGTTCCGTCTGGCAGGACACTACCACACCCGACGGAATATGGGTTATACGTATGGCGCTCTCCGTTTTATTGACATGCTGACCGCCCGCTCCCGAGCTGCGGTAAGTATCGACCTTCAAATCCTCCGGGCGTATTTCTATTTGGGAATCGTCGCTTATCTGCGGCATTACCTCGACCGCGGCAAAACTTGTGTGACGGCGTCCGGATGAGTCAAACGGAGAAATACGGACCAAACGGTGAATTCCGTGTTCGCTTTTAAGATATCCGTAAGCGTTCTCCCCTTCTATGGAAATAGTGGCGCTTTTTATTCCCGCTTCCTCGCCGTCAAGGTAGTCCAAAATCTTATAGGTAAAGCCATGTCGCTCTGCCCACCGCGTATACATACGGTACAGCATGGAAGCCCAGTCCTGCGCCTCTGTCCCGCCTGCACCGGCATGGAATGACAAAATAGCCCCGCAGGAATCGTATTCGCCGGACAGCAGGGTCGTAAGACGCTCGTCCTGAAGCTTCTTTTCAAAAGCTTCGAAACCTGCTACAAGCTCTTCAAGCATGGATTCATCGTTTTCTTCAAGCGCCATCTCACATATCGTATAGAGGTCATCGAAGGTGTTCTGCAGCTTTTTATATCTGTCGCACTTTTGCTTCAGCTGCTTCATGCGTTTTAAAACCTTCTGAGAGTTTTCGATGTCATCCCAAAAACCTGCTTTTTCCGTTTCGTTTTCAAGGTCTTTCAGTTCAAGCTTTGCCTCCGAAAGCTTCAGCGCCACTCCCAAATCATCAAGTGTCGGCTTAATAGTGCTAAGTTTTACTTTGTATTCTTCAAATTCAAGCATAAATTGCTCCCCTTGTAATATATCCCGTATAGTATATACAAAAATTCTTAAATTGTAAATATATTTCAAATAATCATATTTATACGGAAAATTATAAAAAGGTTTCCAAATTCACGCAAAATGTTTGTCTTTGGACTTTTATTTATAATAAAGATTTGTTATAATGTTTCTGACGAGTTAAGGGCGCTTTCAGCGCCTGATATAATGTCCGCTTCAGGAAATTATAAAAAAACAAAAAGAGAGGACGATTATAGTGATTTCACATGGCAAGGAGATAAAGGTTTTTGCCGGAAACTCTAATCCAAAACTTGCAGAGGGGATTTGTAAAAAACTCAATATAGAAATCGGCAAATCCGTTGCGACCGCTTTTTCCGACGGAGAAATTTCTATATCAATCAATGAGCCTGTCCGCGGAGCTGATGTATTTATAGTGCAGTCAACGTGCGGCCCCGTAAATAACAACCTGATGGAAATGCTCATCATGATCGATGCTATGCGCAGAGCCTCCGCAGGACGCATTACCGCCGTAATGCCGTATTTCGGCTATGGACGTCAGGACAGAAAAGCAAAGAGCCGCGACCCCATCTCGGCAAAGCTCGTTGCTAATTTGATAACCGAAGCAGGCGCCGACAGAGTTCTGACAATGGATCTCCACGCTTCCCAAATCCAAGGCTTCTTTGATATTCCGGTTGATAATTTAATGGGCAGCCCGCTCTTTGCAAATTATTACAACAAAAAGTTTGGTCCCGGCAACTGCGACTGTATCGTTGTTTCTCCCGATGTGGGAAGCGTTGCAAGAGCCAGAAAGTTTTCCCACAAGCTTGGTCTTAACCTCGCCATAGTTGACAAACGCCGCGAGAAAGCAAACAGTTCCGAGGTAATGAACATAATCGGCGATGTAAGGGATAAACGTGTCATCATGCTTGATGATATGGTCGACACGGCGGGAAGCCTTTGCGGTGCCGCAAAAGCGCTTACAGAGATGGGCGGCGCAAAGGAAGTATATGCCTGCGCAAGCCACGGTGTTCTCTCGGGACCGGCTATAGACCGCATCAACGAAAGCTGTATCAAAGAGCTTGTCCTTCTTGATACTATTCCCTATCCCTCTAATAAAGAGTGCGATAAGATTAAGTATCTTTCCGTAGACGCTTTGTTCTCCGAAGCGATTGCACGCATTTATGAAGAAGTTTCCATATCTTCACTTTTCGACTGATAATTTATCTCATCTGAGTTAGACTCTGTAATACTGGCTGAATAAGCTTTGTTCAGTTCGGTATGCCGTTTCTGCGATTTTTTTGCATCGTATAGACGGCGAAAGGATTTTGCTGTTATGTTTTTTAAAAATAAAAGCGGCGGCGTAGAATGGCTGGTCGTATTTCTTGGAAACCCCGGACCGAAATACAGCTCTACCCGTCATAACGTAGGCTTCATGGCGGCCGATGCTCTGGAAAAGACCGAGAACATAAAAATAAACAAGCTGCGTTTCAATGCTTTGACTTCAATCATTACCATTAACGGCGAAAAAATCTTACTTATGAAGCCTCAGACTTATATGAATTTATCAGGTAACGCCGTTGCTCCCGCCGCGGCGTACTACAAAGTTCCCGCAGAGCGCGTTATTGTCATTGGCGACGATATTTCGCTTCCCGTCGGAAAAATCCGTATACGGGCAAAAGGCTCAAGCGGCGGACATAACGGGCTGAAAAGCATTATTTCCGCATTGGGAACCGACAACTTTCCGCGCATAAAAGTCGGAGTCGGCGCACCGCCCTCAAACGCAAGCGAAGAAGATATCATTAACTGGGTTTTGGGGAGATTCTGCGGCAAAGACGCAGATACTATTGCGGAGACGTGTGAAAAAGCTGCGAAAGCTGTTTCTGTTATCATTAGCGATGGTATGGAAAGAGCCATGAATATATTCAACTGACAGCGGGAGTTATACTCCCGCTGTTTTATAATACGCAAAACCAATTTATAAAGCCGCGTCCCACCTGTCCTTGAACAAACAGGCAGAACGGCGGAAGCTGCCTGAAACACTTTAGCGAAGGTTGTGATACTCTAATGACAAACAGTCATACAGAAGCTTTTTTAGACAGCTTTACAAGCGGAAAATGCACCCATGCCGAAGATTTTCTCGGCGCTCATATGACGGATAAAGGAGCTGTTTTCCGCGTCTGGGCGCCGAATGCCGTAAGCGTCTTTGTAGCCGGTGCTTTCAACGGCTGGGACCCAAAGGCAAATCCAATGTCATATCTCAGCGGCGGTATCTGGGAAGCTGAGATAAATAACATCGAAGAAATGCAGCCGTACAAATATGTAATAAACGCAAGAGACGGGCAAATGCTCTGGAAAGCCGATCCCTATGGCTTTTTTTCAGAACTTAGACCAGCTAATGCCTCGCTTCTTTCTAATCCCGACGGCTACGTATGGGGGGACGAAAAATGGTTCGCTCATCGCCGAAACCATAAGGTATACAGCAATCCTCTGAATATTTATGAAGTGCATTTAGGTTCATGGAAGCGCGGTGAAAATGGCGCTTTTCTCACCTATCGCGAAGCGACAGAAGAGCTTATCCCTTATGTAAAGGCTTTAGGATTTACTCATATCGAACTCATGCCCTTGACGGAGTTTCCATATGATGGTTCATGGGGCTATCAGTGTACGGGCTACTTTGCGCCAAGCTCAAGATTTGGAACTCCGCATGACCTCATGTATTTCGTAGACGCATGCCATAAAGCAGGCATAGGAGTGATAATGGACTGGGTTCCGGCACACTTTCCAAAAGACCCTCAGGGACTGGTAGAGTTCGACGGGAGCAGGCTCTATGAGGATTCTGATCCCGAGATGGCGGAGCATCCGAGCTGGGGGACACGTATTTTTGACTTCTCCAAAGGCGAGGTAAGGAGCTTTCTAATTTCCTCTGCCCTATTTTGGCTCGAAAAATATCATATAGACGGTCTGCGCGTTGATGCCGTTGCTTCCATGCTCTACCTCGACTATGACAGGCAGGACGGAAAATGGAAACCGAATAAGTACGGAGGAAAGGAAAACTTCCATGCAGTCGAGTTTTTGAAACAGCTCAATGAGGTCTGCTTTGCCTATGACGACAGCGTATTAATGGTTGCGGAAGAAAGCACCGCATGGCCGCTTGTCACAGCTCCAACATCTGCCGAAGGCTTGGGTTTTAACCTAAAGTGGAACATGGGCTGGATGAATGACACTTTGCGCTATCTTAAAACAGACCCATATTTCCGAGCGGATCATCACAGCGATCTGACATTCTCACTCATGTACGCCTTTTCCGAAAACTTTATCCTGCCGCTCTCCCATGACGAAGTAGTTCATATGAAAGGCTCGCTGATGGGTAAGGCGCCCGGAACTATTGAGCAAAAATTTGCAGGCGTTCGGGCATTTTGGGCGTATATGCTTGCCCATCCGGGCAAAAAACTTCTGTTCATGGGTGCGGAGCTTGGACAGCTGAGCGAATGGGATTATTCATCTGAGCTTCCGTGGGAGCTTCTTGAAAACGCGGAAAATGCCGCTCTGCACACATATTTTGCAGAGAGCAACAAGTTCTATAAGTCAAACAAACCTCTTTGGCATATAGACTTTGCAGCAGAGGGTTTTAAATGGCTCTGTCCCGATGAGCGCGAAAAGAACATAATCGCTTTTGTACGGAAGGACCGCTCCGGCCGGGAGCTGATTTTCATCTGTAATTTTTCGGGCATTTCGGTCAATGATTTCCGCCTCGGGGTTACGGGCACAGGCAGTTATAAAATTCTCCTGTCAACGGACGAGCCCCGCTTTGGAGGAAGCGGCGCTCTCACCGAAAGCGAAGCTTTCAATGTTGAGAAAATCCCATTTCATGGACAAAATTATTCAATTACCATGAATATCCCCCCACTTACAGCAGTATTTATGAGAAGAACGCGGAGTACGTCCCCACGTCCCTCGTGTTCAAGCGATAAGCCGCAAAAAAAGCCAAACGGCAAAAAAACCTAATCAGAAGACGAGATTGGAGGTTCGGCTCATGAAAAAAGAGTGCATCGCAATGCTTCTGGCAGGCGGACAAGGCTCAAGGCTCTATGCTCTGACGAGTAGGGCTGCAAAACCGATAATGCCCTTCGGAGGTAAATACCGCATAATCGATTTTCCCCTGAGCAACTGTGCAAATTCCGGAATCGATGTTGTCGGTGTGCTGACCCAGTATCAGCCTTTGCAGCTCAACAGCTATATCGGAAGCGGCCAGCCTTGGGATCTGGATGTGCAGCGCGGCGGAGTTTATATTCTTCCCCCATACCAGATCGCAGGGGCAAAGGGAGAATGGTTCTCCGGCACAGCAAACGCTATTTACCAGAACATGGGTTTTGTAGATATGTGGGAGCCTGAATATGTGCTTATTCTCAGCGGTGACCATATATATAAAATGGACTACTCCGACATGCTTGAGCAGCACAAATCGCATGACGCGGATTGTTCTATCGCCGTCATACAGGTACCGCTTGAGGATGCCTCACGCTTCGGGATAATGGGTACGGACGAAAACGGGTTTATCTGCAAATTCACCGAGAAGCCGAAAACGCCCGAAAGCGACCTTGCCTCAATGGGCATCTATATCTTTAAATGGAAAAAACTCAAAAAATACCTCATTGAAGACGAAAAGGATCTGCTTTCGGAAAAGGACTTTGGAAAAAACATCATCCCCGCAATGCTCAAAAACGGCGAAAAGCTCTGGGCTTATGCTTTTGAGGGTTATTGGCGAGATGTAGGAACAATAGACAGCCTTTGGGAATCGAACATAGATATGCTCTCGCCCTCCCTTATCGACCTTTACGACCGTACATGGCCGATAAGAAGCAGAAGTCCTATTAAACCTCCGCACTATATAGGTGAAAAATCGGAGATCCACCACAGTATAATAACAGAGGGATGTGATATCAGAGGTAAAATCAGCAATTCTATTTTGAGCAACGGCGTTACAGTTGGCGAAGACGCGATTGTCAACTACAGCATTCTTATGCCCGGCTGCAAAATCGGAAATGGTGCTCATATAGAATATTCCATCATTGGAGAAAACGTAAAAATCGGTGAAAAAGCTATTATCGGAACACCCCCCAACGGGCAAAGCGAAATAAAAATCACTACCTGCGGACCTGATTCAATCATTGAAGCAAATTCCCATATCGAAGCGGGTACAATCATTTATGCAAAGAAGGAGAACAAGTAATGCCGGATTTACATGGAATAGTATACGCATATCACTCCCACCCTGCGCTTGGCGAGCTTGTTACTCAACGAACCGGCGCTTCCCTTCCCTTCTGCTCCAGATACAGGCTGATAGATTTTGCTCTCTCGTCCATGGCCAACGCGGGCGTCCGCGATGTCGGCGTCATAATGCAGCGCGACTATCAGTCACTTCTTGACCATCTCGGCAGCGGCAAAGACTGGGACCTCAGCCAATTGAGCGGCGGTCTTTCCCTTCTTCCTCCCTTCGGCATGCACGACAGCGACTTAGGCGAGTACAAAGGATGCATGGAGGCGCTCTCTTCTGTTCGTTCCTATATCCGCAATATAAAGCAAAACCATGTCGTGCTCTTTCGGGGAGATCTTGCGGTCAATATCGACCTCAAGGAAGTTTTCGACGCACATCTAACATCCGGATGCGAGATCACGGCGATCTGCACAGAAAAATCATTCTGCAACAGCGGTACAAGAATAAGATTTGTTCCGGATACCCCGATAACCTCAAAACGTATGCTCTTCCCCGGTTCGGATCATAGAAAGGCATTGTCTTCACTCGAGGTTTACATAATCCGTAAGCCGCTGCTTCTTGAGCTGATCGACTGGTGCCGCGCAAACGGAAAATTTCACTTCCATCGGGACGCTCTTGCACACTATTTGAAATGCGGCGGCAAAATCGGTCTTTATATTCACAAGGGCTATACTGCCCATATATGTTCAGTCTCGGACTATTTTAACGCCAATATGGATATGCTCAAATATTCCTGCCGAAGGGATCTTTTTCCCGATGACAACCCGGTATACACAAGAGGGCGCAGCTCTGTTTCCACATATTACGGTGAAAATGCTTCCGCAACAAACTCCCTTGTGGCCGACGGCTGCTACATTGAGGGCGAGCTGATGAACTGCGTACTATTTCGCGGAGTGCGGGTCAAAAAAGGTGCGAAACTCAAAAACTGTGTTATAATGCAGGATACGGTAATCGGCGAAAATACAGAGCTAAGCTATGTCATATCTGATAAGTACGTTGTCTTTTCCGATAATCTTGTGTTGTCAGGAAGCAATGCGCTTCCGATAACAGTGCCTAAAGGAAAGACAGTATAGGTTTAATGAAGAAAAAGTAAAAATCCCAAGGGGGTTAAGCATGAATATACTCTACGCTGTCAGTGAGTCCGCACCTTTCGTCAAAACAGGCGGTCTTGCCGATGTTGCGGGTTCGCTTCCCAAAACCCTGTGCTCAGAGGGAACAGACACCCGCGTTATCCTCCCGCTTTACAGCGCTATCTCGGAAAAATGGCGCTCGCAGATGAATTTTCTTTTTTATACTTACGTTCATCTTGCTTGGCGAAAGCAGTATTGCGGTTTGTTCAGTCTTGAACATGAGGGCGTTATATACTATTTCATTGATAACGAATATTACTTCAAGCGCGAAAGCGTCTACGGCTGTTACGATGACGGCGAGCGCTTTGGATTTTTTTCAAAGGCGGTGGCGGAAATCCTGCCGCTTATAGGCTGGAAACCCGATATAATAAATTGCAACGACTGGCAAACGGCGCTGATCCCAATTTATCTAAGGCAGGAGCCAGCAGAGTTCTACGGCAGCATAAAAACCGTTTTTACCATCCACAACATAGAATATCAGGGGCGCTTCGGCAAAGAAACCTTAGATGATGTCTTCGGTCTTCCCAATGAGCTGTATGACAGCGGGGAAATCCGCTATGATGATGATTTAAACCTTATGAAGGGAGCTATCTTAAAGGCAGACCATATTACTACCGTCAGCCCCTCCTATGCCTTTGAGCTTCGCGACCCCTATTTTGCCTGCGGGCTTCACAAGGTAATAGAGTATAATTCTTTTAAACTCACAGGCATTGTGAACGGTCTTGACACAGGGCGCTTCAATCCGATGACAGACGGCACCATTATTGAACAATATGGTCCTCACTCTCCGGATGGAAAAAAAGAATGCAGGAAAGACCTTTGCCGCGAAATCGGTCTGGACGAAGATGAATACAGTCCTATAATCGCCTGTGTTTCAAGGCTTGTCGGACACAAGGGCTTTGACCTCGTAAGCGATGCCTTGGATAGAATCGTATCAAAGGGCGCACGGCTTGTTATCCTCGGAACAGGCGATGGGATTTACGAGAATTTCTTCCGCGATGCAGAAGCAAGGTACAAAGGCAGGGTCTCCGCGAATATCATGTATTCCGAAAAACGCGCCTCAAAGCTTTATGCCGGAGCCGACATTATGCTGATGCCTTCACGCAGCGAACCTTGCGGGTTGACTCAGATGATTGCAATGCGCTACGGCACGGTTCCTATCGTTCGCGCCGTTGGCGGTCTGAGGGACACTGTGCGTCCGTATCCTGCCGAAAACTCAAACGGTTTCACGTTTTATGACTACTCCGCAGACGCTATGCTGGGAGCAATAGACTATGCGATAGACATCTGGCAGAGCAAAGATGAGTGGTGGAATTTGATGTGTAGAGGAATGACCGAGGATTTATCGTGGAACCATTCTGCCAAAGAGTATATAAACATATATAAAGCGCTTATGATATAATTAAAACCGACAGGGAAAGGAAACGAGTATGACCCGAAGTGGAAAAGATGGGCTAAAAACGGAAATTGAGGATAAGCTCGAAGCGCATTTTGGAAAAAAGGCACATGAAGCAAGTCCTTCAGAAATTTTCTGCGCCTGCGCGATGCTTCTTCGTGAAATGACATCGCGTAATCTCGTAAAAGGCAATAAACACGACGAAAGGCAGCTCCACTATCTATCCATGGAGTTTCTTATGGGGCGTTCACTCGCCAAGAATGCTTATAATCTCGGTATACTTGAAGAGCTTAGCGACGCCCTGCGCGAAATGGGGCTTGAGCCTTCGGACATTTTTGAAGCGGAGCCGGATGCAGGTCTGGGAAATGGGGGGCTCGGGCGCCTTGCAGCCTGTTATATGGACAGCATGGCAACACTCGACCTCCCCGCTACCGGCTATTCTCTTTGCTATGAACTGGGGATGTTCCGCCAAAAGCTTATCGACTTCGAGCAGGTCGAACTTGCCGACAACTGGACCATAGCTGCCGACAGCTGGCTTGTTCCCCGCTATGAGGACTCCGTAGAGATCCGTTTCGGCGGAAAAGTTGAAGAATGCTGGGACAGCGAGGGAAAATGCATAGCGACTGTCAAGGACTACACATCCGTTCTTGCTGTTCCGCGTGATATGCTGATAACCGGATATAAGTCAGATCGTGTTAACACGCTTAGGCTATGGGACGCAAAGTCTCCAAAATCTCTCGATATGCGTCTTTTCTCCGGCGGAGAATATGTAAAATCCATGGAGCAGCGAACTTTGGCGGAAGTCATCACAAAGGTGCTGTACCCCGCCGATGAACACACAGAGGGAAAGATCCTCCGCATAAAGCAGCAGTACTTCTTTGTCTCTGCAACTGCACAGTCCGTTGTAAAAAAGCACAGAGAAAAATACGGTGATGTACGCAGCTTTGCCGAACATCATGTATTTCAAATCAACGACACTCATCCGACAATGATAATACCCGAGCTTATGCGTATTTTCATGGACGAGGACGGTCTTGGCTGGGATGAGGCTTTCAAAATAGTTTCCGAATGTGTCGCTTATACCAACCATACGGTGATGTCAGAGGCTTTGGAATGCTGGCCTCAGGAGCTTATCGAGGCTCAGCTTCCGCGCATCTGGCAGATAATACGCGAGCTTGATACGCGCTACCGGCGCTATCTTGAAAAGAGCTTTTCCGGCAGCGAGGATGCTATTTTACGAAATCTCATCATAGAGGGCGGAAAGGTGCATATGGCAAACATCTGTCTTGCCGTCTGCTATAAGGTAAACGGTGTTTCCGCAATGCATAGCGAAATCTTAAAGCGCGAACTTTTCCGCGACATACACTCGCATCAGCCTGAAAAATTTTACAGCGTCACAAATGGAATCGACCACAGACGCTGGCTTTCTCAGATCAATCCCGAGCTGCACAGTCTCATAGTAAAGCTTCTTGGAAGTGATGATTATCTGCTTCAGCCGGAACTGCTTTCCGAACTTGAAAAATATGCAGAAAACGGCTCTGTTCTCCGCGAACTGGAGGAAATCAAGCTTCATAACAAGCAGAGGCTTGCAGAATACGTAAAAGACGAAAGCGGTATCATCCTTAACACTGACGCTGTGTTCGATGTACAGGTCAAGCGTTTGCATGAATATAAAAGGCAGCTTCTCTGCGCCATGCTTATAACGAATCTTCAGATGCGCATACACGATAATCCGAATGAGGAATTTACACCCCGATGCTTCATCTTCGGGGCAAAAGCGGCAAGCAGCTACAAAACAGCGAAGCGCATAATAAGCTTGCTATGTTCTATATCCGATGATGTTAACTCCGATCCCTTGTGCAAGGGAAAGCTTCAGGTGGTTTTTCTTGAAAACTACCGTGTTTCCGTTGCTGAAAAGCTGATGCCGGCGGCACAGATATCCGAGCAGATCTCAACCGCGGGCAAGGAAGCAAGCGGAACGGGCAACATGAAGCTTATGATGAACGGTGCAGTCACCATCGGCACTCTTGACGGGGCAAACGTTGAAATGTACGGGAGACTCGGCAATGAAAATATGTTTCTTTTCGGGCTGCGCGCAGACGAGATAGACGCGCTTAAAAAGGGCGGCTATGACCCCGCAAAAATATACGGCACCAATGATAAAGTCCGACGCGCCCTCAACCGCATCAGCCGCGGCTTCCGCAATGGAGAGAGTTATTCAGACCTTGTTTCAAAGCTGGTATATGGCGGCGATGATTATATGCTTCTTGCCGATTTTGACAGCTATGCCGGGACTCATGATAAACTCTACGGGCTCATGTCCGACAGGGAAAGGCGTTCGGCAGTTTCGCTCCGCAACATAGCCCGAAGCGGATGTTTCGCCGCCGACCGCGCAGTATATGAATACGCTAAAAACATCTGGGGAATCTGATTAATTAACCTCAGTCTGAAAAAACCGCAGGCTTTCAGCTTGCGGTTTTTTATATTTGTCCGACCTAAAGCAACGCGTTTTTTATCTCCCGCGTCATATACTGCTGATATGAAAACTGTATATGTGGACGAAATGTTCGCTCTTAACCTTATAATCAACTATTTCATCGTCCTTGCAACTGCAAAACTCTGCGCGCTTCCTCTAAAGCGTCTTCGATTCGCCGTTTCAGCGGCTGTCGGTGCGCTGTATTCCGTTCTCCTGCTTCTTCAGCCGTTTCAATTCCTTGCTTCTCCCGTAACAAAGCTCGTTCTCGGTTTTCTTATGACCCTTATAGCATTCGGTCTTGAAATCAAAATTCTAAAACCGTTTTTCGCTTTTCTTGCTGTTTCCGCCGCCTTTGGAGGGGCAGTTTATGCCGCTTCGATACTTGCAGGAAAAAGTATCGGAGATGGTCTGTACATAAACGCTTCTATGAGGGTACTTACACTTTCCTTTGCCGCTTGCTACTCCGTTCTTACTTGTGTGTTCAAGCGCTTCGGTAAAAGGTACTCACGTGAATTTCACAGCGTTAAAGTGACGCTCTGCGGCAGAAGCGCGGAATTCAGAGCACTAAAAGACACCGGAAACGAGCTTTATGACCCTATAAGCGGCTTGCCCGTCATGGTCGCCGATATAGATGAGGCGGGCAAGCTGCTGCCCGAAGCGCTTAAAGACGCGCTTAAAACAGGAGTTCCCGAATTTATTGAGGCATTGAGCATAGAGGATTCACTTTGTTCAAAATTCAGACTGGTGCCGTACTCTGCCGTCGGTCTGAAATCAGCGCTTTTACCCGTCTTTCGTCCGGACGGATTATTGGTGGACGGAAAGGAGGATAAAAACACGTTAGTGGGACTTGCTCCCACTAAACTATGCAATGATGGCGAGTTTTCTGCTGTAATTTAGATAAAATACCGCTGTTTTGCGGTAAAAGTGGTGATTATCGTAAAATGGAGGTCAACGATAAAAATGAACCAAAAGTCATTTGGATTGTCAGCAAAGCTCTACATAGCGTTTCTTGACGCACTTAATCGGCTCGGTCTTGCGCTTCCTCCGGGAGTGCATTATATAGGGGGCAGCGATGTTCTCCCTCCGCCCTTGTCGAAGTCCGAGGAGCGGAAAGCAATAGACGCTCTGGAGAACGGGGACGAACTGGCAAAGCAAACGCTCATCGAGCACAATCTGCGCCTTGTTGTCTATATAGCACGCAGGTTTGAAAATACGGGAGTCGGTCTGGAGGACCTTATCTCTATAGGGACAATTGGACTTATCAAGGCAATAAGTACCTTCAAGTCCGATAAAAAAATCAAACTTGCTACCTATGCTTCCCGCTGCGTTGAAAATGAAATTTTGATGTATCTACGAAAAATAAGCTCTCAGAAAGCAGAAGTTTCACTGGACGAGCCGCTTAATACTGATTGGGACGGAAACGAACTGCTGCTCTCCGATGTTCTGGGTACTGACGGTGATGAGGTTTCCCGCCCGATGGAAGAGGACGCAGATAAGAAAATGCTCATGAACGCCGTAGACGGTCTTGACGAGCGTGAACGGATGATAATTATAATGCGCTTCGGGCTTTGCGGTTCCACGGAGTACACGCAAAAGGAAGTTGCGGATATAATGGGCATTTCCCAGTCATATATAAGCCGCTTGGAAAAACGTATAATCGTCCGCCTGCGCCGCGAGATGATACGTCAGGCGAGATGACTGTTCCCATCAGTGTATTATCAGCAGAAAAGGCATCACATAATTTGTGATGCCTTTTTCATGTTTGAAGCTTATAGAGCTTGGCGAGACCTCCGTCCGAGGTTTCCCTGTAGTTTCTGTTCATATCCCTGCCCGTATCGTACATGGTCTTTATAATAAGGTCAAGGGATATCTTTCTCGTGAAGGTCAGAAAATTTGCAAGCGTAACGGCGTTAATGGCACGCATTGCCGCAACCGCGTTGCGCTCTATGCAGGGTATTTGCACAAGCCCGTAGATAGGGTCACAGGTCAGACCCAAATGGTGCTCTATAGCAATTTCAGCCGCATATTCTATCTGGTCGATTCCCATTCCGGAAAGTTCTGCAAGCGCTGCCGAAGCCATGGCGCAGGCTGTTCCGATTTCCGCTTGGCAGCCGCATTCCGCTCCGCTTATCGAAGCGTTTGTCTTGACAAGAAGTCCGACGATTCCGCCGACGGCAAGTGCGTCAAGTATCTCCTTATCCTTGCGGGCATGTTCATCCTTATAATATTTTAAAACAGCAGGCACGACTCCGCAGGAGCCGCAGGTTGGTGCTGTAACAATTCTCCCGCCGTCCGCATTCTGCTCACTTGCAGCAAAAGCATAGGAACAGCAAACTCTGGTTTGGTAAGTTGATTTGCTCTCATCCATATGGCGCTGGTTAAAAAGCTGCTGTGCACGCCTTTCTACTTTCAATCCGCCCTGCAAAGCACCGGTTTTGGACAAACCCTCCATAATCGACTGCTGCATCGCATCCCATATCCCGGCAAGGTATGCGAAAATCTCCTCGCCCTCCATACGCCGGACATATTCACTTAATCTTATATTGTGAGATTTGCAGTACTGCGCAATTTCTGCAAAAGAGTTCTGCTCATATACCTCCTCTTCCTCAGCGGAAAACTCCCCTTCTGAGATTATATCGCCGCCCCCTATACTGAGATAGCGTTTTTTTAGAAGCGTCTCATCTCCTAAAAATGCAGCAAAATCCATTGTGTTCTGGTGCAGAAGTGCGATATCGGAGTCAGTATTGAAAATAATCTTCACAGGTCTTGGAGCGAGGGCTTCTGTTATCGCCTCATCTGTTTTATGCCCCTTTCCCGTCTTCGCGAGCGATCCGTATAGTATGACCTCAAAGCTTTCCGCTTCAGGGCATAGCAGGGCAAAAAGTCTCGCGGCCTTTTCCGGTCCCATTGTATGGGAACTTGATGGACCTTTCCCGATTTTATAGACCTGTCGTATTGATTTCATAGTGTCCCCTCACAGCCTCTGTTTGTATGTCTCGAGCAATATACAATTTCTTTATTATTTCCAAAATGGATGTTTATATTTGATTCAGCATATGGCATCCTGATATTCAAATGGATGTGATCAGGATAAATTCAGGACGGGAAAAGTAGCTTTCCCGTCCTTATGATACTATTTTACAAATCGAAGTGCCTGTATGATTTCATTGTGTGTCACTTGTTTATCGGGTAAAAAGCTGCCGTTTTCATCCAGCTCAAACACGCCGTTGTCCACCAGAATTTGAACTATGCGCTTGTTCCCGCATTTGCCGAGGTCGGAAATTGCGGTATTTGCTTCCTTAGCAGAAAAGTCTCCCGCTATAAAAACAGTCTTAGCAAGTCCCTCACGCGTGACACCGCTGTCGGGGTCAAAATACTCCTTCCCGTCCTCCCCTTTCCGCCATGAAACGTAACCGCTGTAAACGGCTGTCTCAATATAGTCGAAGTCGTGATCATACCAGTGAATATCCTCAAACATTCCATAGGTATGAGTATCTCTGTTCTCAAGGTAGTATTTTGATGATGAGGGAACATAAACTGGTATGTGCAGACATCTTGTGATTAAGTTCGCAAAGTCCCTTTTGGTTGCCGGCTCATCACTTATATATGCGGAAACATCATCCATGATTTCAGGGTACATAAATCTTGCCAGCTCATTTACCCCTTTTACATACCGGAAAGTGGGAGATGAGATAAGCTTTTCGTTTATCACGTATACCCTGCCGTTTTTTACTGCTGACACCGTATCAAATCCGGGGCGCTCGCTGATAGACTGCAAGTTTCCTCCGGCATTCATAGCCCCCCGCTGTGAAACGTATACATCGATTCCTTCGCCGTTTTCGAGCACTCTTTCAGCTCCGAATTCGGCAATAGAGCTTCCCTCTGTCATAGGCAGTGCACCCTGCGCTATATTCTTCCCGCCCGCAAACTTGATAGCCATATCCGGCATAGAGCCTTCGGCGACCGTACGGATATTGACCTCTGTAGATTCAAAGAAAACGGTCTGTTTATCCTCCGCCTTTGAAGTTAAGTCCGATATCTCATTTAATCCAGCATCAAACACTTTCAAAAGCTCCTCGGCTTTTTCCTCCTTGCCGGCAAGCGCAGCAAGCTTATTGATATAGTCCGGGAAAGCGTCAAGGGTATTTGGATAGAGAGACACAACAGTTATCCCTGCGTTGCGCAAACTCTCCACAAATTCCGGAGCAGCCCTCGAAATTCTGGGTCGGATCAGAACGAGATCAGGCTCAGCCGCAATCACATATTCCGGGTCCCCCTGATAGTCATAGGTCGCTTTTGGCGCTGCCTCCGCCGGAAAAATGCAGGTAGTATGACCGCCTATCACCTGCTCTCCCGCTCCGAGAGCATACAGATTTTCCGTATGTGCTGAATACATTGATATTATCTTTTTGGCGGGTGCGCCGAGGTTTATCTGATAGCCATCGTCATCGACGAAGCTTATAGCAGCTTTGCCCTCTGTTTCTGTTTCATCATTTTTTGCGGTGCATCCCGCAAAAACCGAAAACAGCGCGGCAAGACACAATATGAGCGAAAGAAATTTTTTTTTTCATAGCTTTTATGCTTTCAGAGCGTCAACGGCAGCCTGTACGTGCTCTACAAACATCTTCTGTATTCCCTCATACTGCCCGAGTCCCTTGAGCACAGGCTCTACTTCGTAGCCTGCTGCCTTGAATTCCGTTTTCCAAGAACCTTCCTCGTCCCCGGCCATGTCATTATTAGCATGATCTCCCGCAACAATCATCAAAGGCAGCAGCACCACTTTTTTAGCTCCAGTTTTTTCGACAGCCGCCACAACATCCTCAAGTGTCGGTTCTGCCTCGACGGTGCCAATAAAATAGTTCGTATATCCGGCATCGTCAAACTTTTGCTGGAGTTTTGCGTATGTGCTATTAGCTTCATGCTCTGTTCCATGCCCCATGAACACGATTGCCGTATCATCAGTGTTATATTCAGCCGTTTCATCGGCAAGGATAGAAACTACTTCAGCATAATCCTCATCGGAAATAAGCAGGGGCAGACCATATGAAATGTTTTTAAAGCTGTCTTCATAAGGGGCGATGGCTTCTTTCATCTCATCGTACTCAAAGCCGTTCATAACGTGCGTTGGCTGGACGACCAAAGTGCCTACACCGTCTGCAATAAGGCGCTCCATAGCCTCCTTCACGTTGTCGATTTCAAGTCCGTCGCGTTCTTCAAGCTTGTCGATGATTATCTGGCTTGTAAATGCCCTGCGAACCTCGTAATCCGGAAAAGCTTTTGTTACGGCACCTTCAATAGCTTCAATTGTTACGGCGCGAGTCTCGTTATAGCTTGTTCCGAAGCTGACGACAAGTATTGCCTTTTTGTCGGGGTCTCCTGCTGGTTTTTGCGCTTCGCTTTCTTTTTCCTCCGGAGGTGCGGAATTCTGTTCCGGGGGCTTTTTACCGCAGGCGGAAAGACCGAGACACAGCGATGCTAAAAGGATGAATGCAAGGATTTTCTGGGGATTTTTCATTTTTCTTCTCTCCTATCATTAAATATTATCGCAGACGATAAAACCTTTATTGCTTAGAATTTCAGCGTCTACGGAAAACACATCCTTGAAAAACTCCTTAGTCATAAGCTTCTCCGGAGTTCCGTTTTCAGCAAGGCTTCCAAGTTTCAGCGCAGCTACCCTGTCCGAAAATCTAAAAACCGTTGTAAGGTCATGGTGTATTGAAACAACAGACATTCCTGTCTTACGTACTTGCTGCAGCAGCAGCTTCATCATGGATATTTTTGCCGCAATATCAAGCTCACTCACCGCTTCGTCAAGCAGCAGCAAACTCGGGTTCTGCATGAGCGCCCGCGAAAGTACAACTCTCTGTCTCTCTCCGCCTGAAATCTCTGTAATCGGTTTATCGGCAAATCTCCAAACATCTGTACTTTCCATTATTTCGCGCGCTTTTTCCAATTGTTCATCCGAAACGGTCTCAAATCTTTCACTGTGAGGATGAAGCCCCATCAGCACAAGTTCAAGGCAGGTAAACGGAAAGTTCATCTGTCGGCTTTGGCTGACAAGTGCAATTTGCCTTGCCCTTTCTCTCACAGAAATAGAATTTAGATTTCTGCCGTTGAGGAAAACTGCGCCTTTATCGGGACGCAAATGTCCGGAAAGCAGGGAAAGAAGTGTTGTTTTTCCGCTCCCGTTCATCCCTACTATGCTCAGGTATTCGCCCCTGTTCACAACAAGCGAAACATCACTCAAAACCTTGTCTTTGCCGTAAGAGAAGCTTACATTCTTCGCTTCCAAGAGAGGACTATTCAGCACGGACACTCCCCTTTCTGCGGACAAAAATATATATGAAAAAGGGACCGCCTAAAAGTGTCGTAAGTACGCCCACAGGTATCTCCCCGTTTGAAATAAGACGAGTCACATTGTCTGCTCCGCACAGCAGGAATGCTCCAAAGAGCGCTGAAAGCGGCATGAGCATACGGTTATCGCTTGTCAGAGAAAAGCGCAGAAGATGGGGTACAACAAGCCCTATAAAGCCAATCACCCCGCAGACGGAGACACACACCGCCGTTATGCACGAGCCTAAGGCAAGATACATAAACCGCGTACGTTTTGTGTTTACTCCGAGCGCTTCCGCATCGCTTTCTCCCAAAGCCATCACGTTCAGGTCAGAGGTAAAAAACTGTGAAACGGCAAGACCGATAAGAACTACGGGAGCGACAAGCGCCACATCGCTCCACGTTTTGGAGCCAAGACTGCCCATTATCCAGTACACGATTGAGTTTACGCTTTCACCTGCCAGCATTTTCATAAAACTTATACCGGCTGAAAAAATCGTGCTTACGATGATTCCGGCAATTATAAGATTAGAACTTACAAGCCCGCCGCCCCGCATTGAAATCGCTGTAACCGCAATCAGCGTAAGAAGCGAAAATGCAAGTGCCGTTACAGGTACGGAAAGAAAAATCCCGAACATCATATTAAGCAGTATGGCGAGAGAGGCACCGAAAGCCGCCCCGGTCGAAATTCCGAGAGTATAGGGGTCGGCAAGAGGATTCTGCAGAATAGATTGAAAAATAACGCCTGCAGTTGCAAGGCCCGCGCCCACAAAAGCACCGCAAATAATACGCGGCAGGCGAATCTTCCATACAACAGCAATCGCCCCCTCTTTTATACCGTAAAGTACTTCCTCATTTCCGGATATCTTGCCCCATATGATTTTCAGAACGTCAGGGTATGTAAGCTCCATTGCTCCAAGGCCAACTGTATACGTTATCAGAAGAAAAATAGCGGCGGCAAGCGCAAGTCCGAAGAGGAAGCACTTTTTTCTGGACTGTTTATATTTTTTTAGCGCGTCCATATCTTTCATCGAATTTTCTCCACTCACGATCAAGTCTTTCCAAACAGCAAAATCGCTTGTTCACGCATACAAAAAGAAAATGCCGCCCGCAAAACCACGCGAACGGCAGACATCACGATATTTCATGAGATAAAAATCGTGTAATCGTATAAACTTTCGTAGCACTCCGGGGGTCCGCAGAGTGGAACAACAACGCCATAGCGTGGGAGCAGGCAAGTATTCCGGCTTATCGCGCGGGGCTAAATACCCCTTCCGGAAACGCCTTCCCAATAAAAATCAGTGGCAATGCTTCCGGCATCAAACGAATCACGGCAACGGCCTTGCGGGGGAATTTCACCCCACTTCCAGTACCTGTTCCAAATATTAAATTTTCTAAATCATATCACTACATATTGCGTTTGTCAATGCAAACAGCTTGACAAAGTCGGTTCAGAGCACCATAATTAGGTATAAATAATTCCCTTATGCTGTCCTGCAAACCACTTTAGTTCGGGGCACGTAATTCGCATATCGGAATCAAATCATCGTCTGGTAAACACAAAAAACTACCAACACATTAAGATTTGGCGGTAAAACTATGACAAAAGCTACTCATTTCGGCGTCAGCGTCAGTCCGGGCGATCCAGAGCTTATCACCCTGAAGGCCATTAAAACAATTGAAAACTGCCCAGTCATCGCGGCGCCAAGGACATCAGGCGGCAGAACGCTTGCCCTCGATATAGCAAAGCAGTGTGTTGATTTATCAAATAAGCAGATACTCTGCCTCGACTTTCCGATGACCGATGATGCCGAAATCCTTGCGGACAGACACTTGAAAATTGCAGATGATATCTGTGCCCTTCTTGAAAGCGGTATGGATGTCGCAATGCTCAATTTGGGTGATGTTTCTATTTTCGGAACTTTTACATATATCAGCAAAATAATAAAAGACCGCGGCTTTAACGTTTTCTCGATTGCCGGAGTTCCAAGTTTCTGCGCCTGTGCCGCAGAGCTTAACACCTCGCTTACGGAAATGAAACAGCCGCTTCATATTTTTCCCGCCTCTTTCGATGGCCTTGAGGAGGCACTTAAACTTAATGGCGGAAAGGTTATCATGAAGTCCGGTAAGGCGATAAACGAGGTACTCGATTTCATAAACAAAAACGGTCTGTCAGACAAAACTTCACTTATTTCAGATTGCGGTCTGCCAACCCAAAGGATATACAAGAACCATATATTCTCCGATTGCGACAACTTGGGATATTTTACAACAATAATTATCAAGCCTTAAATCAGACGACTGGAGTGCCGCGCATGGACGAAAAGCGACTTATCAACAGAAAACTGCTCCGCTGCGGTTATACGACGGGTTCCTGTGCCGCGGCAGCTTCTAAGGCGGCTGCGCTCATCCTTTTAACGGGACACGAGGTTCCGCAAATAAACATTGAAACACCGCGCGGTATCCCCCTCACGCTTGATGTTTTAGAAATAAGCCGTACAGAAGACAGCGTCAAATGCGCCGTACGAAAAGACAGCGGCGACGACCCCGACATAACAAACGGGATTCTTGTTTTCGCCGAGTCAAGAAAAATTGCATTCGGCATTGAAATCGAAGGCGGCGAGGGCATCGGGCGGGTCACGAAAAAGGGGCTTGACAGACCCGTCGGCGACGCCGCAATCAATACAGTTCCCCGCCGCATGATTACGGAAGCCATACAGAGCGCCATTTGCGAAACCTCTTATAACGGAGGAATTTCCGTCCTTATTTCTATTCCCGATGGCGAAAGAATAGCAAAGAAAACTTTCAATCCCCGTTTGGGAATCGAGGGTGGGCTGTCAATTTTAGGTACAAGCGGCATCGTTGAGCCTATGAGCGACAAGGCACTTTCGGACAGCATAAGGCTTGAAGCGAGCGTTATTGCGTCACAGGGAAAGCGGGAGATTTTAATTACCTTGGGCAACTACGGCGAGGACTTTGCCGAAAACGAGCTTATGCTCTCGCTTGATTCCCACATAAAGTGCAGCAATTTCATAGGAGATGCAATTGATTCAGCGGTTGAAAACGGATTTGAAAAGATACTTATAATCGGGCATCTCGGCAAGCTGTCAAAGCTTGGCCTCGGCATGATGAATACACACTCAAGCTGCGGCGACGGGCGCATTGAGTGCCTTATAGCCTGCGCTCTCGCGGTTGGAGCAAACACTGCAACCCTGCGCGAAATATCAGCCTGCGTTACAACGGATGCAGCACTTGAAATCCTTGAAAACGCCGGTCTTTTGTCTGATACAATGTCGGAATTGGGACAGCGTATTGAATATTATGTAAACCGGAGAGTGCCGGATTCCGCGCAAATAGGCTTTATATGCTTTACCAACGAACCAAAGCCAAGAATTCTTACAGAGAGCAAAAACGCAGTAAAACTTTTAGAAATCTGGAGGCAAAGCTGATGGTGCATTTTGTAGGCGCGGGGAGCGGCGCGCCCGACCTTATCACGCTTCGCGGCAAGTCACTTCTTGAAAAGGCGGATGTCATTATTTACGCCGGTTCTCTTGTAAATCCGCAGCTTCTCAGCTATGCCAAAAGCGGCTGCAAAATCTATAACAGCGCCGAAATGACATTGGATGAGGTTATTTCGGCAATGCAACAGGCTGAAAATGAGGGCAAGAAAACTGTTCGCCTGCACACAGGAGATCCCTGCCTTTACGGCGCTGTGCGTGAACAGATGGATGCGCTTATGCGTATGAACATTGACTTTGATATCTGTCCCGGCGTTTCAAGCTTCTGCGGCGCAGCGGCAGCGCTGAAGACGGAATATACACTTCCCGATGTTTCTCAGAGTGTTATCATCACTCGCATGGCGGGAAAAACAAAGGTTCCCGAAAAAGAAAGCATCTCTTCCTTTGCCTCCCACGGGGCTACCATGGTCATTTTTCTAAGCACAGGACTTTTGAAGGAGCTTTCAAAGGAGCTTATAGCGGGAGGATACAGTCCGGATACTCCCGCGGCGGTAGTTTACAAGGCAACATGGGACGATGAAAAGATCGTTCGCGGCACAGTTGAAAAGCTCTATGAAATGGCAAATGAAAACGGCATAACAAAGACAGCGCTTATAGTTGTAGGCGGATGTCTCGGCAGTGATTATGAGCTTTCAAAGCTCTATTCACCCAATTTTTCAACAGAATTCAGACAGGCAAAATCCTAAAACCACAGTGAACTCCAAAATAAAAGGTAAGATCGTACACTCAGAAAGCTTTTGCGCTCTTATCAAGCTAAATATAGAAAGGATCTTGCAGCTTTGAAAATATCGGCAGTCGCTTTTACGGATAAAGGAATGCAGCTTGGAAAAATGCTGCAGCAAAATTCAGAAGATGTAATTGAGCTTTCCCGATGCGGCGAGGGCGAACTATACAAATGGACAGAAGAGAAATTCTCTTCCTCCGAGGCACTTGTTTTTATTGGAGCAGCCGGGATTGCAGTACGTGCCATCTCCCCTTATGTCCGCTCAAAAAGTCTTGATCCGGCAGTGATTGTAATGGACGAGCTTGGCAAGTTTGCGATACCGATTTTATCGGGACACATCGGAGGAGCAAACAAGCTTGCATCGGCCCTTGCAAGGCTTACGGACGGTATCCCTGTCATAACAACTGCAACTGATTTGGAAAATGTGTTTTCGGTTGATGTCTGGGCAAAATCTGTAGGACTTCGCATTGCAAATATCGAAGCGATAAAATATGTTTCTTCAAAGCTCCTTTCGGGAGAGATAGTTCATTATGACAGCATTTTCCCCATTTCAGGTGCAACTCCCAAAGGTATCGAGCTTTCCGGTCCCGATGATGCAAGCGATTTTTCCATAACATATCTCTCAAGCGTTCCGAATAAGATCCTGCATCTTGTACCCCCTGTTCTAACACTTGGCATTGGATGCAAAAAAGGAAAAAGCTGCGAGAGCATTGAAGAGGCATATACTGATTTTCTCAGCAAATGCGGCTGCCATCCCCTTGCCGTCAGGGAGGTATGCAGCATAGATTTAAAAGCACAGGAAGGCGGTCTTATCGAGTTCTGCGAAAAGCACGGTCTTCCTTTCAGAACTTTCACTTCGGATGAGCTTTCAAACGTAATCGGCAAATTTACACCATCGGAATTTGTAGAACAGGTCGCAGGCGTGGACAATGTCTGCGAGCGCAGTGCCGTACTCGGCAGCGGAGGAAACCTGTTTGTAAGAAAAATGATCTTTGACGGCGTCACAATGGCTTTGGCAATAAAGGAACCTGATATATCGGAGGAAGAATGAACATACTTTATGTTGTTGGAATCGGACCCGGCGGTAAATCGGGCATGACCTTTGATGCGGACGCAGCAATAAGCTCCGCAGATATTATCGTAGGATATACAAAATATATAGAGCTTATAAAAGAGGCATACCCCGAAAAGCTTTTCTATTCCACTCCCATGCTAAAAGAAAAGGAACGCTGTGAAAAAGCCCTTTCTTATGCAGCGGCGGGTAAAATTACTGCTGTCGTCTGCTCCGGTGACAGCGGGGTTTACGGTATGGCAAGCCTTATTTTTGAGCTTGCCGGTGAGGATAATTCGGTTGACATAATTATTGTACCCGGCGTTACCGCCGCACTTTCCGGCGCAGCGCTTTTAGGCTCGCCTTTGGGGCATGATTTTGCGGTAATAAGCCTATCAGACCTGCTGACTCCATGGGAAACCATCGAAAAGCGACTCAGTCTCGCTGCGGAGGGCGATTTTTGCATTTGCTTATATAATCCATCCAGCCGCAGACGATATAACTATCTTCAGAAAGCATGCGACATACTTTTGTGTAAACTTCCCGAAACTACTCTCTGCGGAATTGCACAAAATATCGGCAGAGTCGGTGAAAATAAGCTTATCACCACTCTCGGTGGCTTGCGTAATATTGAGGTCGATATGTTCTCCACTGTCTTCATCGGAAATTCTCAGACAAAGCTGATTGGCGGGAAGATGGTCACGCCGCGGGGATACAAAAATGTATGAACTAATACTTTTCGGAGGAACAACTGAGGGCAGATTGCTTTCCTCGGTACTCAGCCAAAAAAAGATCAAATCCCTCGTTTGCGTTGCAAGCGATTACGGCGAGAGTTTGGTTGACATAAGTTATTATATCGATGTTCGGGCAGGCAAGCTCGATCTGTCCGCCATGGAAAGACTCTTTATTCAGGAAGCACCGAAGCTTGTGATTGACGCAACGCATCCTTATGCCTATGAAGCCAGCAGGAATATAAAAAAAGCCTGCCAACTTACGTCTGTTAACTATATGAGAGTCTCGCGAAGCAGCCTTGATGCTGAAAGCTCTGACATATACCGCAGTATGCCTCAGCTCATTGAAAAACTTAACAATACAGGGGGAGTCATTTTCTCTTCACTTGGTGCAAAAGAAGCTGATGAGCTTACAAAAATCATTGATTTTCAAAATCGAGTGATACTGCGTATTTTACCCATTACCGATGCGCTGAATCATTGTCTTGAACTTGGCTACCCGCCTAAAAACATTATATGTATGCAGGGTCCCTTTTCCCGCGAACTGAACGCTGCAATGTTCCGCGAGACAGGCTCAAAAATACTTCTTACCAAGGAGTCGGGTACATACGGCGGTTTTAAGGAAAAGCTCCTCGCAGCACATGACTGCTCGATGGATATCTTTGTTCTGGCACGTCCGGAAAAAGACCCCGGGCTTACCATTGAAGATGCAATCAACGCTATAGGAGAGTTCATACGATGAAAAGGGTTTACATAATCGGTATGGGCATGGGAGCCGATTCTCTGACTTCGGAGGCAATAACGGCTTTAAATGAGGTTCAACTCATTATCGGTGCCTCACGATTAACGGATATTTTTAATAGATCCGATTGTGATATCCGCTCTGCCGTCAAGCCTCAGGAGATAGCTGAAATTATCGTGAAATCCTCCATGGAGCGCATCGCGGTCCTTGTGTCCGGAGACGTAGGCTTTTACAGCGGTGCAAAAGTTGTATCCGAGCTGTTATCTGATTGCGACATTATATTTATATCCGGTATCTCATCTGTAAACTATTTCTTTGCAAAATGCAAACTCCCGTGGCAAAACGCAAAGCTTATCAGCGCGCATGGAAGAGACTGTGATATTGTCAGCGCAGTAAGGCGCGACACTTATGTCTTTGCGCTTACAGGGGGAAATGTAAGAGATCTTGCCCAGTCGCTGTACAATGTTGGCTTCGGAAATCTTATCGTTAGAGTAGGTGAAAATCTCGGGACCTCTGATGAAAAAATTTACTCCGCTGCTGTATCCGAACTTCTTGTGTCAAGCTGCCCGACCCTTACTGTTCTTATTATTGAAAATCCCAGTGCCGATAAAAGAGTGCGTACCGGAATACCGGACAGCGAATTTATCAGAACCGGGATTCCCATGACTAAGTCTGCTGTTCGTGCGGTCACGCTCTCAAAACTTGGTCTGCACGAAAGTGCCGTCTGCTATGACATCGGATGCGGCACAGGCTCCGTTACGGTCGAGATGGCATTATCAGCCTTTGAAGGAAAGGTGTTTGCCTTTGATAAGGATATGGCCGCCATTGGGCTGACTAAGGAAAACTGCCGCAAATTTAAAGTCGGAAATGTGCAGTGCATTTGCGGCTCCGCACCAGAAATTATAGACGGATATCCTGCTCCGGATTTTGCATTTATAGGCGGCAGCGGCGGAAAAATAGCGGACATCGTTTCAGCTCTCCGTTCTAAAAACCCACAAGTAAGAATCGTAATAAACGCTGTCTCTCCTCAAACTGCCTCAAACGCCATTTACGCGCTTGAGTGTGTCGGTTTAGCATCTGACATTGTCCAGGTGTCCACGTCAAACGGACGCTATATTGGGTCAGCACATATGATGATTGCCGATAATCCAGTTTACATAATTTCTGGAGGTGGAGCTTATTAAAAGAATTCTCATCGGTGGTACAGGCAGCGGCTGCGGTAAAACTACAGTCACCATGGCTATTCTCTCCGCGCTCAAGATGCGAGGCTGCAATGCTGCCTCCTTTAAATGCGGTCCGGATTATATTGACCCGATGTTCCATAGGCAGATTCTCGGTGTAAAAACCAGAAATCTCGACCCTTTTTTTCTTGATGCCGAGGGCTTAAACAAAAGCCTTTCAGCATCTTCCTCCTTTGATATCGCAGTTATAGAGGGCGTTATGGGTTATTATGACGGCATCGGCGCAAGCAGCGAGGCAAGCACGCACGAGGTCGCAGAAAAAACTAAAACGCCTGCAATCCTCGTGATGAACCCAAAAGGCATGTGTGCTTCTGCAGGCGCTATTTTATATGGATATACGCGCTTCCATCAAAGCATCGGGCTGCAGGGCGTCATTTTCAACGGACTTAATGAAAAAATGTATCAGACTATGCAGAAGATTGCTTCCGACGCAGGTCTGATATCTTACGGGTTTCTGCCGAAAAACGAAGATATTCAAATTCCTTCGCGGCATTTAGGACTAAGCACTGATATTGAAAAGGATAAGCTGCGGGAAAAAGTTGAAACTATGGGTCATTTGGCGGAAAAGTATATCGACCTCAACGGTCTTCTTGCTCTGGCTGAAACTGCGCCCCCAATCGAACAGCACTCCACAGTATCTCCTGTTTTGCCGGCAAAAGTACGAATAGCTGTTGCCCGTGACCCCGCGTTCTGTTTTCTGTATGATGAGAACATTGAAGTGCTCGAAAGCCTTGGCTGCGAAATAGCATGGTTTTCTCCTTTAAACGACTCTGCTTTACCGGATAATATTGGCGGATTATATCTCTGTGGAGGATATCCTGAGCTTTATGCGCAGAAATTGTCGTCCAACAAATCTATGCTCACTTCTGTCAGAAACGCAGTAAACGGCGGACTGCCCACTATTGCCGAGTGCGGCGGCTTTATGTATCTCCACGAACAGCTTTCAGATTTTCCAATGGTCGGCGTTATCCCGGCAAAGGCTTTTGAAACGAAAAGTCTAAAGCATTTCGGCTATATTACACTTGAGGCAAAGAGCAACAATCTTCTTTGCAAATCTGGAGATTCTATCAAGGCACACGAATTCCATTATTGGAACAGCACTGACGATGGAAATACTTTCACTGCCAAAAAGGCAAGGCGGGATGTTGAATACCCTTGTATTCACTCATCGGAAACCCTTTTTGCCGGATTTCCGCACATCTTTTTTCCTTCAAACCCCAAAAGCGCAGAACACTTTGCTGAAAAAGCGGCGGGCTTTGCTGAAAAACACAATTGACTAATCACAGAAACTGAAAGCAGAAATTATTAGCAACTCAATTTTAGTTTTGTTTAAGCGGTAATTTCTATTATATCATTTTGATTATTTAGGTTTACATAACAACTTAAATACTCTAATTTACTTTTTCTATGCCGGCACTGTAATACCTTAATTGATATTTGTACTTATACGGGGTAAACTCTAAAAATCAGGAATGAAACTGCGAAATCCGGCGCAATTTCTATTAAGGGACAACAAAAGTTTTACAGGGAGGTTTACATAATGCGTATATATCTTATTCGCCACGCCCAGACTCAAGGAAATCTGAAACATCGATATATCGGAAGAACCGATGAGCCTCTTTGCGAAATTGGGCTTGATACTGCGCGCGGCATCACTCCTCCCCAGGTTGACATAATTTTTCGCAGTCCAATGCTTCGCTGCAAACAGACTGCGGATATTTTGTACCCCGACAAACAAAAAATTGTAGTTGACGACCTCCGCGAATGCGACTTCGGAGATTTCGAAGGCAAGACAGCAGATGAATTAGTTTGCGATACGCATTATCTCAATTGGGTTAATGGCGGCTGCAAGGAAATCATTCCAAACGGCGAGAGCGTAGATGGCTTCAAAAATCGCTGCTGCGAAGCTTTTCAAAAAATCGCCACAGAACATAAGGATGATAAAAACTCTATTTGCTTTGTTGTCCATGGCGGAATCATAATGGCTATTTTGGAGCGCTTTGATATTAGAAAGAAGAATTTTTATGATTACTTCATTGAAAACTGCGGTATTATTGAATGCTACGCGGAATTCGACGGCGGTCTAAAACTCCGCATTTCAGGTGGTGTATCATGATACTCTATTCAACCGCCGCCCTTATTACCGGCGTTATACTGGATTTGATCTTCGGTGATCCATATAGCTTTCCTCACATTGTTGTTGGCATAGGTAAACTGATTTCTGCTCTTGAGAAACGCCTTAGAAATATATTTCCGAAAAATGAAAAAGGTGAAAAAACGGCAGGGACATCTCTTGTCCTGCTTGTTCTTTCCGTATGCTCTATCCTTCCACTCCTTTTGCTATACTTTACTTATCGCCTCTCACCTTATTTTTACTTTGCACTTGAGTCCTTCCTTTGCTGGCAGCTCCTTGCCGCCAAAAGTCTCTGCATTGAAAGCACTAAGGTTTACATAAGCCTTATAAATGACGATCTCATAAGTGCAAGAAAAGCTGTTTCCATGATAGTTGGCAGAGATACGAATACCCTTGATGAATCTGGTATCGCAAGAGCCGCAGTTGAAACGGTGGCTGAGAACACCTCCGATGGCGTCATCGCTCCATTAGTTTACATAATGTTTTTTGGCGCTGTAGGCGGATGCATTTACAAATCAGTAAACACCATGGATTCCATGATCGGCTATAAAAACGAGCGGTACATTCATTTTGGACGCTGTGCGGCAAAGCTTGACGATTTTGTCAATTTTATTCCTTCCCGCCTTTCGGCCGTTTTTATGATAATTGCTTCCGCTATATGCGGCTATAATTTCCGCGGTGCAATAAGAATATTTAAACGTGATAGATTCAATCATGCAAGCCCGAACTCCGCTCAAACGGAATCTGTATGTGCCGGTGCGCTGAATATACGCCTTGCCGGCAGTGCCTATTATTTTGGAAAGCTCGTTCAAAAACCATATATTGGCGATGATATCCGTCCTATTGAGCCTGATGACATCAAGCGTTCAAACACACTAATGCTCGTTTCATCAGCACTTATGCTGATTTTAGCTCTTTTTTTCAGGATAGGACTTTTTCTGACTATAGGAGGGTCAAATGGAGCGATATGAACACGGTGGCGATATTTTTACAAATACGGGAATCAATTTGGATTTTTCCGTTAATTTGAATCCTCTTGGAATGCCCAAAGCTGTAGTAAATGTTATCCGCGATAAGGCTGAAAGTTTTGCAGGATATCCGGACCCAAAATGTCGGGAGCTTGTATCCGCCATCGCTGAACATGAGGGTTGTCCCCCGGAATGGATTCTCTGCGGCAACGGAGCGGACGATTTGATTTTTCGGCTGTGTCAATGTCTGATGCCTAAAAAAGCTCTTTTGTGCTCACCTACTTTTTCAGAATATGAAAGAGCTGTTCATCTATCCGGCGGCTCGACAAAATATCATAAATTGTCGTATGAAGATACTTTTTTAGTTTCAAATCGTATATTGGACGATATCGGCTCCGATACAGATATTGTTTTTCTGTGCAATCCAAATAATCCTACGGGCTTGCTTATCGATTTTAATTTGCTGCTCAAAATCGCTAAAAAATGCTGGAAAGCAGGGATAACCCTAATTATTGATGAGTGCTTCCTTCCGTTTACGGATGGCAGCTCCGCTAAAGAGCTTCTTCCGGACTTTGATAATATCGTCATACTCAAAGCCTTTACAAAGCTATATTCCATGGCAGGACTTCGCCTTGGCTACATGCTCACCTCAAATAAAAACATCCTTAAAAAAACACATGACGCCGCTCAATACTGGAGCGTTTCGACCGTTGCGCAGGCTGCAGGTATTGCGGCGCTTTCGTGTGTTGAATATGTACAGGAGACAAAGAAAATCTTGCGTTCCGAGCGCGAATTTTTAATCTCAAGGCTCAGTCAGATGGGTCTTCAAGTTATCCCCTCCGATGCAAACTTCCTGTTAATAAGAAGTGATGTGTCTTTATATGAACCTCTACTAAGTCGCGGAATTTTAGTACGTGACTGTTCAAATTTTGAAGGACTGAACAGTGATTTTATTCGTATCTGCATAAAAACCCGCGAGGCAAATGAAATTTTGCTAAAGAACATTAAAGAGGTGCTGTATGGCTAAACCTATAATGATTCAAGGAACCATGTCAAACGTGGGAAAAAGCATACTAACCGCGGGTCTGTGCCGAGTTTTCAAGCAGGACGGTTTCCGCGTCGCGCCTTTCAAAGCCCAGAACATGGCTTTGAATTCATTTATCACCTGTGATGGTTTGGAAATGGGCAGAGCGCAGGCGGTTCAGGCAGAAGCCTGCTTTTTAGAACCTGATGTAAATATGAACCCCATTCTGCTCAAACCCGTAACAGACTGCGGATCACAGGTCATTATAAACGGTAAGGTGCGTGGAAATATGAGCGCTGCGGAATACTTCAAAATGAAGCGCAGTCTTATCCCCGAAGTTATTTCTGCCTACAACAAGCTTTCAGATGTAAATGATATTATAGTAATCGAAGGTGCGGGAAGCCCTGCCGAAATAAACTTGAAGCGCGATGATATCGTCAATATGGGAATGGCTAAAATGGTTCGTTCCCCCGTTCTGCTGGTCGGAGATATTGACCCCGGGGGAGTTTTTGCTCAGCTCGCTGGAACACTTATGCTGCTTGACGATGACGAGAGGAACATGGTAAAGGCTACCGTAATCAATAAATTTCGGGGAGATATCAATATTCTTCGCCCCGGACTTTCAATGCTTGAAGATATAACAAAAAAACCCGTCGCCGGTGTTGTTCCGATGCTGGATATCGACATTGATGATGAGGACAGTTTAAGTCTCCGCTTTAAAAAACACTCAAAGGCTATTTTGGATGTCGCTATCATAAAGCTTCCGCATATATCGAATTTCACCGATTTTTCAGCTCTCGATGCGACTGAGGGTGTCTCCGTCCGTTATGTAAAATCTCCCGATGAGATACAAACTCCGGACTTAATCGTCATTCCCGGCACAAAAAACACATTTTCCGACCTTTTATGGCTTCGCGGTAACGGACTTGAAAGCGCCATCAAATCGCTATCTGAAAAGGGTACGCCTGTTATCGGTATCTGCGGCGGCTATCAGATGCTGGGTAAAAGCATCATTGATCCCGAAGGAGTGGAGTGTAAAGGAAGCCTTGACGGCATGGGGCTTCTTCCCGTAAATACGGTTTTTAAAGCTGAAAAAAAACGTACTTTATCAAGCGGACGGATTATTGACGATTCCGGTGATGAGCTTAGACTAAAGGGAATCAAGATAGAAGGCTATGAGATTCACATGGGGGAAACAACATTACTCGAAGGCGGAATACAGTTTATTGAGCTTTCTGATGGGCGCAAAGACGGCTGTGTTTCCAGAACGGTTTTCGGCACATATCTTCATGGTTTTTTTGATACGGCTGAGTGCAGAAACGCACTTGTTTCAGAACTATGCAGAAGAAAAGGTATCTCCGCGCCCCCAAAAGGCGCTATGGATTACTATTCATACCGGCAGAGCCAATACAATAAGCTCGCCGATTCTCTAAGAAGCAGTCTTGACATGGCACTTATTTATAAAATACTGGAGGCTAGCGTATGACGGCAATGACACACATTTATACGGGCGATGGCAAGGGAAAGACCAGTTGCGCTCTGGGACTTGCTCTCCGCTTTTCCGGATACGGCGGAAATGTAATCATCGTTCAGTTTGGAAAAGGGCGAGACACAGGTGAGCTTGCGGCTCTGGCGAAAATCCCGAACATCAAAGTGCTGCGCAACAACCGTGATTTTGGATTTTGGAGCAATATGACAGAGGAAAGCAAAAATGAGCTGCGTACCGAAAATGACGCAAACCTAAGCACAGCTATATCGGAAGTTAAAAACGGAAACTGCGGTCTTCTTGTTTTAGATGAGGTTATTTCCGCTTATAAAAACGGGGCTGTTGACAGGCAGATTGTGGACACTCTGCTGAACGAGAAACCTCCAAAAACCGAGCTCGTTTTAACAGGTCGAAACGCACCGCAGAGCTTTATTGAACGCGCGGATTACGTTTCGGAAATAAAAAAAGTGCGCCATCCATTTGACAAGGGAATCGGCGCAAGAGAGGGCGTGGAGTTTTGAACATTGAATTTGAAATTATGAAACCCGAAGATATCGAAGCGCGGAGCTTTGAAATCATTGAGTCTGAATTGGTGAAACAGCTTGACCCCAAGCTTGCCCCAATCATAAAACGTGTTATCCATACGACAGCTGATTTTGACTATGCCGACAGTCTCTGTTTCTCTGAAGGTGTTGTTGAGATTGCAGAAAATGCACTGAAAAGCGGTATTTCCATCGTAACCGATACTAACATGACAAAAGCGGGAATAAATAAGAAGGCTTTGTCAAAACTCGGCGGAGAAGTGCTCTGTTTCATGGACGATGAGGACGTTGCATACACCGCAAAAGAAACCGCAACAACGCGGGCGAGCGTTTCTATAGATAAATCCGCTAAATTAGGGGATCATTTTATCTTCGCAGTTGGCAATGCACCTACTGCACTAATTCGTCTGTATGAACTCATCACGAAGGGGAAGATTGCAAAACCTGCACTTATCATAGGTGTTCCTGTCGGATTTGTAAACGTAGTGCAGGCTAAAGAGCTTATTATGAAGAGCGGAGTGCCTTATATCGTCGCACGCGGACGTAAGGGCGGAAGCAATGTAGCCGCGGCAATATGCAACGCACTAATTTACGGAATAGCACGAAAGTAAACCAATATGAGAAAAGCGGCGCCGTGATATCATGGCGCCGTTTATATTTTTTATGGCAAAGAGGCTATTGCCTCGGAAATCCTTATCCCATCAACTGCGGCGGAAGTTATGCCTCCTGCATAGCCCGCCCCCTCCCCGCAGGGGAAAATACCGCGTACTGAGGACTGACAATTCTCACCCCTCAATATGCGTACCGGTGAAGATGAGCGCGTTTCAATTCCCGTCATGATTGCCTCCGGATCAGCAAAGCCATGCAGACTGCGGTCAAATATCGGCAGCGCCCCGCATAAAGTTTCGGAAACATAGTCCGGAAGGCATTTTCTCAAATCAGCGGGTTGCACATCGGGTCTGTAGGTAGGGAGCACGCTTCCTATCTTTTTTGTTTCTTTATTCGACAAAAAATCTCCCACTGTTTGAATCGGGGCCCGGTAATCTCCCCCCCCGACATTGTATGCGTGTTTTTCCCAAAATTCTTGAAATTTCATTCCGCTTAACGGGTGGTTGCCGCTGAAGTCTGATGGAGTTATTCCCACAAGAAATCCGCCGTTAATATTTTCCCCATTGCGTGCACGCGGGCTCATTCCGTTTGTCACCAGTCTTTCAGTCTCCGATGCCGCCGCAATTACCTGACCTCCCGGACAGACGCAGAAAGAAAAAGCACTCCTCCTATTGGGAAGGTGGCATGATAGCTTATAATCGGCCGGTGGAAGCTTTTCTGCAAATTCACCGTACTGTGAAATGGATATAGCGTTTTGTCTGTGCTCAATTCGCACACCAATTGCAAAAGCCTTTTGCTCCATCGGCACGCCCGTATCGAAAAGCATAGTAAAAGTATCGCGTGCCGAATGTCCCGGAGCAAGTACGAGAGTGTCACAGGCGATATCGTAAGCACCCGCATCGCTCATAATATGAATACCCGCAAGTGCGTTTTCTTCAATCTGCAAGCCAGAGAGCTTGTGCCCAAAGCGGATATCGCAGCCAAGTGAAATCAGCTCCTGACGTATACTTTTTACAACATCCCTCAAAATGTCTGTACCTATATGCGGTTTATGCGACCATAGGATATCCTCCGGCGCCCCATGTTCAACAAAGGTTTCAAATACATGAGATATCCTTGGATCATTTATTCCCGTTGAGAGTTTTCCGTCAGAAAACGTCCCTGCTCCCCCTTCTCCGAACTGTACGTTTGAATTTAAAGAGAGGCTTCCGGTTCTCCAAAACCTTTCGACGTCCTCAGTGCGCTCCGCGACATTGCGCCCGCGTTCCAGAATTATTGGAGGAATCCCCGCTCTGGCAAGATGAAGAGCCGCAAAAAGCCCTGCAGGTCCCATTCCGACGACAACAGGACGAATCTTGCTTTTACGGTTTACCTGCGGAAATTTATAATCCTTTGGAATAAACAGCTCAACATTTCTGCTTTTCGCCTTAGAGACAAGCTTCTCCTCATCTTCTGCGGAAAGTGTAACAGCGCAGACATAATGCACGTTGTTCTTTTTCCGCGCATCAACAGAAAGACGCGATAAATTAAAATCCAAAATTTTATCCGGAGGTATATCTAATGCCATTGCCGCCTTTATTTTCATATCTTTTTCATCGAAGCCAAGCGGCAAAACTATGTTGCTGACTTTAATCAAAATACGTGCCTCCCGCATTAATAATATAGCATCTACGCTATATTATACCAAATATCCCTCTAAAGGAAAACAAAAACCGAAGCCTTTCGGCTTCAGTTTTTATTTATCATATGCAGTACCAATTTAAAACAATTAGTTTACATAATATAGTGATGCAATTGCCTTCAGGAATATGCTTTACTTTTTTGTCCTGACTATCTCTTTTTCGGGAGCAGCGACAGGCAAGTTCCACTCGAATGCAGTAGCAAGTATGCGAATAATGCAGGTCAGCCCCACAGCAGAAAAAATTGCAATCGTGTCGGCAGCTTTAATGCGGAACAGCAGATAATACAGACAGGCTCCCGCTATTGCAGCAAGTGCATATATCCTTTTTCTAAGCACGAAAGGAATGCTTCTGCTCATCATATCGCGCAGCAGTCCCCCTCCTATTCCCGTAAGCATACCCAAAAACACACACAAAAACATGTTGTCTGAGTATCCGGCAGATATGCCTATCCTTGTGCCTGTTACGGAAAAAGCTCCTAATCCGACTGCATCAAACACGTTGTTTACAGTGTCAATAAAGCTTGCTTTTTTGAAGTATGTATGGCTTGCAAAATACGCGACAAGGAAAACAGCAATCGATACGGCGCAGGCTGTCAGCACATATTCCATGTTTATGAACATCACAGGCGGAAAGCTTCCTATAAGGATATCGCGTATCATGCCGCCGCCTACGGCAGTAATAACACCAAGAAACACAACTCCGAACAAATCAAGCCTGCGTTCAATCGCGATCATCGCCCCTGATACGGCAAATGCTATCGTGCCGACTATTTCTAAAATGTAAAAAACTCTCTCTGTAAGCCACATAAACATTGCATTCCTTTTTGTTTACAAAACTACCTCAATTATATTGTCGTACATCTGATATGTCAAAGCATATATATAAAAAGCTCCCGGAAAAATTTTTCCGAAAGCCTTTTATATTATTGACGGAAGATTTATTTTCCTATCTTTGAAAATAAATCTGAGAAGAAATTACCTACACTCTTAAAGAATGAGCCGACGGAAGATGCAATCTCGCTGACTTTTGCCTGTGCTCCCGCAAGCTTCTTGACGGTATCCTGAAGTGATTCGACCTTTGCTTTCAATTCACTGGGGTCGAGCTTTTCAAGAGAGCGGCAAAGGGAAACAAGCTGTTTTATCTGACCGTCGCTTACTGAAATATTATTATCAGCAGCAATACTCTTTATTTCGTCCTCGAGCTCGCTATCCGTCATATCTACGGTTTCGGCAAGTATTTTTTTCAGCTCGTTTACTATGGTAACAGCGTCATAGTCGCCGATTTCATTTGCAAGCTCAGCCGTAATTACAAGCTCCTGAGTACCCGCAAGCTTTGCAACTTCGTCAAGCTGTTCACCGGTGATATCTTCGTACGCCTTGTAAACGCCTGTAAGAGCGGCAGTTCCGGATATACCCTCAATCGGGCTTGTCACGATGAGTTTTGCGTTATCTATTCCGGCTGTGACAAGAGCATTTGCATACATTTCCTTTGTACACCAGTTTATATTTGAAGTGCTTACCTGTAATCCTTCGCCTTCGCCAAGAATCTCGATATACACACAGGATATTGAGCGCGTTCCTATAATAGACGATGCTACAAGCCCGTCAAGATATTCCCTCTCTTCACTGTTAGTAACGCTAAGTTCCTTGACGCTGTCCCGCTCAATGCCGAAAGCTTTATAAACAGCAGCTTTTTGCCCTTCAGTTATATCAGCACCGATAACGGCGCGGGCATCGCCTTTTTCAAGTGCGAAAGCCGAGGTCGTCATACTAAGGAGAGTGCAGGCGGCAAGTAAAAACGATAGTATCCTTTTCATTTTTAGATCCTTTCTTAGCATAAAAATTTGCTTATATACATTTTAACTCATTTATATAAAAAAGTACATCATATTTGCATAGTATTAATTACAATATCATAGACGTTTAGAAAGAAAAAATGTTCCTGTTAATTTAAAAAATTCACAAAAACAGGTAATATTTCTCGAATCAAAATATCTCAACACATTATTACAAAACTACAGGAGTACATAATTTATGCAGAATATTTCCGAAGCGATTGTACAGTTAAACGACATCATAAACAGTATAGTCTGGGGTCCGCCTATGATGCTGCTGATTGTCGGTACAGGCCTGTTTTTCAGCATACGTACAGGATTTTTGCAGTTCCGAAAGTTCCGATATGCAATGAAAAACACTTTAGGCAATGCTTTTAAAAAAGAGAAAGGCAGAAACAAGGGTGAAATTTCACCGTTTCAGGCAGTTACTACCGCTCTTGCCGGAACCGTTGGTACCGGCAATATCGCCGGTGTTGCGGGTGCCATCTCTCTCGGCGGTCCGGGCGCGGTGTTTTGGATGTGGATATCCGCTCTTGTCGGTATGATCACTAAATACTCGGAAGTATTGCTTGCCGTTAAATTTCGTGAGCGCAGCAAACAGGGTGATTGGGTCGGCGGACCTATGTACTACATCTCAAACGGTCTTGGGAAGAACTGGAGATGGCTCGCTGTAGTATTTTCTGTTTTTGCAATGTTCGCCTCGTTCGGTATTGGAAATATGACTCAGGTCAACACCATATCCGGTTCCGTCGTTACTCTGATCAACGAATTTACAGCAGGCTCGGTTATGGCAGGCGGCAAGGCAGATATTACTATTCGCCTTGCAGTTGGTTTTATTGTTTCTTTTGCAGCCGCTCTCGTTTTATTGGGAGGAATGAAGCGCATCGGAGCTGTTTCCGAAAAGCTTGTTCCCGCAATGAGCATTATCTATATAATAGGCACTTTTACAGTCATATTCGCCAATATAGGTAACATAGGATCTGCATTCAGTGCAATCTTTATCGGAGCCTTCAGTCCGGACGCTGTCCTCGGCGGGGCTGTCGGCGTTAGCATTATGCAAGTTATGAAACAGGGTGTTGGGCGCGGTATTTTTTCCAATGAGGCGGGGCTTGGTTCAGCTCCTATTGCCCATGCGGCAACAAGTGAAACAGATCCCGCCAAACAGGGTCTTTTCGGAATATTTGAAGTGTTCATAGACACTATAGTTATCTGTACGCTCACCGCACTTGCCATTCTTATAAGCGGCGTCTGTATTCCCTATGGACGCAATTCCGGTGTAGAGCTGAGTATCTCCGCCTTTTCTTCTGCTTTTGGAGGCAAGGCTGCCAGTATTATAATTACGTCCTGCATTACTCTGTTTGCTATCTCGACGATCCTTAGCTGGGCGCTTTACGGCAGCCGATGCGCTGAATACATTTTTGGGACAAAGGCACTCACACCTTATAAAATATTTTTTATTATATTCATAGTCATCGGTTCGGCAATGAACCTAAGCCTCGCATGGAGCATCGCGGATACCCTCAACGGTCTTATGGCAATTCCCAACCTTTTAGCCCTGCTCGGACTATCAGGCATAGTGATAGAAACTACTAAAGAGCATTTCAGGCATACAAATGACAGCAATTCAAGCAGCAAACAGGGCAAATAAAAATTTCTGATTTTTTGATTTAATATTAGCCGCATCAATATTCGCGGCAATTAAAATAACAAAAAAGCTACCGCATTGCTTCGGCAGCTTTTTATTGTTTAGAATCAGCTTATTTAAGCTCGACTTTTGCGCCGGCAGCCTCAAGCTGTGCTTTAAGGGCTTCTGCTTCTTCTTTGGTTGCGCCTTCCTTAATCTTTGCGGGAACGCCTTCAACCATAGCCTTTGCCTCTGCAAGACCAAGACCTGTGATAGCACGAACTTCCTTGATAACCTTGATCTTCTCTGCGCCGAAGTCAGTCATAACGACGTCAAACTCTGTCTTCTCTTCTGCTGCGGGAGCTGCTGCGCCGCCTGCTGCGGGAGCTGCAACTGCTGCTGCGGATACACCGAAGGTTTCCTCAAGTGCATGAACGAGCTCGGAAAGCTCAAGGACGGAGAGATTCTTTATTTCTTCGATCAGAGCGGTTACTTTTTCGCTTGCCATATTAGTTTCCTCCTAAAATGTAATTTTGTTGTTCAGCCGTTACTTATTATTCGGCTGCAGCTTCGGCAGCTTCGGTGGAGCCGCCCTTCTGTTCTAATATCTGACCGAGCACGACAGCCAGACTGGTGATGGGAGCGAGCATTGTTCCGAGAACCTTTGCATACAGTGCATCCTTGGAAGGAAGAGCAGAGATTTCGGAGATTTCGGAAAGGGAAAGAACCTTGCCATCCATGAAGCCCGCTTTGACGTTGAACTTGTCATCGCCCATTTTCTTCGCAAAATCACTGATTACGCGGAAAGGTGCGATGGGGTCGCCTTTGCTTGTTGCAAGAGATGTCGTTCCGTTAAGAATAGGATCAATCTCGGAAAGACCGATCTCGTCTATAGCACGGCGGCAAAGGGTGTTCTTAATGACGGTGTATTCGACGTCATTTTTGCGAAGTTCGCTGCGAAGCTCTGAGTCCTGAGCAACAGTAATGCCCTTGTAATCAACAAAAACACCTGCGCTTGAAGTCTTTAAACGCTCTACGAGTTCAGCAACGATAGCCTGCTTCTCACTGAGAACCTTTGCATTTGGCATAATTTTCACCTCCGTGGTTTAATGTGCGCCCAAAAAAATAAGTCCTTGCGCCAAAAGGCACAAAGACAGAAAGCTGCTAATTAAAAAATAGAAGCCGTCCTCGGCAGGATTTACGGACAAATCCACCTGCTGTCTTTGGAGCGCTGTATAATACTATCAGTTTATTTGCTGTTTGTCAACATTTATTTTACTATTTTCTCTTGATACTTCGGCGGGCGATCGGGAAATGACCGCCCGCTGTTTTTAAAGGTTTATATAATCTTACTACTTCATACGATAAAGAATTGTCGCCACCTGCGCTCTTGTAGCCGTTGTCTGAGGCGAAAGAGTCGTTTCCGTTACACCGCTGATGATTTTCTTTTCAACTGCCCAGCAGAATGCATCCTTTGCCCATGGTGAAACTTTGGAAGCATCCGTAAAGTTACCAAGGCTGCCGCCTGTTGCCGGTGAAGATGAATAACGGTATAAAATCGTGGCAAGCTGCTCACGGCTTATCGGGGCATTGGGGTCAAATTTGCCGCCGTAGCCTTGAACGATTCCCTTTGAACTCGCCCAATATACGGCTTTTGAATACCATTCGCCGTCAGGCACATCGGAAAACCTCTCGCTTATCGTACCCGGATCGGGAAATTTCTCCATGCGGTGCAAAACCGTTACAAGCATTGCCCTTGTCATCTGGGCATTGGGTGAGAAAACCCTGTCGGCAGTTCCAGACATTGCACCGGTTTCACTGACATACTTCACCGCGTCATAAAACCAGTCTGTATTCTTTACATCATCGTATCTTTCGGGACTCGTAACTGTAACGGGGATTGAGACAGTTTTTTCTCCTGCCTTAGCTACTATCCGTCCGCTTGCAGTCTGCTTTCCGGCTGTAAAAGTGCCATCGGCGCTTATTGTTCCTATGTTTCCTTCAACCGACCACGAATAGCAGGGATCCTGAGAAACCAGCTGAACGTGATTACTCATTGCCGTCGCTGTCAGAGATGTTTTGCTTTCCGCAGAAACCGCGAGTGAGCTTATTGCCGCTCCATTGCTCTCTTTTCTGATCGTTATGCTGTCCGGGGTTGCAACGACATTGATCTGCACTGAAGCACCTACAAGTCCGTCTGCCGATGCTGTAATATTTCCTTTTCCCACTCCTTCGGCCTTAAACGTGCCGTTTTCAGAAATGGTTCCCAGCCCGTCGCTCACCGACAGACTGACATACTTGTCCAATGACGCTGCATAGCCGTTTTCATCGGCGGCTTTAAGCGTAAAGGAGCTTGTGGCACCCGAAAGAATGTGCGTTGACAGCGGATAGAGTGCAAGCCTGTCGGCAACTCCTGTAGGCTTATTTTCTGTAACAAGCATTATGTAGTTTGTGACCGATCTCTGATAACCGTCGGACGGATTGTTTATCTGAGAAGCGGAGCTGTCTCCGAGATAAATTGCGTTCATGCTCGTTGAGCCACCGCCGTCCATAATCGCCGCTTCAACACAGCCAAGCTCCGCCATTCTCTCTGCAAGCCTCGTTATGGTAACGCCCACGCTGTGACCCGACTGTCTGCCGTCTATCGTATAGAATACAAGTGAGCCATCTGCTTTTTTGCCGACGGCACTGCGTGGTGCCGTTCCCGCCGGAAGTCCGCTCACAACTGCACCGTTTGTGACGAGCTTATACAGAGAGCCGATAGCATATGAGACATTTGTCCATTCGCTTGGGGACGATATTTTCAGCGTTACTGTCGTTCCTGCCGTTATGCTTCCAATCGCCGCTTTAAGTCCGTCCGTTGCATTATTTGAAACACTAAGTACAAGCTTGCCTGCCGGAATATTTACCGCACCGCCCGTTGTTATTATCTGTTCTGCTGTAAGCGTTTTTGTGCAGTTTACACTAAGGGATCCATCTACGGCGAATATGATATCGGTTCCGGCACCCGTATTTTTTGTTGCATAGGCATAATCGTCAGTGTACAGAGCGGCGCCGCCGTTTCTGCGGGTTTTGTTAACCGCGTCAAGCTGATACTCCGTCCCTCCTATTTCAACGCTTATGTTCAAATTCGGCATACCGAAAACAGCCTTACCGTCATCCGAAAATCCGATAGCCCAGTTACCGGCATCGGAGGATATAAGTTTGCCGTTCTGTATTACTATTCCCAAAGGCTCATAGTTGGAAAGCACATAATAGTCCCCGTTTATTCCTGCTATAACATGCTTCCCCTCTTTTTCAAGCAAAGACGCCATCGAAGAGAAATTTCCGTAATTGCAGAGCTTTGAACCCGAAACAACAACGGGTCTGACTGCCGAGGACGGGGAATATTCTATGTAGTTCTCCGTCTGATAGTCGGAGCCTGTCCAGTAAACGCCTTTACAAAGCTCCATTCCCGCGCCCAGATACGTTTCATATCCGTTTATAATCTCACCCAACACAGCGGCCAGCGCACCGGTAGCGAGTACCATACAAATAACCGTTATCAACGAAATAGTCCGTATTGTTTTTTTATTGAGCATAGTTCTTCCTTTCCAGATTCAATTTCTGCCGCATCACTCTTCCTGCTATCGATTAAACGCAAAGAGCTTTCTGCCCCTTTCGCATTTTGAACAATTGCAGGTAAGGTTTGTATAACGCTGTAAAACATCGTCGATGATTATATCCCAATTAACAGGAATGGTTCGTCTTGCAGCCTCACCGATAAACTTCATTCTCTCCGTATCATTTATCGCCTTTTCCATTACATATGCAAGGTCTGCCGTATTATCCTCGCATAGAAAACCATTTTCACCGTCTATGATAGGCTCTGCGGCACAGCTTCCGCGGACAACGACAGATGCCGTCCCGAATGACGCCGCCTCCCTGATAACCATAGGAGCATTGTCATACAGGGACGGAAATACTAATAAATCCGCGCACTGGTAAATACCCGCAAGGAGATTACTGTCAGATATATGACCTGTATATACCATTTTATCATCAAGTTTCAAGGACGATGCGCGCTTCATGATTTCTTTGGAATGTGGTCCCATTCCCGCCATCACAAGCTTAAAAGCAAGTCCTTTATTGTTGATTTCCGCAGCTGCAAGCAATATTCTTTCAATGTTCTTCTTCCAATCCTGCTGGCCAACGAAAAGAAGCACAGGCTCGGCTCCAAGTCCGAATTTTTCTTCAGCATAAGCTTTATCCGCAGGGTCGATCACCTGTTCATCCGCACCGTTCTGCATAACAACTACTTTTTGCTTATAGCCGTAGCTTCTAAGTGTTTCGGCAGAGGACTCGCCTACCGTCCATACCTCATCGCATTTATCATAGAAATCCACTACATATTTAGTGCCTACTTCCGCTATTACATTAACTCCGGTCATCTGCCGAAAATCGTCCTTGTACTTGGAGTGGAATGTTCCCACAAGCGGTATCCCACGCTTTTTTGCATATAGATATGCGGCCTGTCCCGCAGTAAACGGGCTGTGCGCGTGTATTATGTCCAGCTCGATATTATTCATCCTTGCTTGGAAATGCGGATCAACAAACGGAACTCCGACTTTGTACTGCCGCCCTCTAAGATTCATACTGCGGTAATCTACCATCTCAAATTTGTAGCCGCCGCGGAAGCCCGTATTGGTCATGGGTGCCATAACATAACACTCATGTCCCTTGTCCGCGATATGATTTGCATAATTCAAGACGACCCTTCCTACACCGTCAACTATTGGTAAAAACGAATCGCTGAACTGTGCTATTCGCATAATGCTCTCCTCCGTTAAGTGATATGCTCCGTTCTTCGACATAGTATAACAAAATTTGTATACAATTTGTTTCAGACTATAAAAAAAGTTTCGGCAAACGGTGCGACACTCCGTTTGCCGAAACTTTATTGGGATGAGGAGAAAACGAAAAAGTTCAACTGTCTCTTGCATTTTCATAATAACAAACAGATGTTACAAAAAAAACAGAAATCTTGTTTCAAAAGTATTAAATCTAAAATAAATTGTAACAAATCTATCTATTCCCATCCAAAGGCAACGGAGATTGGTCAGTTTATATAAGTATGTTCACAAACCTCTTTAATAACCCTTTGAAGTTCTTTCAAGTCCTCAAAAGTTTCGGGGCGGCGGCGAGGATCCCGAAGCAATGCTGCCGGATGATAAATCGCCATCATTTTTATACCGTTTTTCTCAGTCCATTGCCCATGCTCCGCAGTAATTTTGAAATCCTCACGAATTATTGACATAGCCGAAACTCTTCCGAGACAGACAATGATTTTTGGGTTTAATATCTTGCTCTGACTCCTCAGCCAAGGCATACAGGCCTCCATTTCTATTTTCAGCGGGTCGCGGTTTTTGGGCGGACGGCATTTGACCATATTTGCAATATAAATATTGGAACGGTCAAGTCCGATTATAGCAAGCATATCATCAAGAAGCTTGCCCGCACGTCCTACAAATGGTTGTCCGCTCAAATCCTCCTGCTCTCCCGGACCCTCGCCTATAAAAAGAACCTCTGCGTTTTCATTTCCGCCCCCGAAAACGACGTTTGTCCGGGTTTCCCAAAGCGCACACTTTTTGCAATCCTCACAAGAGCTTCTCAATGTTTTCAAATCCACTAATATCCCACTCCCAACCGTATAGAATCCGATGCTTTTTATTTGTCAGCTGTTTTAATGTATTTATATATTTTACCACACTTCCTTCATTATGAAAAGAAAATTCCAATTCTATTGCTGTGCTAAACTATACATTCATTTATTCTTTCAATCAGGACCTATTTTTCCTTCCAATATTCATGCGTATTTTGTTTTTGCACATTTTAAATATGGTCCCATGAAAGTGATTTTTTTCGATGATACTATTATGCCCAAGATTCAACAAGGAGTTGAGATATGGACAGTGCATATCAGATTATAACCGACCTTACCTGCGATTTGGATTTTAAACCTGCTTTCGCCCGGTGAGGTAGAGTTTATCCCGATGATCACGAAAAATCGGATTTATAAGTTCACTATGAAATCAAGACCGCAGGGCAAATGCTCTGCGGTCTTGATTTTATGCTTGAAAAAGGATAGAATCTTATCGGATAGAAAATTAAGTTGCCGAGGATATTATTCCTCAAGTTGGTTATATTGAAATTATCTATAATCGGAACGCAAGACTAAATATCTTAATTAAGGAGCCGCCAATATGTCAGTACAATACTTAAAAAACATCAATTTTGAAGAAACGCTGAACTTGGGCGATTTGGTGGATTATCAGCCCGGTCAGGTCGTAAGCCGTACATTGGTGCAGAACAATTCGGTCGGTATCACACTCTTTTCCTTTGACAAAGGAGAGCAGATCAGCTCTCACTCTTCCACAGGAGATGCCATGCTTACCGTATTAACGGGCAAGGCCCGCATAACCATTGGTGAAAAGGAGCACATCGTTTCGGAAGGAGAGACTATTGTGATGCCAAACAATATCCCTCATGCCGTATATGCTGAAGAAAAATTCAAGATGTTTCTTACCGTAGTATTTCCGTATTAATATACACCGAAGGTTTTTTGTATTGACGCCCCCGGCTATCTCAATTTTATCTGAGACTGCCGGGGGCGCAGCTATATCAAAGCATTACTCCCATTTAAAAAAGCGAACAGATATGCCTGTACATATTACCGCAAGCGCAACCATCACAATAACAGGAACCGAAACGCTATACATTGGCAGACCGAGTGAAGCGGCTTTCAGCAGCTTGATTCCCTGTGCCAAGGGCAGTATATCCGCCGCTTTTTGAAGCGCCTTGGGCATGACTTCATAGGGCAGGGTAGCGCCCGAGAAAATAAGCATCGGAAAATACAATACGCTGGCAAAAACACTTGCTGTTTTAGTATTGGGAGCCACACCTCCCACCAGTAGTCCAATACTGAAAATTGACAGCATTACGAGAATATATGCACCCAAGAAATTGAGCCACGAACCGCTAAATTGATAAGCGAAGAAAAGTACTGCTGTTACATAAATAAGTATGAGTGAAGCAATGGAATATAATGCATAGATTACAATCTGGACTGCTAAAATTAGGGCAGGGCTTGTCGGTGTTACCTTAAACCGCTTCAGGATTTTTTTATGCCGGTAATCAGATATGACCAGCGGAAGCCCCATTACGCCTCCGGCACAGACAGCGATTGTTGCTACAGCTCCAAATGATTGCTCCAAAAATGTATACTCAGCCCCATCGAAGGCGGGTTTATCCCCATAAGTAATACCGAGAATGACCATAACTGTGACCGGCATGCAGATCGCAAAAATAAACATATCCATACCACGCAGAGATAATTTCAATTCTGTCTTAAACATCGTTCTAAAGGCTCTCATCTACTCTATCCTCCCCGTCAGTATACCAAAGGTATGCATCTTCAAGCTTTGTATAAGGACTGGATTCAATTGCCTCTTGCAGTGTTCCATAAAATATGCTTTTCCCGTTTTTAAGAATCATAATTTTGTCGCAGAGGGCTTCAACTTCGTCCATGAAGTGGGAAGTCAGAAAAATGGTCAGTCCTTTTGCTTTTAAATCGGAAAGACTTTTCCAAACACCACGCCTTGCCCGCGCATCCAAACCGGTCGTCAGCTCGTCTAAAAACACAAGCTCGGGGTTTGGAATGAGGGCAAGAACAATGAACAGTCGCTGCCTCTGACCTCCGGAAAGCTCGCTTACATAGCTTTTCAACTTGTCTGAAAGCCCAAATTGTTTTAACATATCCATATAGTTCAGAGGAGTTTTATAAAGGGAGGCAGTGACCTCACAAAGCTCAGCCACTCTTATTTTATCTTGGTAATTTGCCTCTTGAAATTGAACACCGACCCTCTCAAAAAGTCTCTTCCGGTCTTTTTGCGGATTCATTCCCAAAACGGACACCGTCCCTGTATCTTGTTTTTTTGCGCCTAAAATACATTCAAGCGCAGTGCTTTTACCTGCACCGTTTGCCCCCAGCAAGCCGAACACTTCACCCCGGCAAATAGAAATATTCAGGTCTTCGACTGCTTTTACATGACCATAAGACTTGCTTAATCCCTCTGCTTTGATGCTTGCTTCCATGCTATCGAGTCCTTTCTAAATCTTTTTCTTTGCATGAAAAGAATAACACCAGAGTGAAGTCTGGTGTTAAAGTGGAGAGTTTGTTATAAATTGTTTTTTCATCTTCTCAAGCTGCATAAGCATGATTTGGGCATTTTCCTCTGCACATCGCAAAGATGTGAGCAGTTCATCGCATACAGAGATAATATCGTCGTTTTCTTCGGGTTTATCAATTGCTTTTCGTATGTCTGCTTCAGGATTGTTTTCCAAAGTACTCAGCATCCGCAAAATCGCCGCAAGCGAGTAATTTGCGCATCGCAAAGAACGTATGATTTTCAGCCGATGAACATCCTCAGCGGTGTAAATGCGATAGCCGTTTTGCTTTCGTTTCACAGTCAGAAGACCATTCATCTCCCAATTTCTTAAAGAATCCATTGAGATTTGCAGATAGTCTGCCGCTTCTTTTCTGGTCAGAATAGCATTGTCCACTTCTTGATTATCGTCTGACAGCAGCTTTTCGGTAATAGCTATAGCCTCTTCTGCGTTTCTTTGTTCCCTTTTTATCTGCTGTAAATAACGGTCTGTCAGAAAAATAGCCCTGTCAAAATCTCCTGAAGCCGAAACCTTGATAATATCAGTCGCTTGTTTTCTAAGTCCATTTTGCAGAACCTCAACCTTTAGGGCAGTTCTTGCAAGCTTGAACTGCTCCATATGTAAATCAGTAAAAACACGATAACCGTTTGCTTCCCGTGCCGGTTTAGGAATAAGACAAAGCTCCTCATAAAGCCGCACAGTGTTGGGATGAATCCCGATGCTGTGTGCTATTTCTGCTGTTTTATAGGTATTCATTGACATATCATCTCCATTTTGCCGCATATATATCATACCGTAAAACGGCATTATGATATAGGTTTTAATCAGATATAGTGTCATTATATCATCATACAAAAGTCTGGTGCTATAATGGAGGGTTTTTAATTGTAAGCCATCGATACAAAAACTGCAGGGCTGATACTTGGATATTGAGTTTATAGGCTATACGGTGCTTTTGCCAGGCTCCCATATAAAGCTTGTTATCCTGTCATGCTTATGGGATAATAAATTGATGACAGTCGGAAGGAAGTCATATAAAATTCAGAAAAACACCTCAAACCTTTTATTATAGCTGTTTTTAAGTCGAGGTAAAGAATAAGTGTTAACATACAAAAAAGCTCAGATAAAGCAATTATTGTTTTGCTCGAGATATACGGAATTAATAAGCATATTACTGAAGTCTGCCAGAATTACTCGGTTTGCGGATACGATATATTCTGTCCCAACCTGCTTTGCCTCACCAAACCATATGATTATTCGCAGCAAAACGAGGCTTACAAGTATTTTATAGATAATATCGGCTTTGAGATTTACCTTAAAGTGAATGAACTCATTGAACAACTAAGATTAAATTACAAAAAATAATCCTTACTCTGTAAATTATAATTTTGAAGCTGCAAAAAAGCAAATGAACGGATAGAAGCGTTTTTACATACTCAGCTTTAGCTTCCCAAGCTCCATCATATTTGCCTATTTACTCAAGAAAAAGCACTTTATAGCAGCACTTAATCAAAAT
>JAAYBD010000003.1 GCA_012719035.1 Clostridiales bacterium | reverse complement strand
CATTAGATTCGGCAGGCCCGACGCTTCAGACGAGGAAATTATTTTAGCTGCTAAAGCTGCTCAATGCCATGATTTTATAATGGATTTGCCGGAGGGCTACAACACTTTGGTCCGGGAAACAGGCTCAACCCTGTCGGGCGGAGAAAAACAGCGCATCTCCATCGCCAGAGCTATTCTAAAGGATGCCCCGATAATAATTTTGGACGAAGCGACTGCGAGTATAGATCCGGAAAATGAACGCAAAATCCAGAAAGCCATTTCCGCACTAATACGCGGTAAAACAATTATCATCATCGCGCATCGCCTTGCAACAATACGGAATGCTGATCAGATACTCGTTGTTGATGAAGGCAGAATAGTTCAACGCGGAAAACACGAAGAACTAATTGATGAGGATGGAATATACCGAAAATTTTTAAGTATACGCGAGACAGCGGAGGTTTGGAGTATTTGAAAAGAATATCAATAGTCTTAGCTATTAAGGGATTCCCCGCCAATCTCCGCGTCTAATGCCAGTCTGAAAGCGGCAGACCATGCTTCGGCGCAGGTTTAAACCAAGTGACTTAAATCCAATAATATTAAGGATGAAGTGCCCCCGCTATTAAATATGCATTGTAAATTTTTACAAAAGATAGTATAATGCGGTATAGTGGTTCCGTTCGTTATGTGCATTGATGCAGATGCAATTTGCCTTTCACAAAAGAACAGACCGGAAAAGCAAAATAGCGAAAACAAGTTACTATGGCGCTAATTAAATCAGCTTCCATATTTGCCCCCTTCCGGATAGTCAAAGTTTTTCGGTCACAAGGAGGATCTTATGAAAAAAAGAATCGGAACTTTTGCCATCTCGCTATGCATGATTTTATTATTTGCCTCGTGCAAGGCAACAGATGCAGACACGCCATCGGTGCTTTCAACGCCCGCCGATGAAATCAGCGATTTACCCATAGCCGGTTCATCCCAAAATGAATACACTGGGCTGAAATACGAAGGAATCGACATCAATCCACAGAAGCATTTCTCCTGCTACGAAGTGACGGATGACCCTGAATTTGTCGCGGAGCTCTGGCAAGAGCTTGACTACAAGAGCTGGCTGCCGCGGCAGGATGCATCTCCTGCTGAGGTAAGAATTCTTCTTGAATTTTTTGGAAACAACGGTTTCTATCGCCTTGAAATCGACCCAAACGACGTGGGATACCGCAAAGAATACACGCCCCTTGAATCCGCGAACGGGGATCAACCGGAAGATCTCGATTCGGATAAGGAATACTATTACGATTTACCGAAAGGCACATACGAAAAGGTAAGCAAGCTCCTTACGGACTACACCTCCGCTCATTACATGCCCGAAATAACCCCTGATCTGCTTACTTCCTTGGTTGATGAAAGCGACTATCTTGTCTTTTCTTCCGATCAAATTTATTTTCGGGTTCAAACAGCAAAAACGGGGCGCTTCATTGACAAATGGCAACTGGACGATTGGGTTCCATACCAGCCTCCCGATGGGATGGTGACCGGAAAAACCATACATATTTATAATGGTAATCTAAACGGCATTAGCGTATATATCGCCATTGATGAATTGTCCGTGAGCATCAGTTTCGAGGGACTGAGCCAATCATTTGAAATACCGAAAGAAACGGCAGATATAATCCTAAGTCAATTCAATGAATTTCAAAATCTAAGTGAACCCCAATAATCAATTACCCCTGACGGCCGTTGCTGTCAGGGGTAATTTTCTCTGTATAACAGTTGTCTGTCAGACTGCAGACCTTATTCTAATACGCAGCTGCTTATATTAGGAAAATGAGGGACGCCATGCTTTGAATATACCGCTTTATTGCACTACTTCATACGGCCAGTCGATAATTCCGCCAAACTCATACACATTTGTATATCCCATATCTGCCAGCGCCTGAGCCGCAAGTTTGCTTCGCCGTCCACTGCGGCAGTAAAGCAAAATTACGGTTTCCTTGTCGGGAAGCTCACTTTCCGCCCTGTCATTGATTTCCGTATCGGGAATCAAGACGGCTTCCTCAATGTGGCCTTCGTCATACTCTGCCTGAGTGCGGACATCCAGTATGACGCAGTCCTTCTGCTCGTCCATCATAGCTTTTGCCTCCGCGGCAGTGATTTTTGTATAGCTGTTCGTTTCCATTTGTTTTTCTCCCCCGCATCCGGCAAGCATCAGACAAAGCGCCGCCGATATGAGTAATCCCTTCATTTGATTTCTCCTCTTCCGTTAGATACAGTCTAAAATCCATCAGACGAACCGTTCTGCTTCTTCTCTGCAAGGAACAGTTTTTATTTTTTAGTTTACCTTATTCCGCGCTGAACAGCAAGGTTGATCCTGCTATTTTAGCCAATTCTGTCTTGTTTTCATTTGCTGACAGCCCCTATTCTGCGTCCATATACATATCCTCTGTTTGCCCCTGCGTTCTCACTATTTTCAGACATTTATCACTCGTCTTATTAAGCCCGGCGAGTGCATCTGTAATTCCATTGAACAAAATTTTATAAGCCTTTTGATAATCCATAATTCACGCTCTCCTTTCTTTTTCATGTCCGATATTGAGCATAACAGCATATGTCCATTATGGGGCATACTGTAAAAAAGTAAAGGGAGTAAATCAAATTGATTTCATATGCTCCGTTATGGCAAACGATGAAAAGAAAAGGTGCAACAACCTACACGCTGAGGAATAAAGGCAAAGATGAAAACATCAGTGGTTCGACTATACTACGATTACAGAATAATGAGTCTGTTTCCACAAATACATTGAACACGCTTTGTAAAATTCTTGACTGTAATTTATCTGATATAGCCGAATATATACCAGACTGAGATAACCCCGCCCTTTTCATAGGACAAGGGATACTTTAAAAAGTATCCCTTGTCCGTTTTATATCCTGCTTTTATTTCAGCGCAGCTTTGACAAAGCCCAGAAACAGCGGGTGCGCCCTATTGGGGCGGCTCTTAAATTCCGGATGATACTGAACGCCTACAAAAAAGTCATTTTGGGGAATTTCAATAGTTTCCACTATGCGGTCATCCGGCGAGGTACCGCCTATAACAAGACCCTTATCGCACATGATCTTTCTAAAATCGTTGTTGAACTCATAGCGGTGACGGTGTCTTTCATGAATAAGCTCCGCCCCGTAGCACCGGCTCAATATCGTATCGGGCTTTACTTTACAGGGATAGGCACCGAGACGCATGGTTCCGCCTTTATCAATGTCTTCATTCTGGTCAGGCATAAAATCTATAACCTTATAAGGCGTTTCACTGTCAAATTCGCCGGAATGTGCATCCTTTAGTCCGCAGACATTGCGCGCAAATTCAATTACGGCAATCTGCATCCCTAAACATAATCCGAGATACGGGACATTATTTTCGCGGGCATATCTTGCAGAGCAGATTTTCCCCTCTATCCCCCTGCACCCGAAACCTCCGGGAACAAGAATGCCCGAAACGTCTGAGAAAACGCTCCTTACATTTTCTTCCGTTACCGTTTCGCTGTCTACCCATTTTATGTTTACGCGGGTTTGAAGCTCGAAGCCCGCATGGTGGAGCGCTTCGGCAACGGAAAGATAGGCATCATGAAGCCGTACATATTTCCCGACAATCGCAACCGTAACTTCTTTGCTGCGGCTCTTTATGCGGTCTATCATCTCGCGCCACTCCCTCATATCCGGAGGAGGCGTCTTTAGATTCAGTTCGCGGCATACGACGTCTGAAAAGCCGCTCTTTTCCAGCATCAGGGGAGCTTCGTATAATATGGGGATAGTCATGTTTTCAATGACACAGTCAGACTTAACATTACAGAAAAGAGCAATTTTGCGGAAAATATCTTCCTCAAGCGGCTGGTCGCAGCGCAGGACAATTATATTCGGATTTATCCCCATCCCCTGAAGTTCTTTGACCGAGTGCTGAGTCGGCTTTGATTTATGCTCGTCCGAGCCGCGCAGAAACGGCACCAGAGTTACATGGATAAAAAGGGAATTTTCCCTTCCCGACTCAAGGGCAATCTGCCGAATCGCCTCAAGAAAAGGCTGGCTTTCAATGTCGCCTGTTGTGCCGCCGATCTCAGTTATGACTACATCGGCTTTGGTCTTTTCCCCGACACTGTATATGAATTCTTTTATTTCGTTGGTGACATGCGGTATAACCTGAACCGTTTCGCCCAGATATTCGCCCTTGCGCTCCTTGTTCAGTACGTTCCAGTACACTTTCCCCGTCGTAAGATTTGAATATTTATTCAAGTCCTCATCTATAAAGCGTTCATAGTGTCCGAGATCCAAATCAGTTTCCGCACCGTCCTCCGTAACATAGACCTCTCCGTGCTGATAGGGACTCATGGTGCCGGGATCGACATTGATATAGGGGTCAAGCTTTTGTGCCGCGACTTTCAGTCCCCTTGCTTTCAGCAATCTGCCTAACGACGCGGCGGTGATACCTTTGCCCAGACCGGACACAACACCGCCCGTTACAAAAATATACTTACTCATAAAAACCCCTTTTCGTAAAACAAGATAAGCGGCAATACAGCCGCTTTCCTATATTCGGGGCATACCCCAAGCTAAGGGTGTGCCCCTATTTTCCGTAAGTGTTCAATATTGAGACTGCGATTTCGCCCTTTGTAAGGCGCATATCCATCGCCTGTCTCTCTATATAATGATGAGCCTGTTCCTCCGTCATTCCCAGTGATTCTATAAGCGTCCACTTTGCTCTGTTTACGATTCGTATCTCGCTCATTTTTGCACTCAGGTTTTTGTTTTTCTTATCCATCATCCTAAGTCTTGCACGGGTGGCATAAGCCAGTTTCATAGCAGTGTAAAGCGTTGTACGGTTAAGCGGCTTTGAAACAGTCATTACGCCATAGTTTTCGACCTTGCAGGAGACCTCTCCGTATATATCACTGCTTACAAGAAGAAGAACGGCAGACGGGCTGTTTTGGACAAGATCCAAGGCAAAGTCTGACCCGAATTCATCGCTCAGCGGTGCATTGATTACTATTATGTCATATTCCGAGGAAATCAACTCACGTTTTGCTTCGCCGCAGCTTGAAACCGCAACGATAGGGTAAAATGCGCTCGGGGGCAGCAGCTCATTGAAAAGGTCAGTGATTTTCTGAGAAACCGATACCACCAGCACGCTGTTTTGCGCTCTGTCGCTGAACATATTCTGCTTCCCCTTTCAATCAGAATCGCGTTGCTCATCTCCTACTTGAAACGTATTCATCAATAAAACGGGAAGGCAAATTTGCTTTGACAAAGCTGCTGTTTTTTGCCGCCTCTGCCGCTTCCGAAATGGAGTCCGGAAGTTTTTTAAAGGCCGAAAGCTCCTGTTCCGCCGCGGTAAACAGGTTGAAGTCCGCAGAAGGCGGGGGAGTCAGGGAACGTTCAACTCCGTCAAGTCCCGCTAAAATGAGAAGCGTATACCCAATATAGGGGTTAGCTCCTGCGTCGGGTGAGCGAAGCTCGATTCGGCTGTGTTCCGAACCCGCGGCGGGAATTCTGATAAGTTGAGAACGATTCTGCGGCGACCAGCTTATATACTGTGGCGCTTTGTTGCTGCCCAAACGCAGATAAGATTGTGCCGTAGGATTCAAAAATAGCGTGATATCGGAAATATGCTCCAAAATGCCCGCCATGAACTGATAGAAGCAGTCCCCGCCGTCCGGCAGATGCGGAGAAATGTTTATGTGCATTCCGCTGCCGCTCATATTTGCGAGTGGTTTTGGGTCGAAGCAGGCATAAAGTCCATTTCTTGCCGCAATCGTTTTTACGACCATCTGAAATGTGATGGAATTATCGGCCGCCGACAGGGCGTCGCCGTAGCGGAAATCTATCTCATTCTGTCCCGGTCCCTCTTCGTGGTGTGAGGCTTCGGGAATAATGCCCATTTCCTCAAGCGTAATGCAGATTTCACGGCGTACATTTTCCCCCGCGTCCTCCGGCGCTATATCCATATATCCCGCATTGTCAATAGGAATGTTCGTCGGCACTCCGTATTCGTCGGTTTTGAAAAGATAAAACTCATACTCGGGTCCGAAATAACAGTTTATCCCCTTGCTCGCCGCCTCCGAAACCGCTTTTTTCAGGAGAGCGCGTCCGTCAAGCTCAAAGGCTCTTCCGTCGGGATATTTTATATCGCAGAACATACGTACCACGCGCCCGTGTGAAGGTCTCCACGGCAAAATGGAAAGCGTGGTCGGGTCGGGAAAAAGAAACAGGTCGGAGCGGCTTTCATCTCCGAAACCCGCGATTGCGGAAGCATCAAAGGATATTCCCGAGCGGAAAGCCTTTGACAGTTCTGACGGTGGGATGGAAATGTTCTTCTGTTTTCCGAAAACATCGCAGAATGCAAGGCGGATAAATTTGATATCCTCCTCTTTCACATAGTCGAGAACCTCTTGGGCTGTGTACAGCATAGTTTAATGCCTCCGTTCAGTTTTGAATATAGAGCTGCTTATACGGATTGCAGGAGTTTGGGTATAAAACCTGAAATCCCTTTGTGTAAACCTCAGACTCCGTTACCCCAAAGCACTTGCAGAATTCTTTAATATACGGGGATATCTGGGCAAGGTCCTCATCGCTCGCGGGTCTTGTGCAAATCTGCGCGGAGAGCTTTGTACACAGCCTGTCGGCTCTCACAAAAATCTTGCCGCCATGCATACCCGTTGCACAGAAGTTTCCAAGAACATCTTTATCATCGTAACCAAGTCCCAGCGCGATAATAAGCCCGCCCGCCTGATATTCGCCAAGAAAGCTTCCGCACTTTCCGCCTATGACCAGTACGGGGGTTTTATCGGCATACGCCTTCATGTGGATGCCTGCCCTGTAACCAACGTCACCTCTGACAAATATCTCTCCCCCGCGCATAGCGTAGCCGGCGGCATCCCCGCAATTTCCGTTAATGATTATCCGTCCGTCGTTCATCGTGTCTCCTGATGCGTCCTGCGCGTTTCCGTTGACTACGATATTCGCCCCATCAAGGTAGGCACCCAGCGCGTTTCCGGGCACTCCGTTGATTGTTATAGTTTTATCCGAAGCCCCCGCGCCTATAAAGCGCTGTCCGATGCAGTTGTCAAGAATGACGCTGCCTTCGGCGGAAGATATCTCATTGTTAAGTATATCATATTTTTTTCCAGTGCAATCAATTTTCATGGGTCTTCCCCCCTAATTTTTGGTCCCGATAGCTTCTTGAAAAAGCCATCAGTGAAGGTTTCCCGCATATAAGCTCAAAATCTATACTGGACAGCGGTGTTTTTTCCCTAATCATTGCCGTATAGATACCCGCCTTGTCTGCATTGCCTATCATGATAAAGCCGCGCAGAGCATCATTCGAGTAAAAAAGCTTTTTATAATTTTCGCCTTCTTTTGTCTCGAAAACTTCACCATCATAGGTTCCGGCTGTAATGATATGCAGTCCGAAAAAACCGATAGCGTTCATCGGCATCGACTTTAGCTCGGGCGGCTCTCCTCCCGCCATTGCTATGCCCGCCGCATATCCCCCGCTGTAGGCGTTTGGCAGCAGAGCAAGAATACGCCTTGTATCCGAACTAAGGTCATAGCTCACAGCGCAGTCTCCCGCGGCGTAAATGTCCGGTATCGTAGTTTCCATGCGCTCATTGACAACTATGCCCTTATCTATTTCTCCGCCTGCGCCCTTTATAAGTCCTACATTGGGTCTGACGCCGACAGCGGTCACAAGGATATCAAAATGCATATTTTCTCCGCTCGTCAGCTCCGCCTTATTTGATGCAAATCTTTTTACAGACACGCCGAGCCTGAAATCTATTCCCTGCTTCTCAAGATGCGCCTGTACGATTTGCGCACCCTCATCGTCAAGGATGCTGGAAAGAATTCTCGGCGCAAGGTCGATCACTGTAATTTTACCGGTTACCGCCGCTATCCCCTCCGCGCATTTAAGTCCTATAAGCCCTGCCCCTATAATAAGCACCTTGGCTTCGGGAAACAGCGCCTTTTCGAGCGCCTCCGCATCATCGAGGGACATAAATGAAAAGTGTTTTGAAACCGTTTCAAGCCCCGTCATCGGTGGAATAAAGGGCGATGAGCCGCTTGCCATAAGCAGTTTGTCGTAAGAGACAGCTTCCCCATCCTCAAGAAAAAGCTTCTTGCTTTCCCTGTCTATAGCAACAGCGGTTTTATTAAAAACCGTTCTGCACCCGAAGTCGTCATAGAAGCTGTCCTGCCTGTATTTCATCCGCTGTCTGTCTGTTTTTCCTTGAATCAGATAGGAAATAAGAGGTCTTGAATAGGTATGATGCTTTTCGCTGCTTATGACAGTTATCCTGCCTTCCCTGTCGATCTGGCGGATACCCTCTATAGCACCGACGGCAGCTGCGGAATTTCCAACTATAACATATTCCACTCAAGTCACCTCTCTTCAAAAACAATCGCATTGTTCGGGCAGCCATTAACACACATCGGAACGCCTCCGTTTTGCGTGCAAAGTTCGCATTTCTGCATGATCCCGCTTTCCGCAGGTGTGATCGCCCCATATGGGCAGGACAGGACGCAGGTATAGCAGCCCACACATTTTTCCTTGTCTATGCTTATGATGCCGTCCTTTTTTGTCAGGGCGCCGCTTATGCAGTTCGTAACGCAAAATGGCTCATCGCAGTGTCTGCACGATACGGCAAAGCATATCTTTCCGTCAGTTTCGACGCGTATATTTGGGCGTATCTTTATATCCCTCAGCGCAATTGCCATGTCCTTTTTCCCTGAATTGGCAAAGGCGCAGTTATATTCACAGAGATGACAGCCGAGACACCAATCTTCATTTACATATACTCGTTTCATGTCCTTATCACTCCCCCGCGTGAGCTATTCCGAGGATGGACAGCTCTTTCTCGTTCAATCCGACACCGCGAAGCATCAGCCGGTTTCCTTTCAGCGCCTCGATCGAGTTTATTCCCATACCCCCCATAAGTTCTTTTATTTCATGGTCCCATGCCGTAAGAAGATTTACAAGACGCGGGTAAGCTATATCGGGATTTAGCCTTTTCACAAGATCGGGGCTTTGCGTTGCTATTCCCCAATTGCATTTGCCCGTCTGACAGGTGCGGCAGAGATGACAGCCCATGGCAAGGAGTGCAGCCGTTGCAATGTAACAGGCATCCGCTCCGAGAGCTATAGCTTTTACAACATCCGAGCTGCTTCTTATGCTTCCGCCGACAACAAGAGATACGTTGTTTCGTATTCCCTCGTCGCGCAGCCTTGAATCTACGCTTGCCAAGGCAAGCTCGATGGGGATGCCGACATTGTCGCGTATCCTTGTGGGAGCGGCGCCTGTACCTCCGCGGAAGCCGTCAATCGCGATGATATCCGCGCCGCTTCTTGCAATGCCGCTCGCGATTGCCGCGATGTTGTGGACTGCGGCAACCTTTACGATAATGGGTTTTTTGTAGCCTGTCGCCTCTTTCAGTGAATAGACAAGCTGGCGCAGGTCTTCTATCGAATAAATGTCATGATGGGGAGCCGGAGAAATCGCATCCGAACCTTCGGGAATCATCCTCGTGCTGGAAACATCTCCTATGATTTTTGTTCCCGGCAGATGGCCCCCAATGCCGGGCTTTGCTCCCTGCCCCATTTTGATTTCGATTGCAGCTCCTGCCTCAAGATAGCCCTTGTGAACACCAAAACGCCCTGACGCCACCTGAACAATAGTGTTTTTGCCGTATTTGTAAAAGTCCTCGTGAAGTCCGCCCTCCCCCGTATTGTAATAGGTTCCAAGCTCCGCTGCTGCAAGAGCCAAGCTCTTGTGCGCGTTATAGCTTATCGAGCCGAAAGACATTGCAGAAAACATCACAGGCAGAAAAAGCTCAAGCTGAGGATTAAGACCTATTTTTAGAGAGCCGTCCTCGTTTCTCTCAATGTTTGAGGACTTTTTTCCCAAAAACACCTTAGTTTCCATAGGCTCACGCAGAGGGTCTATGGAAGGATTCGTAACCTGAGAGGCATTTATCAGGATTTTATCCCAGTATACGGGAAGGCTCTCCGGATTTCCCATGGAGGAGAGGAGAACTGCTCCGCTTTCCGCCTGACGGTAGACCTCCTTTATTGTCTGCGCCCGCCAGTTTGCATTTTCGCGGAAAATCTGTTCGGTCTTGCGGATTTTCAAAGCACGCGTGGGGCAGAGCGCTGTACAACGCTGACAATCAACGCATTTGCTCTCGTCACTCAGCATCATATCAAGCCCGTCATTATAGCTGTGTACCTCATTTGCGCACTGGCGCTCACAGACACGGCACTTGATGCAGCGAAACGGATCGCGGACAATTTCATAGTCGGGAAACAGATATGAGACTGCCATTATTCAAGCCCTCCTTCCAAGACAGCAATAACAGGTTCGCCTCCGTCCGGAGCCCAAACCCTGTCGGGATTCGGCTCCATCACGCGAATTGCACATTCTTCACTGGCGAAATACACCATGTCATCCTTTTCAGCTGCGACCATAGAGCGCAGCTTCAATCTGTCATTCAGCGCCATAAGCCCGCCCTCGAAACCAAGAAGAATTGAAAACGGACCTGTAACGAGAAGGCTCCCAAAAGTGTTTCTGAGATAGGTCAGCTTCTCTCTTTCCTCAGAGGGCATTGTTTCAATCGTTGACCAAAAAGGCGCCGCAATGACGGAAGCCGCCTCCTCAAGTTTCATTTTTTGATGCCGGAGAAGGTAATCGAAGATATAGGCAATGACTTCCGTATCCGTTTTCAGCGTGCATTTGTATCCAAACATTTCTATAAATCGGCGGTTGGCATCATAGGACGATATCTCCCCGTTGTGGACAATTGAATAGTCAAGAAGCGAGAAAGGATGCGCCCCTCCCCACCAGCCGGGCGTGTTAGTCGGATACCTTCCGTGTGCCGTCCAGCTATAGCCTTTGTATTCATCCAGACGGTAGAACTCTCCCACGTCCTCCGGATAGCCGACAGCCTTAAACACGCCCATATTTTTTCCGCTTGAAAACACATAGCAGCCGTCGATTTCCCGATTGATTTTTAGTACTGCGCGCGCTGTAAATTCCTTTTCATCCAGTTGACTATCCTTGAGTTTATTGTGGGACGGTGTTACAAAATACCGCCATATTAGGGGTTCGTTTGTAATCTTTGCCGTTTTTCGTATAGGAATTTTAGATAGATTTACCACTTCAAAAACTTCATCTATGAATTTTTCACATATTTCACGACAGCGCATACCATCGTAAAAAATGTGCAGCGCATACAGGTCTTTGTACTGAGGATAAATGCCGTATCCGGCAAAGCCGCCTCCAAGACCGTTTGATCTTTCATGCATCACAGTCATGGATTCAACAATCGTATCACCGCAGATGCCTTTTTCCTTTTTAGAAATCAAACCCGAAATAGCACAACCCGATGGAATTCTAATCTCGCCTTCTTTTTTAAGCATGGTCTCACATCCAGAAATCAAAAATAAAAACAAAGGCGCCCATTAGATGTCTGTATCTAATGAACGCCTTTGTTCAACATCAATAATATACAATAGCCCCGCTTTCTTGTCAATATATTTTTGCAAGCTGCAAGATAAATAAATTCACTTTTCAAAAGGGGCTTGACAAGTTCCGGTGATAGTGCTAAAGTAATTTTGTAAGTCAACGGCAAAGGTGCCGCAGATGGATATCTGCAGTGCATTTTGCCGATTTTTTATTTTAGTGAGAGCTTTCTATTCTGATACCTTGTAAATTTCAGCCGAAAAGGAGAGTACTATATGAGTTCAGTAACCGAAATGTTCGGGTCTAATGTCTTTAATGACTGCGTTATGAGGGAACGCCTTCCCAAGGGCACCTATACCGCTATACAAAAGACGATAAAAGACGGCAAGCTGCTCGATATTGAAGTCGCCACAGTTGTTGCAAATGCGATGAAAGACTGGGCGATAGAAAAGGGCGCTTCGCACTATACGCATTGGTTCCAGCCGATGACGGGGGTTACCGCCGAAAAGCATGAAAGTTTCATTTCCCCGACAAGCAACGGCAAGGTAATCATGGAGTTTTCGGGCAAAGAACTCGTCCGCGGCGAACCTGATGCATCAAGCTTTCCCTCCGGCGGACTCCGCGCTACATTTGAGGCAAGAGGATATACCGCTTGGGACCCCACTTCATATGCATTTATAAAGGATAAAACTCTCTGCATCCCTACGGCATTCTGTTCCTACGGCGGTGAAGCACTGGATAAGAAAACTCCGCTTCTGCGTTCTATGCAGGCAATAAACGAGCAGGCTCTCCGCGTTCTGAAGCTTTTTGGAAACGAGGATGTTACCTCTATTAAAACCACAGTCGGTGCAGAGCAGGAATACTTCCTTATAGACAGGGAACTTTACAGAAAGCGCCGCGATCTTATATACACGGGACGCACACTTTTCGGTGCAAGACCCCCAAAAGGTCAGGAACTTGAAGATCATTATTTCGGAAGCATCATGCCGTGCGTCAAGGAGTTTATGGAAGATCTCGACAAAGAATTATGGAAGCTTGGCATACTCGCAAAGACTGAGCATAATGAAGTTGCCCCCGCTCAGTATGAGCTTGCTCCGATTTTTTCGACCTCGAACATCGCTGCCGACCACAACCAACTCACTATGGAAATCATGCAGAAGGTCGCAAAACGCCACGGACTCATCTGTCTGCTCCACGAAAAGCCCTTTGCCGGAGTCAACGGCAGCGGCAAGCATAACAACTGGTCTATCTCCACCAATACCGGCGTCAACCTGTTTGAACCGGGTGAAACCCCCTATGAAAATGCGCAGTTTCTCCTCTTCCTTTGCGCAGTAATAAAAGCAGTCGACGACTATCAGGAGATTTTGCGCTTATCGGTCGCCACCGCGGGAAATGACCACCGCCTCGGCGCAAACGAAGCTCCCCCCGCCGTTATTTCCGTTTTCCTCGGCGATGAGCTGACGGAGATACTCAATGCAATCGAATGCGGAAAGGATTATGACTGCCGCCAGAAAGAACAGATGAAAATAGGCGTTGACGTGCTGCCCTATTTCCCGAAGGACACAACCGACAGAAACAGGACCTCACCTTTTGCCTTTACCGGGAACAAGTTTGAATTCCGCATGCCCGGATCATCCCTGTCGATTTCCGGTCCTAATTTCGTGCTCAACACCGCTGTAGCCGAAGTGCTGAAGCAGTTTGCCGATGAGCTTGAAAATGCAAGCGACTTTACGGCTTCCCTTAACAAACTGATAAAGAGAACTATAAGCGAACATAAACGCATCATATTCAACGGAAACGGGTATGACGATGCATGGATAGAGGAATCAAGGAAAAGAAACCTGCCAAATCTAAAAACCGCTCCCGACTGCCTGCCTTATTTTACAGAAGAAAAGAGCATCAAGCTTTTCACTTCGCACAAGGTGTTATCTGAAGCGGAAATCAAATCGCGCTATGATATCGTCATGGAAAACTACTGTAAAATAATAAATATCGAAGCTCTTACCATGCTCGATATGGCTAAAAAAGATATTATGCCCGCCGTTTCCGCATACTCCAAGGAACTTTCCGAAACCGCATCCGCAAAAAAAGGTTTCATTCCAAATATCGATTGCACATACGAGCTTGAAACACTAAAATCCATATCACGCACCGCGGCAATTATGTATATAAAAACCGAGGCACTTGAAAAGGCAGTTCTTGAAGCAAAGGAGATTTCGGATGTTACAGAACTTGCTCTTTACTACAAAGACAAGGTAATCCCCGCTATGAGCGAGCTTAGGATTTCCGCAGATGAGCTTGAAACGATGACTGCAAAGTCGTATTGGCCGTTCCCCTCCTACGGAGACCTGCTGTTTGCTGTGAAATAAGCTCTATTCTGACAGATATATTAAAAATCGATCCGGGGGGTCGGGTCTTTGCCCCCCCTAAATTGTTACTCCGGGAGGAAACTATATGTGCTCAATAATCGGCGCGGAGGATTATAAAATACCTCAGGATGATTTCATTGAGAGCTTCTTCAAAACAAAAACCCGCGGACCCGATATGACTTCTGTCATCGATACGCCTGCCGGCAGACTGGGATTTCACCGGCTTGCGATCATGGACACCCACGAAAGCGGTATGCAGCCTTTTTCACTTAACGGCAATTATCTGGTCTGCAACGGTGAGATATATGGATTCCGTAAGCTGAAAGGGGAACTGTCCGCCGAATACGATTTCAAAGGTGAATCCGACTGTGAAATTCTTCTTCCGCTCTACGAGAAATACGGTTTAAGTATGTTCGAAATGCTCGATGCGGAATATGCGCTGATTATCTATGACCGCAGCAAAAACTCCTTCATAGCCGCCCGCGATCCCATCGGAATCAGACCCCTGTATTACGGCAGAGGGGCACACGGAGAGATGATTTTTGCCTCAGAGGCAAAAAACCTTGTCGGATTATCTGATAAAATAATGCCGTTCCCTCCCGGACATTACTATGCCGGCGGTGAATTTGTATGCTATTGTGATATAGCCGCGCGCAGAACTCCGGTCACCGACGACCTTGAAACTGTTTGCCGTAATATAAGAGAAAAACTAACATCCGGTATTGAAAAGCGTCTTGACTCCGATGTTCCCGTCGCTTTTCTTTTGAGCGGCGGACTTGACAGTTCCCTTGTCTGCTCCGTTGCCGCAAAGCTTTTGAAAAAGCCGATTAAGACCTTTGCCATAGGTATGGAAAGTGACGCCATTGACCTGAAATACGCAAAGCAGGCGGCGGACTTTATTGGCAGTGACCATACGGAAGTTATCATCAGCCGCAGCGACGTCATCTCCTCGCTTGAGAGCGTCGTACTTCTTCTTGGCACCTACGATATCACTACTATACGCGCAAGTCTCGGAATGTATCTTTTATGCAGGGCTATTCACGAAACCACGGATATTCGCGTCCTTTTGACAGGAGAAATCTCCGACGAGCTTTTCGGCTACAAATACACAGACTTTGCACCCGATTCCGAAGCCTTTCAGCTTGAATCTGAAAAGCGCCTGCGTGAGCTTCATATGTATGACGTTTTGCGTGCCGACCGCTGTATTTCGGTAAATTCACTTGAAGCCCGTGTCCCCTTCGGCGATCTTGATTTTGTCAAATACGTAATGAGCATTCCGGCAGAAATGAAAATGAACAGCTACGGTATAGGCAAATACCTTCTCCGCCACGCTTTCGAGGACGACTATCTGCCCGACAGTATTCTGTGGCGCGAAAAGGCTGCATTCTCCGATGCTGTGGGCCATTCGCTCGTGGATGACATCAAGGAATACGCTGAAAGCCTTTACACCGATAATGAGTTTGAGGAAAAGTGTTTTCAATACGGATTTGCTGCACCTTTTACAAAGGAATCACTTTTATATCGAGAGCTTTTTGAAAAGTACTACCCCGGACAGGCGGAAATGGTAGCCGGTTTTTGGATGCCGAACAGGAGCTGGGACGGCTGCAATGTAGGCGATCCCTCCGCCCGCGTCCTTTCCAACTACGGCAAAAGCGGAGAATAAACTGCGCTAATGTTTTGGGCAAAACGTTTAAATTAATTGATTAGATTTTAGGTCTATACTCGCCAAAAGACGAGCATAGACCTTTTTGAGTAACCATTTTTGTCTATTTTACCAAACACCATTGACTTGCAATATATATTAATATGTTATATTGTTAAATGAAAGGCTAATAGAGTAGCTATTTCCCCGAAATCCACAAAAGAAAGGAGCACGCAATTGAAAATATTCTCTACACCGAGACGGATGGGTGACAGCAAAAACAGCAAGAACAAGCAAAATGATGTTCCCCCATCTTCACCGGACATTACCGAAAATGTTGCCGCCGATACACCGGAAGAGTCGCCTGCTGAAATATACGAAGCACTACGTCAGGAGATGCCGATGGCTGCTTTGGCTCAAAAGCTTGGCTTTTCGGAATTATCCGGCAAAAGCGTGAGCGACTTCTTTCTGCATGGCAGCAATCCTAACGATGATGAAAGTGACTTTTGGGATATCCTTGTTGAAAAGGCCAATATACTGCTTAGAGAAATAGAAGCTGCGGAAGACAGACTTTCGGATGCGGAAGAAAAAGCTTTAGAAACGGAAAACGAAGGGGAAGAAAAAGTTCCGGCAACGGAAAACGATGGAGAAGAAAAAGTTCCGGCAACAGAAAACGGCATTGAAGTTCAGCCTTTCTCCTGCGATATGCATTTGGAAGTTTTCGTTTCACGCGATCAGCTAAAAGCATTCGGATTCATATTTCCTCCGATCGGCAGCGGTCAAAGCCTTAGCCTCGAGCAGATCAAAACTGCTGTTGCAAAAGAAGGCGTCGTTTTCGGAATAAACGATGAGCTTTTAGAAAAAACGTTCAATGACAAACTCTTTTTTAAGGTATTTCCCCTTGCAGAAGGAAAACATGTATGCAATGGCGCCGACGGTCAGATAATAGAGCTGTATGCAAGGGACAAGCAGATTAACCTTTCAGTCAGAGATGACGAAACAGTCAATTTTAAAAACCTGAACTGGCTTCAGAAAGTCCAGCGCGGCGATGTGATATGCAACATAATCCCTCCGGTTCCGGCTGAAGACGGTATGAACGTAAGGGGCGTAGTTATAAAGGCAATAGAAGGAAAAATGCCCAAACTGCCCATCGGCAAGAACGTAGTGGAAAATGAAGACCATACGGCTCTTGTCGCCGCAGTTGACGGACAGCTCAGCTTCAGCGGCGGCATATTCAAAGTCGAGCAGCTTCTTCAAATTGACGGAGATATTGATAACTCTGTCGGAAACCTTGATGTCATCGGCTCGGTCACCGTAAAAGGCAATGTGCTTGAAGGTTTTTCGATAAAGGCAACAGGTGATATTCGAGTGTCGGGAAGCGTTGCCGGGGCAACACTTACGGCGGGCGGCAACATACATATTATCGGCGGGATGAACGGCAATTTTAAAGGCAAACTTGATGCCGGCGGAACTGTCTCCAGTAAATATCTTGAAAACTGTTATGTCTCGTCATCCGGAACTGTTAAAGCTGAAAGCATAATCAACAGCACGGTCATTAGCAGCGATAAAGTTATTGCGTCTACAGGACGCGGAGCCATCATCGGCAGTACAATAACAAGCTTCAAAGGGGTTGAGGCAAAAGTTATCGGCAACGAAAGGAACCTTCCTACAAAAATGACCGTAGGCTCCGACCCAAGACTATCTGAAGAAATGCGCATATTGAAGAAAGAAGTCGAAGAGCTGACACGCAAATCCGATGAGTATGAGAAAAACATTCAGTTCCTGATGAAAGCCGAGAAGCTTGATGATGTACATCAGCAGCTCCTTAACAAGCTTAAACTCGATTATTCGATCATGAAGATGAACCTTTCAAAGAAAACCAACAGGATACAAGTCCTTGAAAACGAACTTCAGGGCGAAGCCTGCCATATCATTGCAAGTCAAATATTCCCTCCGCTTATCGTTACTATAGGCACGGTTACTCAGCAGTTTTTAACCGAAAGCCGTATGAGCCGCATATATAAGTCCGAGGGAGAAATTGTCATGGGCTCCAAGTGATCTCCATTATCCGTAATTAAATTAATATATTAATCCTAAGAGGACTGCCTATAAAGCAGTCCTCTTAATCGTAAGGCAGGTATATCATTTGATGCCTTTCGGTCATTTTTCTCAAAGCCTATTTATCAAACAGCCAGATAACAGTTTTATCCGAAAAAACCATTCCCAGTTTTTCCTGCAAACGAATCGAAGCATTATTTGTTGTGACGATTTGCGCATAGGGTGTCTGTCCCATATCCGCCATGCGGTTTATCATAGCGGATTCGAGCAGGTACGCAATTCCAAGACGGCGATAAGCGGGCAAAACATGCAATATGCCCATTGAACCTTCCGAGTGTGTACCGATAAATCCCGCGGGCACGCCATTGCAAAAGGCGCCTATCATGCCTGCGCCGATACGTTCCGCGATGTAAGCTTCGTCCGAGGAGTTTTCATAGTTATCCGCGACGAATCTTAGTTCCGCCATGGTCAGCTCCCGAAGCTCTATTCCTTCCCCCGCAGTCACATCAAGCTTTTTTGACAAAGTATATGCGCATTGGAAGCATTCCATTCTGGTTTTGAATCCATACTTTTCCTGAAGAAGCGGTACAAACTGCGGCTGATGTACAAGGATTAGCTCAGGGTCCGAAACTAAACCGCACATAATATGCAGGAAGCTTTCACTTTCCGTACTGACCATATATGTTTTTCCCGGAATATTATATAAAAGGACGCCCTCTTCATCAGCATAAATCAGCTCGGCAATTCCCCTGTCCAGTGTTTCCAGCATATCAATATAGCGCAGTCTGTCCCTGTTCAAATAGTCATAAGCCTTTTCCGTCATATGTATCACCTGTTTTACAATGCAAATTAGAGGATAAAAAACATAGTATATATTTTCTTCAGGATGTCAATAGCTATAAGCTCTTTTTCCATACAAAAGCACCTGCCGCTATAGCGGCAGGTGCCGACTGTTATTCACAGCAGTTTGTACGATCTGCTTCGCCTTTGTTTTTCTTATTCTGGGCTTGAGGATTTTCGTTCTTCTGTTTTGCCTGTTTTGCTTTTTCTTCCTGTGCCTTAGGCTCAGGTCTGCGCATTTCGGCTTTGGCCATTTTTATCACCTCGCGCATATTATTTCGCATAAAAAAGAAAATATTCATCAATATATAATTATACAGCACATAAAATTTGAAAATGCCGCATCTGCAGCACCTATTTCTTTTGGGGTATTGACAATTTAAAAATAGAATTGTACAATCTATCCGAACATTTGAATAGTGAATGTCTTCAGGGCAGGGTGAAATTCCCGATTGGCGGTATAGTCCGCGAGCGTGAGAGCGCAGATTTGGTGAAACTCCAAAACCAACAGTTACAGTCTGGATGGAAGAAGATGTGTTAAAATTACAGAGCGCTTTTGCTCTGCCTTCCTACGCACCTAAAATGATTTTAACACCTGAAAGACATCGGTTTTTCAGGTGTTACATTATCTTAGGAGGGTGTTCCATGAACACACAAGACAACAAAACGAAAAAGCTCACAATGATGGCAATGCTGAGTGCGCTATCGTACATCATCATGCTTTTATGCCAGATGCTGCCGCCCATGATACCTATAACTCCGTTTCTGTCATACGATGCTAAAGACATAACAATTGTAATCGGAGGCTTTATTTTCGGACCCGTTTCTGCTTTTCTCATCTCCGCAGTAGTTTCGGTCATCGAAATGTTCACAGTGAGCAAAACAGGACTTATCGGTCTTGTTATGAACATCGTTTCGACCTGCGCCTTCGCCTGCACTGCCTCAATTATCTATAAAAGGAAGCACACCTTATCCGGTGCGGTTTTCGGACTTATTACGGGAAGCATTGCGATGACTGCGGTCATGGTGCTTTGGAACTATCTTCTCACGCCGATTTACACGGGTATTCTGCGTGAGGACGTTGTCGATATTCTTGTTCCTGCCATCATCCCTTTCAATCTGATAAAGTGCGGGCTAAACACCGCCGTCACTTTGCTGATTTACAAGCCACTGGTTACCGCGCTCAGGAAAGTAAATCTTATTGAAGATTCTGCCCCTTCAGTCGCTTCAGTTGAAAAAGTCAAGAACAAGCGCCAAACAGGTCTTATTCTGCTTTCCCTGCTGCTCTTTGCAACCTGCATTTTAGTCGTTCTCGCCTTGCAGGGAATCATATAATACACGAAGCCTTTGGAGTTTCAATTCCAAAGGCTTCGTATGTTGAATATTTTATTTCAGTCCCTTGACATAATCGATAAGGGGTGAGGCGGTTGCCATATCCGTCAAATCCAAATTCTTTCCGTAAGACTCAAGTATTCCTTTCTCGTTGTCAGTCCTCTCATCTTCACATTTTTTCTCTATGGATTTTTTCACCATAGACATCACTCTTTTGTGGAGGAAACTGAGCTTGCTGTAATCAAGTCCGCCTTGGAAATTGTAAATATGCACTTTGCTCATCAGTTCCTTAGGCAGGGATTTATTAAGGCTCTTCAAAATATCCTTAGCATTTTTCGCAACCGTAGGATCGGCAAGCCCTGTTGTAAAAATAATGACCGTTTTACCCGCAAGGTTTTCTGCATTTGATGAGATGAATTTTATTCCGTTTACTTTGCCTGCGTAAATTCCTCCGCCGTAAATTACAGTATCATATTTCGCGAAGTCAAATTTTTTTACCCTGTCCATATCTAAAAGCTCCGCTTCAAGAGCATGGGCAATGTGCATCGCATATTTCCTTGTTGCACCATAGTTTGATTTGAACACAACGGCAGTATTTGCCATTTTCAACACCTCGAAGTCAATTTGAATTTTTAATAAACGCAGTACCGGCAATGAATAAGCCCGGTTTTATCCTCTGCTCATTTTCATAGTATTTTACCATATTTTTATATCTTTTTCTACTTTTAATAATATTTGTTCTCATAAACAGAAACATATAGCATAAATAAAAGAAATATCTTGAAATGATGCTGCATTTGTGGTATTGTTTACTCTGCAACTAATAACTATTATTGAGGTTCCACCTCTTTTTCATTGAAAGGATTGAACTAACATGACTATTGCTTTGACAATCATTCAGCTGCTTACCTGTGTATTCCTTATTTGCGTCGTTCTCCTTCAGTCTGGAAAGCGCTCCGGTCTTTCCGGCGCTATCGCCGGCGGTGCGGACACCTTTCTGACCAAAGCAAAGGCAGTTACTCTGGACGCAAAGCTTGCAAAAATGACGAAGTGGGTCGGTCTTGCTTTCGTTATTCTCACCCTCGCCCTCAATCTTCTGCACGCGGCAGGCTATTGATTCTCTGAAAGTATAATAATAAATCGGCGGTAATATTACCGCCGATTTTTTGTATGGTGCCTCGAACAAGAAAGGCTTTATTACATATCTTACCGTTCATCTATCGGCACATATTCGTGCTGCTCAAACGCGGCTCGGTAACCGGGCCGGATGATTTTACTGCAGGTTATAACCTCTTCTATCCGATGCGCGCACCAGCCCGAAATACGAGATATCGCAAAAAGCGGTGTGAATAAGTCCTCCGGTATACCCAGCATGCTGTAAACAAGACCGGAATACATATCAACATTCGCACAGATCGGGGCGCCGAGCTTTTTGCGTTCCATAATCATCGGAATGCCCAAACGCTCTACATTCTCCATAAGCTGCAGCTGCTCGGTATAGCCTTTTTTCTCCGCCATCTCCGCCGCATATTTTTTCAGAATAACGGCTCTCGGGTCGGACATCGTATAAACAGCGTGACCAAGACCATATATCTTCTTTGAGCCGTCACCTGCCTCGCCGTCCATTATCTTGCTGAGATATGCATTTATCTCCTCATCATCGTTATAATCCCGTACATTTTCCGAAATATCCCTGAACATTTCCATCACCTTTGCGTTCGCTCCGCCGTGCAGCGGACCTTTCAGGGAATTGACCGCCGCAGATATGGCGCTGTACGTATCCGTTCCGGTTGAGGAAAGTACCCGGCAGGCAAATGCGGAGTTGTTTCCGCCGCCGTGTTCCGCATGCAGGATCATCATAAGGTCGAGCAAACGCGCTTCTTCCTCGGTATATGTCTTGTCCTTTCGAAGCATACGCAGGAAGTTCTCCGAAGCGGACAGATTCTCCCTCGGCACGTGCAGATAAAGGGATTTCCCCTCAAAATGATGACGTTTTACCGCATAGGCGTTTGCGACAATTACAGGAAAACGCCCAATAAGCTCGATTGACTGCCGGACAAGATTTTCAATCGATATGTCATCGGGATTATCGTCATAGGAATAAAGCGCAAGCACGCTTCTTGAGAGCTTGTTCATGACATTTCTGCTGGGTGCTTTTATTATCATGTCCTCTGTAAAATTCGAGGGAAGCGTTCTCGCCCTTGAGAGTATGGTGTCGAACTGCTCAAACTGCTGCCTGTTCGGAAGCCGTCCAAAAAGAAGGAGATATGCAACCTCTTCATATCCATATGTAGCGTTCTTTTTGTGCTCTTCGATAATTTCTTCGACATCTATTCCGCGGTAATAGAGCTTTCCGTCGATCGGGACGCGGCCGTTGTCCTGCACATAATACCCCTGAACGCTGCCGATTCGTGTGACCCCTGCCATTACTCCTGTTCCATCGTCATTTCTCAGTCCGCGTTTTATGGCATGGTTTTTGTATTGCTCACTGCCTATTTCATATTCAGAACGAATATCGCCACATAAATCTTTCACATAACCTCTCAAAATATCCTTCGTAATTTCCAATCTCAGACCCCCCTTGGGCTATTCATATTGTCTGTCTATTAACGAACATTATATACTTTCGATATAAGCTATGCAAGATTTATTTTAGAATAATTCAAAAAGTAACGATAATCAAAAAAATTGTTACTTTTTATATGCAAATATGCAACAAATTCAATCATTCCTGCAAACATCTTGTCAATCCGCAATTTTCTATGCTATACTATCATTCGGAAAACTATGCAAAGGTGAATTATATGATAAAACTTTTTAATAATGGTGTATACCTGAAAAGCGGAGTACCCACAGAAGCTTCCGCCGCTTCGGACATTGCCGAGGCACGAAAAAAAACCATAAGCTACGGAATACTCAAAAACCACGATCATTCCCTTGATGAAAAGAATCTTCAGTTGAGGTTCGACAGCCTTATCTCCCACGATATTACCTACGTGGGCATAATCCAGACCGCCAAGGGCAGCGGACTGCCCCGCTTCCCTGTTCCTTATGTTATGACGAACTGTCACAACAGCCTTTGCGCGGTCGGAGGCACGATAAACGAGGACGACCACGTTTTCGGTCTTTCCGCCGCGAAAAAATACGGCGGAATATACGTTCCCGCTAACGTTGCCGTCATTCATCAGTATGCACGTGAAATGATGAGCGGATGCGGACGCATGATTTTGGGCAGCGACAGCCATACGCGCTATGGCGCAATGGGAACTATGGGAATCGGTGAGGGCGGTCCCGAAATTGTAAAGCAGCTCCTATCAAACACCTACGATTTAAAACGCCCCGAAGTCGTTCTTGTCTACATGACTGGCACGCCAAATCACGGCGTTGGTCCGCACGACGTCGCTATCGCACTCTGCGGCGCAGTGTATGACAACGGTTTTGTTAAAAATAAGGTTTTAGAGTTCGCCGGACCCGGCATTAAAAATCTTCCAATGGATTTCCGCATCGGCATCGATGTTATGACCACAGAAACCGCCTGCCTCAGCTCGATTTGGGAAACGGACAGCTCAGTCGAGGAATACTATGCCGCGCATGGCAGGGCAGAGGACTTTAAGTCCCTCCAGCCGCAGGACGGTGCTTATTATGACTCTATGATAGAGATCGACCTCGGCGCGATAGAGCCGATGGCTGCACTCCCCTTCCACCCGTCAAAGGCATTTTCTATCCGCGAGCTTCAAGAAAATGCAGGAGATATTCTGCGTCAGGTTGAGATTGACGCCGAAAAATCTCTTTCGGGCGGCGTTAAGCTCAGCCTTACAGACAAGCTCGTAAACGGCAAAATCGTAGTCGACCAAGGAATCATCGCCGGCTGCGCAGGCGGTATGTACGACAACATCGCAGAGGCTGCAGCTATTTTGGATGGATGCTCAGTAGGCAACGGCTATTTTTCGCTGTCCGTCTATCCGCCGAGCATTCCGGTAAACCTTGAGCTTATCAAAGACGGAATCCAGCAAAGCCTTATGGAGAGCGGAGCCCTTTTCAAATCCTGCTTCTGCGGACCCTGCTTCGGAGCGGGCGATGTCCCGTCAAACAACGCTCTCTCTATTCGCCACACAACAAGAAACTTCCCGAACCGCGAAGGTTCAAAGCCTTCGGACGGACAGGTATCTTCCGTCATGCTCATGGACGCCCGTTCAATCGCCGCAACTGCGCGCAACAAGGGCATTTTAACCGGTGCATCCGATTTGGACTACACAGCCCCCGCCCGGCACCGCTACAGCTTTGACAGATCAGTATATGAAAAGCGCGTCTACTTCGGCTTTGGCAAGCCGGACGAAAGCGAAGAGCTGAAAATGGGTCCGAACATCGCCGAGTGGCCGAAAATCCCGCCGCTTGCAGACAACGCCCTCATTAAGCTCGCAAGTGTTATTCATGACCCCGTGACTACAACCGATGAGCTTATCCCCTCCGGCGAAACTTCGTCCTACCGCTCAAATCCGATTAGGCTCGCCAATTTCACATTATCCCGCCGTGATCCCGACTATGTGGGCAGAGCCAAAGACACTGCCGCCCTTGAGAAAAGCCGGGCGGAGGGCAATTTCCCGGATGAACTTTTATCCGTTATGAAACGGCTGAATATGCCCGCCGATGCCTTGAAGGTCACATCGGTTTCAAGCGCGATTTTTGCAGCAAAGCCCGGCGACGGCTCTGCACGCGAACAGGCTGCCTCATGCCAGCGTGTTCTCGGCGGAGGAGCCAATATCTGCTATGAATTTGCCACAAAGCGCTACCGCTCAAACTGTATCAACTGGGGTATGCTCCCCTTTACCATTGACAGGGATGTAAACTTCGACTATGAAGCAGGCGACTACATCTTCGTTCCGAATATTCGGAAAGCAGTTGAAAGCGGAGCTGAAAACATACCTGCTATAGTGTTGACAAAGTATGGAACAGCCGATATCACTCTGCATCTTAACGGGCTGACCGATGATGAGAAAGACATAATCCTCTGCGGCTGCCTTATGAACTATTATGCATCGCTCAAAAAATAGCTCCGCGCTTTCGGAAAACACAAATACATTGAGGAGTAATCAGATGTCAAAAATTCCTATGAACACCATAGTTGAGATGGACGGCGATGAGATGACCCGTATCCTTTGGAAAATGATAAAGGACGAGCTTCTTTCACCATTTGTTGAACTCAACACCGAATACTATGACCTTGGGCTTCCCAAACGCGATGAAACAAACGACCAAGTCACGATAGACGCGGCAAACGCAATTAAAAAGCACCGCATCGGTGTTAAGTGCGCAACGATTACGCCAAACGCACAGCGCGTTGAGGAATATAAACTTAAAGAGATGTGGAAAAGCCCCAACGGCACGATCCGCGCTATTTTGGACGGAACGGTTTTCCGCGCTCCCATTATAACGGAGAGTATAAAGCCTTACGTTATAGGCTGGAAAAAGCCTATAACAATAGCGCGTCATGCTTATGGCGATGTCTATAAGTCTACTGAATACCGCGTTCCCTCCAAGGGCAAGGCAGAGCTTCTGTTCACCGGAGAAAACGGTGAAACCTTCCGTCAGACTATCTATGATTTTGAGTGCGCGGGAGTTTTGCAGGGACAGTATAACAAGGACAGCTCAATTGAATCTTTTGCACATGCCTGCTTCCAATATGCGCTTGACACGAAACAAGACCTGTGGTTTTCCACAAAGGATACTATCTCAAAACAGTATGACCAGACATTTAAACTTATTTTTGCCGACATTTATGAAAAGGAATATAAGGAAAGCTTTGAAAAAGCGGGCATCGAGTATTTCTACACACTCATAGATGATGCGGTTGCCCGCGTCATCCGCTCCGAGGGCGGCTTCGTCTGGGCGTGCAAAAACTATGACGGCGATGTTATGAGCGACATGGTTTCAACAGCTTTCGGAAGTCTTGCCATGATGACAAGCGTCCTTGTCTCTCCCGACGGCAATTATGAGTTTGAGGCGGCACACGGCACGATAACCCGCCACTATTACCGCTATCTCAAGGGTGAGCAGACAAGCTCCAACCCAATAGCCACAATTTTTGCGTGGTCGGGTGCGCTCAGAAAGCGCGGTGAGCTGGACGGCAACAAGCCGCTGACAGACTTTGCCGATAAGCTTGAAAAGGCCTGCCTTGATACGATTGAAAGCGGCATAATGACAGGTGACCTTGCTGTCCTTTGCGACAAGAAAGACACCAAAAAAGTCAGCAGCGGCGATTTTATCGCGGCTATCAGGCAAAACCTCGAAAAAATGATGTAAATGTGTGTAAATAATATAAAAAACCGCTCCCTTAAACAGGGAGCGGTTTTTTTATCCAAGACTTCGGAATCTTTCCGGTTTAGGTCTATATTTAATTCCGGAAACCAAGCCCATCGCAGCAAATATGGAAAACAGCGACGAACCTCCATAGCTGAAAAATGGAAGCGTGATTCCGATAATAGGTGCAATGCCTATGCACATACCGATGTTTTCAAAAGTCTGGAATATAAGCCAGCCGGCAACACCGAAGCATATCAGCATACCCATTGTGTTGTGGGATTTTACACCTATGTAGATACAACGGAAAATAATCGTCAAAAGAAGCAGAAAAACAATCACGCAGGCAATCATGCCAAGCTCCTCCCCGATAACGGAGAATATAAAGTCCGTCTGCTTTTCGGGAAGAATCCCCGATTGCGTCTGGCGTCCTTGATACAGCCCTGTACCTTTAAGCTGCCCACTTGCAAGGGCGATTTTACTTTGGTTTGACTGCCAGCGTATATTAAAACCCGCTGGATCAATCGTCTCGTCATATGGGCAGAGAATACGGTCACGATAGCGCTGATTCAGAACGTGTGTCCAAAAAAATGGAGTCACCGCCGCAGCTCCCGCAAGTCCGATCGCAAACCAGTAGAATTTGAGCCCCGCCACAAAAAGCATCAGTATAAGTATAAACAGGTAAACGAGGGCGCTTCCCATATCTTTTGAAATGGCGACAATAAGCCCTATAGTAAAAGCACCATGCAGCGCAATTTGCCCGACGGAAAGAACAGAGTTTAAGTTCTTATAATTTTTCAGGTAACTGATTTGTTTCGCCAGAACGATGATAAAGGGAATCTTGTTGACCTCCGAAGGCTGAACCCCGACAAACCCAAAGCGCAGCCACGCACGGTTGCCCGTATCGTCGGCATGTCCGAGAGGGGTTAAAAGCAGAAGTGTGAGCACGATCTCGAAGATAATAAGCGCCGCCCATTTTTCCGCAAAAACATCAATATCCAGAACGGTAAACAAGACGAAAAGCCCGATTCCGATTAGGAACGAAGTGATTTGAACAATAAGGTAGCGCGGAGAATTGAACGAAGCCGCCGCACTGGATATTACGACAATGCCGAATATGGAAGATATGACACACAATGTCAAAAGCAGCATATCCGCTCTTTTGACAAAGTCTTTTGCATAAGGTAACAGTTTTTTCACATGAGCCTCCATGTGTCTGCAAAAGCCGCGCGGCTTTTGCGTGGTGATTTATTTCTCCCCCTTCTATGGGAGAATCTTTGACCTAAATTATACCATGAAATTTACTTTTGCGCAATTACGAAATTAATGCTATAATCTGGCAGGGAAATTGAGACTAAGAAATATAAAGCGAGGTCTGAGAGATGGGCGTCCACGACGGTCACAGGGAAAGAATGAAAAAAAGGTTTTTAGAGCAGGGGCTTGACACGTTTGACGACCACAATGTTCTTGAACTTCTGCTGTTTTATGCAATGCCCCGTAAAGACACAAACCCCCTCGCTCATAAACTTATAGATCATTTCGGCAGCCTTGAAGCAGTATTCGAGGCACCCGCAGAGGAACTTTCAAAAATAAACGGTATAGGCGAAAACACAGTCACACTGCTGAAACTTATTCCTCAAGTCAGCCGCCGTTATGCCATCGACAAAAACAAGTTTGACAGCATTCTTGACTCCACAACAAAGGCAGGCGATTACCTTGTGGCTCGCTATATGTACGAACGTGATGAAGTAGTTTACATCATCTGCCTTGACCCGAAGCGCAAGGTCATCTGTTGCAAGCCGCTGTTCCGCGGCGACGTAAACTCCGCCGAAGTAAGCATCAGAAAAATAGCGGAGCTTGCCCTTGCAAAAAATGCCTCAAGCATCATTTTGTCGCACAATCATACAAGCGGAATCGCTCTTCCCTCAAGAGAGGATGAGTTAACGACAAAGCGTATCAAATCCGTTCTTGACTCCATGGGAATAGCGCTCATTGACCACATCATAGTGGCAGGCGATGACTATATTTCAATGGCGGAAAGCGGAATACTTGGGTAAGCGGAACCTACTCGATTATAGATATCCTCAAAAACAAACAGCGCGGTAAAAATCCCTATTGCAAAAAATTACGGATTTTTGCCGCGCCTATTTTTTACAATACCTCTTGACACGATATACCTCGCTATGTATAGTATATCGTGAAGGGGGGTATTGCCATGGACGCGCAGTTAAAACGAGGAGTGCTTGAAATATGCGTTCTCGCCGCCATGCGGGAAGAGGACACATATGGCTATAAAATAATTAAAGACCTCTCCCCGTTTATGCAGGTATCCGAATCAACGCTGTATCCGATTTTAAAAAGGCTGGAGCAAAGCGGCTGTGTCACGGAATATTCCGTTGAACACAACGGACGTCTGCGGAAATACTACCGGATAACGGGAGCCGGACACGATAAAATAAAAGACTTTTTAAACGATTGGGACAGTGTTATGAGAGCATATTACTTCATTAGAGGGGAAGGGTATTATGACGAAAAGTGAGTATCTAAAAAAGCTGAAGCGTGCACTAAGGCCTATAGAGCGGGCAGAGCGCGAAAAATCACTTGCATATTTCAGCGAAGTCATAGACGACCGCATAGAGGAGGGCATCACTGAAGAGGCAGCAGTTGCAGAGCTTGAGAGCGTAAGCGCCGCCGCTGAACGTATTATATCGGAGGCGAAGGCTCAGGGGCAGATAAAGCAGAAGCGCAGCACTTGGGAAATCGTTCTTATTGTCCTTGGCTTTCCGCTCTGGTTTCCGTTCCTGCTGGCACTCGCGATAATCGTTCTGACAGTATATGGTCTTGTATGGATCATTATCGGCGCGCTCTTTCTTATATCGGCAGCACTTGTAGTCGGCGGTGTATCGGGTATATTTGCTCTGATGGCGTTTTTCACCGAAAACATCAATACGGCGTTTGCCGGCTTTGGCGCAGGACTTATCTGTGCCGGAATCGGAATTGCACTGTTTATTCCCGCACTGTATTTTGCGCGGTCTTATGCAAGGGTTACTCCTACATTATGGCATAAACTGTGCAATCAAAAAGAAGAAAGGTGGAATACGATATTATGAAAAAAAACGTGAAAACAGCCCTAATTGTAGCGTTATCCCTTTTCGGCACAGGTATTTTGATTAGTCTTTGCGTATTATTCAGTGTTAATTTTGATTTATCAAAGCTCTCTGTCAATCACAGCACTGCTCCAAACGGAGAAGCAAGCGCCGCCCCAAACATTAAAGCGGAGTATGTGGAAAAAAGCATTGAAGCGAGCGGTCAGGAGATTACGCTTAATCTCATCTCCTCAAATGTCACTGTAAAACCTTCCGAAGATGGGGATATCCATATTTCATATTACAACACCAACGAAACTTATTTCGAGCTTCTTGACAAAGGCGGGGAAATTACACTTACACAGAGAAGTAAAACAAACTTCATCTTAAACTTTGATTTTTTCAATTATGAAAAATATAATGTAGATATTTCTATTCCAGCGGAACACGGGGGCGATCTGGAAATCAACAGCACTTCAGGCGATATTTTTATCTCCGAAATCCGCCTTCTTGGCGAATTTGATATAGGCAGCGTATCCGGAAACATAACCGTCAGAAACAGTACAGCCGAAAATATCAGCGCCGAAAGTACCTCCGGCAATGTTAAGCTTGCCGATGTAGAAACCGCCGGCATAGATGTTGATACGGTGTCCGGTGAAATCAGCCTATCCCGTATACCAAAATTCATCCCCATCTCTCTTGAAACGACCTCCGGAGAGGTGTATGCTGAAGATATAGAAGCCGAAAATATCAAAGTCGAAAGCGTATCGGGGGATATAATCATAACAAATGTCTCAGGACAGAAGGCTAATCTCTCAACCTCCTCCGGCGATGTCGATCTTAACGGCGCCGATTTCACAGCGCTTATATTCAATACCATTTCCGGCGATATTTCCGGTACGGTCAGCGGCTCCTCAGATGACTACACAGTATACACGAGCACTCTATCGGGCAGCAGCAGTCTGTCCGCCCACAGAGGGCGCGGAGAGAAAACTCTCGATCTGTCCTCGACCTCGGGAAGCTTTGACATACGTTTTAAAAATTAAGGAGGCTTAACTTGCACAGGATATTTATTGTAGAAGACGATACAGTCATTGCCGAATCAATAAGACGTCATATCAGCGCTTGGGGCTGCGAGGTGCGCTGTGCTGACAATTTTGAAAATGTCCTGTCCGAATTCGTGGATTTCGACCCTCAGCTTGTGCTGATGGATATTTCCCTGCCCTTTTTCAACGGCTATCACTGGTGCGCGGAAATAAGACGCATTTCAAAAGTGCCGATCATCTTCATATCCTCGGCGTCCGACAACATGAACATCGTAATGGCTGTGAACATGGGCGGTGACGACTTTATAGCAAAGCCTTTTGACCTTGATGTATTGACAGCAAAGGTGCAGGCGCTTCTAAGAAGATCCTATGACTTCATGGTGCCTGCAAAGCTCCTTGAAAGCGGCGGTGCGGTGCTTAATGTTTCGGACGCAACGCTTACATTCGAGGGTAATAAAACAGAGCTGACGAAAAACGAATTCAAAATCATGCAGCTCCTCCTTGAAAATAAGGGCAGAATAGTCTCGCGCGATGAGATAATGACGCGTCTTTGGGAGGGCAACAGCTTTGTCGATGAAAACACGCTTTCCGTAAATGTCAACCGTCTGCGCCGAAAGCTTGAAGACGCGGGGCTGAGTGATTTTATCGCCACTAAAAAAGGTATAGGCTATATGGTGGGTGAATGATATGCTGCTTTCCTATACTAAACGCCACTACAAAATAATAATACTGATTTCTCTGTTTATAATCATATTTGCCGCGGTGTTTTCCCTCTACGATCTGGAGGTTGAAGCAGTTTTTTACTCCGCGCTTTTATGTCTTTGCATTGGAGTTATCGCTTTCAGCTTCGGGCTCTGGTGCTACATCGACCGTCATAAGCAGCTCATGGATGTTCTTCGCAATATTGATGTAGGAATAGACGGACTGCCCGAGCCTAACGGTCAAATCGAGGCGGACTATCAAGACATCCTGCATGAGCTCTATGCTCAGAGCCTGAAAACCCGCTGTGAGGCGGACAGCGAAAGACGCGACATGGAGGATTATTACACCCTTTGGGCGCACCAGATAAAAACGCCTTTAGCCGCAATGCGCCTGCTGCTTTCGGAGGAAAACAGCCAGTACAGCAGTCTTTTGCTCGGAGAGCTTTTCAAAACCGAACAGTATGTCGACATGGTGTTGCAGTATGTGCGCCTGCGCAGCGATTCAAGCGATATCCTGCTCAAAAAATGCAGTCTCGACGAAATAATAAAGGGCTGTCTCCGCAAATACGCAAGACTTTTTGCCCTGAAGAATCTTGAATTCTCGTTTACCGAAACGGGACTCACCGTTTTGACGGACGAAAAATGGCTTTCTTTCGTAATCGAGCAGGTTTTCTCAAATTCGCTCAAGTACACGCCAAACGGCAAAATCAGCATTTATGCGGAGGATGATTCTCTCGTCATAGAGGATACGGGCATAGGCATACGCGCAGAGGATCTTCCGCGTGTCTGCGAAAAGGGCTATACAGGCGCAAGCGGAAGGGCGGATAAAAAATCCACCGGAATCGGGCTGTTCCTCTGCAAAAGCATACTGGCAAAGCTCGGGCATAAGCTTGAGATAAGCTCAAAGGTGGGCGTCGGAACTAAGGTTAAAATAGGTCTTCGCAGTGAATTTATCACATTTGAATAGCGTTTCTTACGATATTGTAAGAATAGAAGCCGAAATGTAAGTCAATAAAATGGCAGACGTTTCGGCTTCCTGCTACAATTAAACCGTAAGAAAAAAACAACGGAGGCAAATTATGACACTGCTTGAAGTCAAAAATCTTAAAAAAACTTATGCTACGCGTTTCGGAAACGTAAAGGTTCAGGCGCTTGCAAATGTAAATTTCACTGCCGAATCCGGTGAATACATCGCTATCATGGGCGAGAGCGGCTCGGGAAAAACCACACTTTTAAATATTCTTGCAACACTTGACAAGCCCACTGGCGGGGAAGTGCTGCTGGACGGAAAAAGCACGCTTCAGATTCCCGAGAAGGGACTCGCCTCGTTCCGACGCGACAATCTCGGCTTCGTATTTCAGGATTTTAATCTTTTGGACACTTTTTCGCTTCGCGACAACATCTATCTTCCGCTTGTCCTCGCAGGCAAAAGCCACAAGGAGATGAGCGAGCTCATTATCCCCATTTCCTACAAACTTGGAATTACAGATATTCTGGACAAGTTCCCCTACGAAGTCTCGGGCGGTCAAAAGCAGCGCTGTGCAGTCGCAAGAGCACTTATTACAAACCCGCGCATAATCCTTGCAGACGAACCGACAGGCGCTCTTGATTCCCACTCCGCAGATGCGCTTCTGGGCGTTTTCCGCGACATCAACGCTTCTGGTCAGACCGTTCTGATGGTAACCCACAGCGTAAAGGCCGCAAGCAACGCCGGCAGAGTCCTCTTCCTTCGCGACGGCGAGATATTCCATCAGCTCTACCGCGGAGAGAGGACGAACGAGGAGATGTTCGGCGTTATTTCCGACACTCTTACAGCTATGGCAACAGGCGGTGAGAAAAATGCGTAAAACCGCCTTTTATCCTAAGCTTGCGGCGCAGAACATCCGCCGGAACAAGCAGTTTTATTTTCCTTTCATCCTCACCTGCATTGCAACAGCGGCGATGTTTTACATCATGTGCTTTTTAACCTACAACCACGGCATGGACGATATGTACGGAGGTCCGATACTCCAGTCCATTCTCGTGCTCGGCTGTATTATCATAGGACTTTTCGCCGCGATTTTCCTTTTCTACACCAACAGCTTTTTAATGAAGCGCCGTCAAAAGGAACTTGGGCTTTATAACATACTCGGCATGGGAAAGGGCAACATCGCCGGTGTTCTCCTTTTTGAAACTCTTTTCGTGTTTCTGATAAGCATAGTTTCAGGGCTTGCCCTTGGAATACTGCTTTCAAAACTTATGCTCCTGCTTCTCTGCAAGCTTATCGGATTCGCCGTTCCTTTCGGTTTTGAAATATCAGTGAACGGCATTTTATACAGTATTTACCTTTTCTCCGGCATTTTTCTGCTTATACTTCTCTCAAACCTTGTTAGAATCAAACTCTCAAACCCGATTGAGCTTCTTCGCGGCGGAAATGTCGGCGAAAAAGAGCCTAAGACAAAGTGGCTGCTTGCAGTCTTGGGCATCATCTCGCTCGGGGCGGGCTATTGGATCGCAATCGTTACGGAAGCTCCTTTGCAGGCGATTTTGCTTTTCTTTGTCGCGGTGCTTTTGGTCATCATCGGCACATATCTTTTGTTTACGGCAAGCAGCATCGCTATCTTAAAGCGCCTGAAGAACAAACCCGGCTATTACTACACGACAAAGCATTTTATCCCCGTTTCAGGCATGATTTACCGCATGAAGCAAAACGCCGTAGGTCTTGCGAATATATGCATACTCGCGACTATGGTGCTGGTCATGGTTTCCGGTACAGTCTGCCTTTACCTTGGAACGGAAGATGCGCTTTACGCCCGCTATCCGACCGAGATCGCCGTAAATGTGGGAAGTCCTACAGGAAATGCGCGCGAAAATCTCTATAAAGCTGCAGAGAAGGCGGTTTCTGACAGCGGTCTTGAGATGACGAATGTCCATGACTATATCTCTCTTGGCTTGTTCTGCACACGTAACGGAAATGATTTCGGCGATGGGAATAACATAATGTCAAACAATAAGGATTCCGTTTTCGTAGTATTTGTACCCGAATCGGAATATGAACACATCACCGACGAAAAATCCTCTCTTGCTTCCGACGAGGCATTTGCCTTTTCTGATCGGCAGCAGTTTGGCGACAGCTTTCTGATTTTCGGCAAGGAATACAAAATCACACGCCGGCTCGATGACTTTCCCATGGATGGACATGTAAACTCGGTAATAATGGATTACTGTCTCTTTGTTGTCTCGGACGAAACTTTCGAGGATATGTCTGCAAGAGAAACAGAAAACTCCCCTCTATGGTATCTGGGCTTTGACGTAGACGGTACAGCCGAACAGAAGATTGCATGCCGCGATGCGGTTGATAACGCCATAGGAAATGCTCTTATTTCGGAGAACGGGGAAGATTTGGGCAGCTACGAATATGCAAGAACTGAATGCCGCGAGGCTGACAGGGAATATTTCTATACACTCAACGGAGGATTTTTATTCCTTGGTCTGTTTCTCGGTCTTGTATTTCTAATCGCCACCGTTTTGATTATCTACTATAAGCAGCTTTCCGAGGGCTATGACGACAAGGAACGCTTTGAGATCATGCAAAAGGTTGGACTAAGCCATCCAGAAATCAAAAAGGCAATACACAGTCAGATTCTCATCGTGTTTTTCCTGCCGCTCCTGATGGCGGTCGTGCATATTGCATTTGCGTTCAAAATGATAACAAAGCTTTTGCTTGTGCTTAATCTCACTAATGTTACGCTTTTTGCCATCTGCACACTCTGCACTGTCGCTGTTTTCGCAGTTATTTACGGAATTGTCTATCTTTTGACCGCGAAGGTATACTACAAACTGGTAAGCTGAATTCTTTCTTCGGCGCCGAAGCAGAAAATAGCCTCGGCGCCCCTATTTTTTTCATATTCCCCTTAAAATTTACAATTTAGATACAATTTCTATGTTCTTTCTATACAAATGAGCTTTATTGTGATACTCGGAAATAAACATAAGGCGGGTATAAAATATTATGGCTGTAAAAACTAAAGTAAAGCGCAAAAACCATGGCTTAACAAAGCTCATCTTCTTTGCGATATTACTGCTCGTGGCGGTTATGCTGGTTAAAAAGCTCCAACCCAAAAGCGAAGAATGCGACCCCGTTTTCCAGAACAAAACTACATATGCCGGAAAAAAAGATATGACGGGCATAGTAACAGGTACAAGCGACTCTGAGGTGCTTGACGCGCTTTACGCCGCCGCGGACAAGGACAGCCGAATAAATGAGCTTATCGAGAACATGGATGATTATCCCGAAGAACTCATAAAGCTTCTTGTAAAAAACCCCGAGGCACGTGATTTCGTGCTCGACTATCCCGAACACAGCAATGACAGCGAAGCAGCCACGCTTACACGTTCTGAACTTTCGGCAGAAATCCCGCACTTTCTGCAATGGGACAAGCGCTGGGGATATCATCACTACGGCTCCTGTATGATAGGCGTAACCGGCTGCGGGCCAACCTGCCTCTCAATGGTCATTGTCGGACTTACGGGAAACAAAGACGCGACCCCGTCCTCCGTTGCGGATTACAGTGAGAAAAACGGCTTTTATGTTGACGGTGTCGGAACCTCGTGGGATCTTATGACGACAGGTGCACAAAACTACGGTCTAACTTCCTCGGTGATACCGCTTTCCGAGGCTTCGATGGTAGCGGAGCTCAATGCCGGTCACCCGCTCATAGTAAATGTCGGTCCGGGTGATTTTACGGACTACGGTCATTTTATTGTCATAACGGGCTACGAAAACGGTATGTTCACTATAAATGATCCTAACAGTGTAAAGCTGAGCAATGAGGGCTGGTATTACACCACGCTTGAGAAGCAGATAATGAACATATGGGCTTATTCCCTTTCGTAGGAACGCGCCGTCTCCCCATCCGGAATAGGTTTCGGAGGGCAGCGCGATTATATATAGACAGGGCGGTTTTCCGCATCGAAAAAATGCAAAGGGCCTTGCTGCCCATGCATTTTTTGATCGGAAGACCGCTCTGCGCTTCAAATAAAAAAAGTTCTTTTCGTCCGTTCGCCAAAAACCGTCCGATACCCTGTCATTCATTGCTCATATATATTTTTTTGTGGCTTTTTTATGTAAATGGTGTATAATATTGTGAAATAATACAAGCATACAATCAGCACACAAAATAGGTGTCTGCAAATGGATATGAAAGAGCATAGGAGGTTCGATTATGCGTAAGACAAAGATAATATGCACGCTTGGTCCCGCCACCGACGATATCTCAACAATGAAAAAGCTTATTGAGAGCGGTATGAATGTTGCACGTTTCAATTTCTCCCACGGAACTCAGGAGGAACAGCTCGAAAGACTGGACAAGCTGAAAAAGCTCCAAAAAGAACTGGATGTTCCCGTTGCCGCGCTTATGGACACAAAGGGACCTGAAATCCGCCTTGGTCTGTTTGAAAACGGCAAAGCTATGCTCAAAACCGGCAGCACATTCACGCTGACGACCGATGAATGTCTCGGAAACTCGGAGAGGGCAAGCATCAATTACGAGGGTCTGCCAAAGGACGTAAAACGCGGCGACAAAATACTGCTCGATGACGGCAAAATAGCCCTGACCGTTAAATATTCCAAAGCCAAAGATATCGTATGCACCGTTGAGAACGACGGTCCTATCTCAGACCGCAAGGGAATCAATATCCCCGGTGTTGCTCTTAGTATGCCTTTCATCAGTAAAAAAGACTATGACGATATTGTTTTCGCCGCAAAAGTCGGCTTTGACTATGTTGCGGCTTCTTTCGTCCGTACAGCGGACGATGTCAAAGAAGTCCGCATGCTTCTGAATTGGAACGGCGGCGAAAAAATCAAGATAATAGCAAAAATCGAGAACCTTCAGGGTCTTGATAATTTTGACGAAATACTCAAGGCCTCCGATGGTATAATGATTGCACGCGGAGACCTTGGCGCAGAACTTCCGCTTGAGGAAGTACCGGTAATCCAAAAGCGGCTCATAAGCAAAGTTTACAGGCGCGGTAAACCTGTTATTACGGCAACACAAATGCTTGAATCCATGATAAACTATCCGCGTCCCACAAGAGCCGAAGCCGCGGATGTCGCAAACGCGATATACGACGGCACGAGCGCTATCATGCTCTCCGGCGAAACAGCTGCGGGAAAATACCCTGTCGAAGCGCTTCGTACAATGGTCCGCATAGCAGAAAGAGCGGAGGCGGATATAAACTACGCCGCCCGTTTCCAGAAAAGGGAGTTCAGCAGCGGCGGCAATGTTACCCATGCCATATCGCATGCTGCCTGCACCTCTGCTATCGACCTTGGGGCAAAGGCAGTCGTTGCCTTCACACTTTCGGGCAGAACCGCTCAGGAAATTTCGGCTTTCCGCCCCGGCTGCCGCATCATAGCCTGCACCAGCTGCGAGAAGACATATCGTCAGCTCAGCATGACATGGGGCGTCAGTGCGCTTATGGTAAAGGATGAGGAAAATCTGGACGATTTGTTCAGCCGCGGCATAAAGGCGGTCGTCGAATCGGATCTCCTTCATGAAGGAGACTTGGTCGTTGTAACAGCCGGCGTACCGATCGGCGTTTCCGGCTCAACCAACTTTATAAAGGTCATGAATGCTTAAATATTCCAAGGAGGAGACTGATGGGCGAATTTCATGTTGTAAGTGAATATACCCCCTCCGGCGACCAGCCGGAGGCAATTAAAGCCCTTGCACGCGGCATCGAGCTTGGCTTTGAGGATCAAACTCTTCTTGGCGTTACGGGCAGCGGAAAGACATTTACTATGGCAAAAGTCATTGAAAAAGTACAGAAGCCGGCGCTCGTCCTTGCCCATAATAAAACCCTTGCCGCCCAGCTATGTGCGGAATTCAAGGAGTTTTTCCCCGAAAACGCGGTTGAATACTTTGTCTCCTACTACGACTATTATCAGCCCGAAGCCTATATACCGCATACAGACACCTTTATTGAAAAGGACAGCTCCATCAACGACGAGATTGAGCGCCTGCGTCACAGCGCGACCTCTGCACTTTTTGAGAGGAACGATGTAATCGTCGTGTCCTCCGTCTCCTGTATTTATGGCTTGGGCGACCCTATCGACTATGCAAGCATGGTCATTTCTCTCCGTCAGGGTCAGCAGCGTGACAGGGACGAGCTTTTGCGGCGGCTTATTGATATACGCTATGAGCGCAACGACATCGCATTTGAACGGAATATGTTCAGAGTCCGGGGAGACACTGTTGAGATATTCCCTGCATATTCCTACGACACCGCCATACGTGTCGAATTCTTCGGAGATGAAATCGACAGAATAAGCGAAATAAACATCGTAACAGGTGCGCCGCTCCGGAAGCTCTCCCACATCGCAATCTATCCCGCCTCCCATTATGTCACGACAAAAGAGAAAATGGCAGAGGCAATAGGCGAAATCCGCCGCGAATACGAAGAGCGCGTCCGATGGTTCGAGGAAAACGGCAAGCTTATTGAGGCTCAGCGCATCGCCCAGCGCACGAATTATGACATTGAAATGATGCAGGAGCTTGGCTACTGCTCCGGCATAGAAAACTATTCGCGCATCATAAGCGGAAGACCCGTCGGCTCCGCTCCGATGACGCTTCTGGATTATTTCCCTAAGGATTTTATCCTGTTCGTGGATGAAAGCCATGTCACTCTCCCTCAGGTAAGAGCTATGTACTCCGGAGACAGGGCAAGAAAGGAAAGTCTTGTGAATTACGGCTTTCGACTGCCCTCCGCTTTTGACAACCGCCCTTTGAAGTTCAACGAATTTCAGGAGCGGATAAAGCAGGCGGTTTATGTCTCCGCAACCCCCTCAGCCTACGAACGCGAACGCTCAGCACAGATTGTCGAGCAGATAATCCGTCCTACCGGGCTTTTAGATCCCGAAATATCCGTTCGCCCCACAAAGGGTCAGATAGACGATCTTATCGGGGAAATAAATATGCGCTCGGAGAAAAAGGAGCGCACACTCGTCACAACGCTGACAAAAAAAATGGCGGAGGATTTGACGGGATATCTCGGCGGAGCTGGCATCAAGTGCCGCTATATGCACCACGATATCGGTGCAATAGAGCGAATGGAAATAATACGCGACCTGCGTCTTGGAGAGTTCGATGTACTTATAGGGATAAACCTCCTGCGGGAGGGGCTTGACCTTCCGGAAGTTTCTCTCGTTGCTATTCTGGACGCAGACAAGGAGGGCTTTCTCCGCAGTGAAACAAGCCTTATCCAGACGATAGGCAGAGCCGCGCGAAACTCGGAGGGTCTTGTCATCATGTACGCAGACTCTGTTACGCCTTCCATGAATGCGGCTATAACCGAAACCAACCGCCGCCGCGAAAAGCAGAAGGCTTACAACGATGCCCACGGCATCGTTCCTAAAACCATCGTTAAATCCGTTCGCAATCTGCTTGAAATTTCCGGCACTGTTGATGAAGAAAAGAACGAAGCAGGCGTAAAAATGACCGCCTCCGAAAAGCGGGAGCTAATAGCAAAGCTTGAAAAGCAGATGAAGGAAGCGGCAAAAATGCTTGAATTTGAATACGCGGCGGAGTTAAGGGACAGGCTCATAAAACTGCGCAGCTGAAGTATATCGCTTTAAAACCCATGACCGTTCCTTATTGGAAATCCCTCTGAAAGGAAAACACAAAATGAAGCTCATGATTCTTGACGGCAACAGCATAGTAAACCGTACATACTACGGTATCCGCATGCTCACAGCGCCGGACGGCACCCCTACAAACGGAATATACGGCTTTCTCACCGTTCTGCACAAGCTTATCGGCGAGGAAAATCCCGATGCGCTTTGCGTTGCCTTCGATCTTAAAGGACCGACCTTTCGCCATGTGCAGTATGAGAATTATAAGGCTCACCGCAAGGAAATGCCCGAGGATCTTGCCGTTCAGATACCTATCCTGAAAGAGGTGCTGGACGCTTTGGGCGTAAAGCGCCTTGAGCTTGAAGGCTTTGAGGCAGACGATCTTATAGGTACTGTAAGCCGCATCTGCGATGAAAACGGCCATGAATGTGTCATCGTAACGGGCGACAAGGACAGCTTCCAGCTTATAACCGAAAGCACAAGGGTAAAACACGTTAAAAGCCGTATGGGCAGGACTGAAACAAAGGATTATACTCCCGAGGTATTTTTTGAAGAATATGGTTTTGAACCTAAAAAAATAATTGACCTCAAGGCTCTCATGGGCGACTCAAGCGACAACATTCCCGGCGTAAAAGGCATAGGCGAAAAAACCGCAACGGAGCTTATACGGTCCCACGGCACAATTGAAAAAATCTATGCGGAGATTGACACCCTTGATATTAAAGACAGCGTAAAAACAAAGCTGATCGACGGAAAAGAGGACGCAAAAATGTCCTTTGAGCTTGCGTCTATCGACACTCATGCTCCCATAGACTTTTTCCCGGACACCTGCTGCTCCTTTTCTGTTGCCCACGGAGGCGCTTACGCCATTTTCAAGCGTCTTGGCTTCAACTCGCTTATTGAAAAATGGGGTATCCCCGAGGATGACCGCGCGATTGCTTCCGATGAGTCCCCCGAACTTCCGACTATCGAGATAAACCGCGCTGACGAACTGAAAGAGCTTGCAGCCAAGATAGAGGCCCTGCCTTATATAGCCGTACTGCCGCTTGACGGAAGCCTTGACGGTATTGAAATTTGCGACGGCAAAACTATCTATATCCTTCGCTGGGCAAATCTGGGCGATGAGTATAACAGCTTTATTAAAACTGTGTTTTCTCAACATATCAGCAAACTTTCCCACAACTGCAAGGACTTTATGGGTCTTATTATGTCGGAAAAGCTCGACTGCGGAGGCTTTATTTTCGACACCGCTCTTGCGGCCTACCTGCTCGACCCGACGGAAAGCGGCTATGAGCTTTCCCGAATATCCGCAAAATATCTGGGAACTGAGAAACATGGTGCAGATGCGGTCTTCGCGCTGTATCCCGTTCTTACGGAGCGCCTAAACGCCGAGGGCATGACGGAGCTTCTTGAGAAAATAGAACTTCCGCTCTGCGAAGTGCTTGCCGACATGGAGCATACGGGCTTTATGGTGGACAGGCAGGCACTTTTTGAGTTCGGAGAGCAGCTTTCCTACGGTATCGATGCACTTCAAAAGGACATTTGGGCGCTTGCGGGAGAAGAATTCAACATCAATTCCCCTAAGCAGCTTGGTGAAATCCTTTTTGAAAAACTCATGCTCCCCTCAGGCAAAAGGACAAAAACCGGCTGGTCGACTAACGCGGAAGTTCTGGACAAGCTCCGCGGCAAACACGAGATAATCGATAAAATTCTGGAATACCGCCAGCTCACAAAGCTCAAGTCGACCTATGTGGACGGACTCATTAAGGTCATCGGGCAGGACGGGCGCATACACACAAGCTTCCAGATGACCGTTACTGCCACAGGCAGGCTGTCCTCAACAGAGCCGAACCTTCAGAACATTCCCATACGCACCGAACTTGGGGCGGAACTGCGGAAAATGTTCGTGGCTCCGCGGGGAAATATGCTTGTCGATGCCGACTACAGCCAGATCGAGCTTCGCCTGCTTGCGCACATCAGCGGCGACGAAACCATGCAGAACGCGTTTTCAAGCGGCGAGGATATACACGCTGTTACAGCTTCGCAGGTATTCGGAGTGCCGCTCGCTGATGTGACTAAGCTGCATCGCTCACGCGCAAAGGCTGTCAATTTCGGAATCGTTTACGGCATTTCAGCCTTTTCCCTCGCACAGGACATCGGCGTCTTTCAGAGCGAAGCAAAAGAATATATCGACACATATCTTGAGAAATACAGCGGCGTACGCGAATATATGAAAAACGTCGTGGAAAAGGCAAAAAAAGACGGATATGTTACGACCTTGTTCGGGCGCAGGCGCCCGCTTCCCGAGCTGAAATCAAGCAATTACAATATCCGCTCCTCCGGCGAGAGGATAGCGCTGAACACGCCCATTCAGGGTACGGCGGCGGATGTGATAAAGCTTGCGATGGTGAACGTGCATAAGCGCTTAAAAGCCGAGGGGCTTGAAGCGAAGCTTATTCTCCAGATACACGACGAACTCATAGTTGAGTGTCCTGAACCAGAAACGGAAAAGGTAAAGAATATCCTGACCGAGGAGATGGAAAACGCCGTCCATTACAGCGTTCCCCTCACAGCAGACGCCAATATCGGCAAAAGCTGGGGCGATGCGAAATAATTTTTTACTGAAATAATGTAATAAAAAAATTGAAAAAGCATATAATCAAAATTTATTTTAAAAAGGCTGCACTATGAAAATAGTCGATGTAAAACCTCATCATATCGATGAGATAGAGGCAATCGAAAATGACTGCTTTCCCCTGCCATGGAAACGCAGGGATTTGGAAAATCAAATGAACGCGGACAACTGCATATTCCTCGCGGCTGTGGATGATAATGATTCCGTCATGGGTTATGTCGGACTTATGTTCGTTCTTGACGAGGGCTACATCTCGAATATCGCGGTGGCACCCGAATACCGCCGCCGCGGCATTGCAGGTTCGCTTATCAAAGCTCTTGTTGAGCGGACAAAAAACAAACTTGCGTTTCTTACCCTTGAAGTACGGGAAAGCAACGCCCCCGCAATTTCACTTTATAAAAAACACGGCTTCAAGGCTGTGGGACTTCGTAAAAATTACTATGAAAAGCCAAAGGAAAATGCGCTCCTTATGACTTTGTTTTTTGACAGAGAGGAAGCTTAATCATGCTCATAATGTCAATTGAGAGCACCTGTGATGAAACTGCCGTAGCAATAACGGAAAACGGAAGAAAGGTGCTGACAGATCAGATATTTTCACAGGCGGACCTGCACTCCGTCTATGGCGGAGTCGTGCCCGAAATCGCTTCCCGCTCACACGTTGAGGTCATCTCCCAGCTTGCAGAGCGCGCGGTAGCCGCCGCGGGCATAACAAAAAAGGATCTTGATGCCGTTGCCGTATCTTATGCGCCCGGTCTTATCGGAGCCGTTCTTGTCGGGGTAAACTTCGCAAAATCTGTCGCTTTGTCACTTGGTATCCCGCTCATACCAGTCCACCACATCAAGGGACACATCGCTGCAAACTACATAGCTTTTCCCGAGCTTGAACCGCCATTTCTTTGTCTTGCGATATCGGGCGGCAACACCATGCTTGTTGATGTTCGCGGATATACGGATATGAAAATCGTCGGTGCAACACGCGACGACGCAGCGGGCGAATGCTTTGATAAAACGGCTCGTGTACTGGGTCTTCCCTACCCCGGCGGCAAGCACGTCGATGAACTTTCAAAAACCGGAAACGACAAAAAATATACCCTCCCTCATTCCCACATAGAGGGAAGTCCGTACGATATGAGCTTTTCGGGGCTGAAAACCGCGGTAGTGAATATCGTTCACAATGCGGAGCAGAAAAACGAAGCTCTTGACCGGGAATCGCTCTGTGCATCTTTCAGCCGCGCGGTCAGCGAAAGTCTTGTCCCGCGCACGATAGCTCTTTCGCGGGAGCTTGGATATAAAAAAATCGCCGTTGCGGGCGGCGTTGCTGCAAACTCCCGCATACGTGAAGATTTCCGTATCGCAGCAGAAAAAGAGGGTGCAGAACTTTTCATCCCCCCTCTCTCCCTTTGCGGCGACAATGCAGCGATGATCGGCTGTCAAGGCTATTATGAGTATCTCGCGGGAATCAGAGCCGGGAGTGATTTAAACGCATACGCAAATATGGAGCTGTGAACAAAATGGAGATAATCACACATAAGGTTGAAGAAACCGAACAGGCAGGCGCCGAATTTGCAAAGCGGCTTTACCCCGGGGCGATAGTCGCGATGTACGGCGGTCTTGGCTCGGGCAAAACCGCTTTCGTGCGCGGAATGGCGCGGGGACTCAATTCACCCGACCGCGTGACAAGCCCCACTTTCACGATTGTAAATGAATACGCCGGCAGCTTTCCGCTTTTCCACTTTGATATGTACCGCCTCGGCAGCGCAAATGAGCTTTTCGATATCGGCTGGGATGACTATCTTGCAAGGGGAGGCATCTGCGTTGTCGAGTGGAGCGAAAATGTAGGTGATGCCTTTGACGGCACTGAAATCAAAGTTGTCATCGAAAAACTCTCGGATACGGAAAGAAAAATTATTGTTTCGGATCCCAATTAAATCCCTGCCCCTTACGGTCTTTTCACTAAGCATTGTTTTTAAATTTCAGGATATTTTTTTGATGCGCTATAAGGCGCATAGGAGGTCATCTATGCGAATACTGGGCTTTGAATCAAGTGCAAAGTCCGCTTCCGTTGCAATCTGCGATGAAAACGGACTGATTTCGCAATATTTTCAGAACAGCGGACTGACGCACAGCCGCACATTGCTCCCCATGGCGGAGGATATGCTTAAAAATCTTGATATGTCTTTATCCGACATCGATCTGATTGCCGTTGCCCACGGCCCCGGCTCTTTTACGGGAGTACGCATCGGTGTGTCCGCAGTAAAGGGGCTTGCATGGGGTTCCGGCAAACCCGTTTGCGGCGTTTCCACGCTTCTTGCAATGGCATATAACGGCGTCTCAGCTCCGGAAGGCAGCATAATCTGCTGCGTAATGGACGCAAGGAGGGAGCAGTTTTATAACGCCCTTTTTGTAATGAGAGGCGGCATCCCCGTCCGCCTTTGTGAGGATAGAGCAATCGGCACTGCCAAATTAGTAGAAGATATAGAAAATCAAAAAAAACCTGTATTTATTGTTGGAGACGGCGCCCGTTTATGTTATAATACTTTGAATAATTTCGAAGTCCGCACCATTCTCGCACCTGAGCCCATGCTTTACCAATCTGCGTGGGGTGTCTGTATGGCGGCGCAAAGGGAGCCTGCGCAGTCTGTTCATGAGCTGCTGCCGGTGTACCTTCGCTTAAGTCAGGCTGAAAGGGAGCGTCAGGAGAGAATTTTCGGAAGATAACATATCAAAGACAAATAAAGGGAGATTATTATGAGTAATGTAACTGTTTTCGACCACCCGCTCATCCAACATAAGCTTTCAGTCATGCGCGACAAATCTACAAGCGTCAAGGAATTCCGTGAGCTCGTCTCCGAGGTTGCGACACTTATGTGCTATGAGGTAACCCGCGACCTGCCTCTGGAAGAGGTCGAAGTCGAAACTCCGGTTTCCAAGGCAAAGGTAAGGCGCATCGCCGGAAAGAAGCTTGCGGTCGTCCCCATTCTCCGCGCAGGATTGGGCATGGTAGATGGTATGCTCACTATGATTCCCAACGCAAAGGTCGGACACATCGGTCTGTACCGCGACCCCGACACGCTCCTCCCCGTCAAATATTACTGCAAAATGCCTAAGGATATTGCAGAGCGCGACGTTATTATCGTTGACCCCATGCTGGCGACAGGCGGCAGTGCAACGGCTGCCATAACTTTCATTAAGGAATACGGCTGCAAGCACATCAAGCTCATGTCCATAATAGGCGCCCCCGAGGGCATCCAAAAAGTTCAGGATGAGCACCCTGATGTAGACATATTCGTTGCCGCTAAGGACGAACGTCTTAACGAGCACGGTTACATTGTTCCCGGTCTTGGCGATGCGGGCGACAGAATCTTTGGTACAAAATAAGCTGAAAAGCTTTTAGGGCGTCATCCCGCAGGATGACGCCCTTGTTATTTAAAATCAGCATAACCGTATAAGTTTTTCTTTTAAGTCCGGCTTTGGGGATACTATTCTTTGAAGTGTATATGGCTGTTTATATGATCTATGCAAAAGCAGTGATAACCCCCGCATTTTGAGCAAAAGCGGAATTCAAGATTGGGATAGTCTCTGTCCGTTCTCCCGCAGACCTCGCACTTGCGTGTATACGGCACCTTCGCCTGCGCACGGTTATACTGCTTTGCGGCTTTCTTAAAATCTATAGTTTTCTTTTTCTTGTGAAGCCGCGAAGGACGAATCATATCAAAAAGCCAGCCGCCGCAGAACATAAGATAGTTCAGGATAGCTACAATCGGCAGGAGATTAACCGGGAACGGACTCGCTATGATCTCCCAAAGGAAAAAAGCCGCGTTGATATAGGCAAGCCATTTGATTTTCACGGGTATTATGAAAAACAGCAGAACCATTGTCTCTGGATAAAGCGTTGCAAAAGAAAAGAACATCGAAAGGTTTATATACGAGGCGGTAAGGAGTACGTCTTTGCCTGTGATAAGCCACATCAGAGTGCCGTAAAGAACATTGAACAATATTCCACTCAAATAGTATATCGTAAATTTCCCCGAACCCCACTGCCGCTCAAGCGTGTTTCCGATAAAGTAATAAAAGTACAACATAATAAGAACAAAAATTCCCGATTGCTCCGGCACGAGTACAAAGGTAATAAGCCGCCATATCTGTCCCTTTGTGAAAACTGCTTCTGCACTGAAACGAAGCATCGCTTCTAAAAGCTTCGTTGTATCCATTGCTCCGAAAAGCCAGACGACGGCATTTCCGATTACGATGTACAGCATAAGGTTAGGTATTCCGAAGCGCGGATGTGTCAGACAAAAGCGGTCTATGCGACGCATTATACTCTTCATATACGTAATTCCCTCCGATTGGAATTTAATGTTTCAGTTCATTCTGTTTTGATGATACCCTTTTTAATGTCCTATGTCTATGTAAATTTTGTAAATTTGATGAGCGTTAAGGCAAAAAATAGTGTTAATTTATAATATTACCCTTTAAGTCCGGTAAAATATGTGCTATGATATCGTGTACTAAACTGGCAATTAATAAAATATGACATTCACATAGACTATTAACGTATTAATGCACGAAAAGAGGATAAAAATGAAAAATATTACTAACAGGGTTTTTACTTCCGAATCAGTGACCGAAGGCCATCCTGACAAAATTTGTGACCAAATTTCCGATGCCGTTTTGGATACAATACTCGAAAATGACAAAAACGCTCGTGTAGCCTGCGAATGCATAACGACAACCGGTATGGTCGTTGTCGTTGGCGAAATAACCACCAACTGCTATGCCGACATTCCATCGATAGTCCGCAAAACAGTAGGTGAAATAGGTTACGACAATCCCGAATACGGCTTTGACTGCAAAACCTGCGCCGTATTAACTTCAATCGATGAGCAGAGCCCCGACATCGCAATGGGTGTTGACAAAGCCCTCGAATCCAAGGAGGGTGAAATGAATGGCGATGCCAACACCGGTGCCGGAGATCAGGGCATGATGTTCGGCTTTGCCTGTGATGAAACGCCTGAGCTTATGCCCGCCCCGATTTCATTTGCGCATAAACTTTCCCGCCGCCTTGCGGAGGTTCGTAAAAGCGGCGAGCTGAACTGGCTCCGTCCGGACGGTAAAAGTCAGGTAACGGTACAGTATGGAGCCGACGGAAGCGTTGAGCGTATCCCCGCAATAGTTGTCTCCACCCAGCACAGCGAAAGCATCGACATCAAGGATTTGCGCGAAGCTATAATGGAATCCGTAATAAAGCCTGTAATACCCGCAAATCTTATTGACAAGGATACAAAGTTCTTTATTAACCCCACAGGCCGCTTTGTCATCGGCGGACCTGTAGGCGATTCCGGTCTTACAGGAAGAAAAATCATCGTTGACACTTACGGCGGCTATGCCTGCCACGGCGGCGGATGTTTTTCCGGAAAAGACCCCACTAAGGTCGACAGAAGCGCGACATATATGGCTCGTTACGTTGCAAAGAACATCGTTGCAGCAGGACTCGCCAAACGCTGCCAGATAGAGCTTGCATATGCAATCGGAGTTGCCTACCCCGTTTCCGTATTTGTAGACACTCAGGGTACGGGCGTGATTCCCGATGAGCGCCTTTCCGAAATCGTGAAGGAATGCTTCGATCTCCGTCCCGCAAACATTATTAAAAAGCTTGACCTGCTCCGCCCCATATACCGCCAGACAGCAGCTTACGGGCATTTCGGAAGAACCGACATCGACCTTCCGTGGGAACATACAGACATGGCGGAGGAGCTTCGCGAGCGCGCAAAAAAATAGCTTGAAACCTTTTAATTCTACAATTTTTGGAGAGTGGCAATGGATTTTGAAAATGACCGCGAGGATATAATTGAAGGGCGAAATGCCGTAATAGAGGCACTTCGCGCCGAACGCATCCTTGACAAGATTTATATACAAAAAGGAGAAACGGATAAAACCCTCGGTCACATTGCCTCCAGAGCGAGGGAAGCCGGCATTGTCGTTGTCGACGCCGATAAAAGAAAGCTTGACGCGATGAGCCGGACCCACTCGCATCAAGGTGTGATAGCCCTTGCAGCGGTGCGCGAATACTGCTCTGTTTCAGACATTCTCGAAATTGCGAAAGAGCGCGGAGAAGCTCCGTTTGTCATTATCTGCGACGAGATAAGCGATCCGCACAATCTTGGCGCTGTTATACGTACCGCCGAAGCGGCGGGCGCTCACGGTATAGTCATTCCCAAGCGCCGGAGTGCCGGTGTAACTTCAATCGTAAACAAGGCAAGCGCCGGAGCTGCCGAACACATGGCAGTCGCACGTGTCGCAAACCTTTCGTCGACCATCAGTGAACTGAAAGACGCAGGTGTCTGGATTTACGGAACGGCGGCAGAAGGCTCAAGCCCTCTTTGGAAAACCGATCTTACAGGTCCTATCTGTATCGTAATTGGTTCCGAGGGCGACGGAATAAGCAGACTGGTCAGGGAAAACTGTGATTTTCTCGTAAGCATACCTATGAAAGGCAAGGTTTCATCCCTTAACGCAAGCGCCGCCGCGGCAGTTCTTATTTACGAGGCTTTGCGCCAGCGAGACCGGTAGTCTGCGGCTTTTTCGCCAATAATTCGATTACCGCATGGCAGCATGTACCTGCTTTTTTGCGGAAATCACCTGTTTGGGTGCAATATGGATAATAACAACAATTTTGAAAATCGAATAAACGACAGCGGCGCTGCCGCCCTTTCTCTTGAAGAGATCTTAGCTGAATTTAAAGCCGAAGAACAGCTTACAGATAATATTCGAGACGAAGCGGCGGCTCATTCCCATGCAATTGTCATGGAGGCTCTCGGACAGACCGTCGGAGAGGCAAAAATCAGCAGCGCACTGGATTTCATCGAATCCGTATCCGAAGAAAGTCTGTTCGGAGTTGAATCAAAATATCAAGGCTCTGATTCTACAAACTTTGATGCAGAATCGGAAAAATATACTTCCTATACCGAAAAGCCGGAAAAGCCATTCGATATTTCAGACGATACACGTCAATATCAAACTTCTTCTCAAAGTGCTGCCGAAGAATCCGAATCCGACGCATCGATTTGGACAAAATCAGCTGACGAGATGCTGGACAGCAAAGATTATGCTCCCCCCGATGACTATGAAGATTCAGCATATGCAAACAGCAGCGCTCAGCCTGCAAAGGAAACTGATATCAGAGAAAAGCTGCTTTCCCCATTAGTGGGGCTTATAGCTGCCTCCTCAATGCGGCGCGAGGAAAAACGAAAAGCGGAAAAAGCCCGTCTTGAGGAAGAGGCAAAGCATCAGATACCCGAGATGAGTCCCGAAATAGCTTCCCGTCTTTATTTCGACCAAGCCGCGTCAATAAAGCTGAGGTGCTTTTTTGCATCAGCGCTCTGCCTGGTTCTTGTCTATCTCTCATATGGTCTGCCCGCAATGGGCATCCTTGGAAGCAACATTAAAATCAGAACGCTTGTCTGTCTTGTGTTTGAGCTTGTAGTAATGCTCGTTGGTCTGGACATTTTTACTAATGGAATCATTGGGCTTTTCAAGCGAAAGCCGGGACCGGACTCTTTGATTGCAGTTTCCTGTATTGTATCCGTTCTGGATGCTCTTTATATTATAATTTCCGGGGACTATTCCGTCGGACTTCCATTCTGTGCAGTCTCGGCCCTTTCTATGACTTTTGCACTTTGGGGCTATTATCTCAATTGTAAGAGCTTTTCAATAAGCTTCCGCACAGCGGCAATCCCGAAATCTCCCTCCGTCATCGTTTCCGAAGACGGCGGCGAGGAAAACGGGCGTGTTCTTGTAAAGGCAAAGCGTCCGATAACGGGCTTTGTCCGAAAAAGCGAAGAGGCGGATATTTTTGAAAAAACATATGCCTACTTTACGCCAATCCTCCTTATTTTCTCTGTCATTTTAAGTCTGTTCTGCTTTTTCGCAAGCGAAAAATGTGACAACCTGATACACACACTATCAGCTACCATATCCATCTGCGCCTCATTCTCAGCCGTTTTCGGCTTTGCTTTCCCCTTCTATGTGCTTACAAAGCGCCTTGCACGAAGCGGCGTTGCGATCGCAGGGTATTCGGGCGGAGCAGAGCTCGGCAGAATAAGCAGAGTAGTCATTAAGGACAAAGACCTTTTTCCGGCAAGAACCGTTTCCATCGCCAACATCTCCGTTTCGGAGGGCTTCTATCCCGATAAGGTTACCTCTTACACTGCCAGCATGATTGCCGCAGCGGGTATCGGCATTGCCCATGTCTTTACGGAGCTTATGAAAAAGAACGGCTATACCATGCAGAAGGTCGAGGATTTTGCCTGCCACGAGGGCGGCGGAATAGTCGCGAGAATAAACGGTGATATGGTTTATGTCGGCTCATCAGGCTTCATGCAGCTTATGGGCATAAGGCTTCAGAAAGGCTCGGCATCCAAAAGTGCTGTCTATACCGCGATAAACGATACGCTCGCCGGTGTGTTTGAAATCAGTTATGTCCCTGTCACTTCTGTTCAGCGGGGGCTTGTGACCCTTTTAAGAGGAAAAAACGAGCCGGTATTTGCTGTAAGGGATTTTAACGTCACTCCCCTTCTTGTAAAGCAGAAATTCCGCCTGCCTAAGGAAAGCTATGACTTCCCATCTTTTGCTGACCGCTATCGCATTTCTTCCGATGAAACCGAGGATGATGGAAGTGTTGTTGCGATGTTCTCCCGCGGAGGTCTGAATTCTGTCGCCGGGCTTATAAAGCGCGGCAGAGCATTTTATAACAGTCTTCTGTTCTGCGTTGTTCTGTCCGTTCTGGGTGCAGTGGTGGGTATGGTGCTTATGCTCACTATGTGCTGGTCGGGAGTTTATGAATCCGCAAGCAGCGGGAACGCCATGTCGTTTATGATACTTTGGCTCGTACCTGTTTTTGTCATCTCGTTTAGGCTGAAAAGATAGTATTACTGCATTTTCTTATATGCTAAATCAAAAAATCCGGTCAGCCTTATATAGCTGGCCGGATTTATGGTTATATTATATTTTGTTGTCAATACGGCTAAATGATGAATAAATATGAGTTATTACATAAAAATATTGTTGCAAATGACACTTTTCACGTGTATAATCTTAACGTATGAATTTTTGACCGGGTCAGGTAAATATTAAACAGTAAGGAGACACCCTCACATGAGCTATGCAATTAAAAACATACGCAATATCTGCCTTTTGGGTCACGGAGGCAACGGAAAAACAAGCTTAGCCGAAAGCATCCTTTTCATGACGGGCGCAACCGACAGACTTGGAAAAGTCGCTGACGGTACTACGGTTTCCGATTTTGACTCGGAAGAAATCCGCCGTAAAATCAGTATTGCCGACTCCACAATGTTCTGCGAACATAACGGCGTAAAAATAAATATAATCGACACCCCGGGATATTTCGACTTCTCAGGCGAAGTCAGTCAGGCTCTTCGCGTTGCCGATGCGGGCATCATTGTTTGCTCCGCAAAGGACGGGCTTAATGTCGGCGCTGAAAAAGCATGGAAAATGCTGAACGAAGCCAATAAGCCCCGTGCGATTTTCATATCTAAAACCGACGAAGAAAACGCAAACTATGAGAAGGCTTTCACCTCTCTGCGTGAAAAATTCGGTGTATCTGTATGTCCCATGGTCGCTCCCATTATAGAAGGCGAGAAAATAACAGGTATCATCGAAATTGCCACCAAAAAGGCATACAAGTTTGACGCTAAGGGAAAGCGCACCGAGATTCCCGTTCCTGAAAATATGAAGGGCACCCTAAATACCCTTTACAATACTTTGGCAGAGGGCATTGCCGAAACCAGCGAAGAGCTTATGGACAAATATTTCGGCGGTGAGGAATTCACTGTTGACGAAATAAGCAACGCCCTTGGCGAGGGTCTGCGCGACTGCTCCATCTGCCCTGTTTTCTGCGGCAGCGCATTTACGTCCTCTGGAATCTCCCTTCTCCTTGACGCTGTTGTAAATTACTTCCCCTATCCTCGCGAGGGCAGCGAAATCGTGAACGAAAGCGGTCCTTCCGCTGCTGTCATCTATAAGACTGTTTCCGACCAGTACGGCAAGTTCAGCCTGTTTAAAGTTGTTTCCGGCAAGATCACAAACGAAATGACTCTTATCAATCCCCGTACCGGCACGAGCGAAAAAATAGGTCACATCTATGTCATGCAGGGAAAGAAAAATATCGAGGTCAACGAGGTATCCTGCGGCGATCTGGGAGCAGCTTCCAAACTTTCAGACTCAAAAACCGGCGATACTCTCTGCAATCCCTCACTCAACAAGGCTCTTCCCGGCATCGATTATGCCGCTCCCTGCTACTCTATGGCTATTTCACCCAAGATCAAGGGGCAGGAAGACAAGATTGCCGCCGGACTTTCACGCCTTGGCGAAGAAGACCTCACTTTCACGGTTGTGAACAACGCCGAAACCCATCAGCTGGTCATTTCCGGCGCCGGTGATATCCATCTTGATGTCCTCTGCTCAAAGCTGAAAAACAAGTTCGGTGTTGAAGTCGAACTCAACCCTGCCCGTGTGCCTTACCGCGAGAAAATACGCGGCAAAGTCAAGGTTCAGGGCCGACACAAAAAACAGTCCGGCGGACACGGTCAGTTCGGTGACGTCTGGATCGAGTTCGAGCCGCAGTCCGAAACCGAGGATCTCATCTTTGCCGAGTCTGTCTTCGGCGGAAGCGTTCCCAAGAACTTCTTCCCCGCCGTTGAAAAGGGTCTCAGAGAAAGTATACAAAAAGGCGTTTTAGCGGGATACCCTGTTGTTTTCCTGAAAGCCACTCTCGTAGACGGCTCATATCACCCCGTCGACTCCTCAGAAATGGCATTCAAAACAGCCGCAAGCCTTGCATATAAAGCCGGTCTTCCCCAAGCAAATCCCGTTATCCTTGAGCCTATCGGATACCTGAAGGTCACCATTCCCGATACCTATATGGGCGACATCATGTCAGACCTCTCCAAGCGCCGCGGAAACCCCATGGGCATGAGCGCCCACGATGGTATGCAGGTAGTCGAGGCGGAAGTCCCCATGGCGGAAATGTCAAGCTATGCTATCGATTTGCGTTCCATGACTCAGGGACGGGGTAACTTTACGTTTGAGTTTGTCCGCTACGAGGAAGCTCCGATGAACATTCAGCAGAAGATTATCGAAGAGGCCAAGGCTCTCGCTGCGGAAGCCGAATAACTTATCAACATTCAAGAGCCGAAATCGTTGATTTCGGCTCTTTCCATCTTATTTCACTTTTATAATCAACACAGGATTTTTCATCGCATAAAACGTAGAAAACCATCATTGTTGACACCAATCCTTTGCGGTGATAAAATCATCAAAAGCAATACCGCTGTTATTAATATCAGAACACTCTTAGCCTGAATATACGTCTTTTTCTTACAATAAATATATGGAGGTAAACATGAAAAAGAATAAACAGGACGGCGTTTACTTTTTCTGGTCAGCGTCGATCTTAGTATGTATGCTTATAGCTGTTTTTGTTCTCGGCTTCACTTCCTGCAAAAAAGGTGAGAAGCCTTCCACAGAGTCTCCGGCAGGTCCCGCCAATCCTTCTGAAGGAGTGGAAAGCCCCGACCCCGACATGGAGTCACCTCCTTCTATATCCCCTCCCGATGGAACCGCGGGTGCACGTCTTGGCGAAACCGAAGATATGGGACAGGAATATGTGGACAAGTTCATCTTTTTAGGCGATAGCACAACCAATGGGCTTGCGCATTATGAAATTGTCCCGGCAACGCAGGTCTGGACACCGAAGAGCGGAACCCTCTCCCTTTGGCTCTGGAGCTCAGCTACTATTCAATATCGCGATACAAAAGCCGAAGTCCCGATAAAGGACGCCGTTACAGAAAAACAGCCTGAATATATGCTGATAACGCTTGGCGTGAACGGTGTTGCCCTAATGGATGAGGAGTATTTCATCGAAGAATACACAAACCTCGTTCTTGCAATCAAAGAGGCAAGTCCCGACACAAAAATCATTCTCAATTCTATTTACCCCGTTTCCGCTAAATACCCTGCTTCAAGCGGCATAACAAACGAGAAGATTGATACGGCTAATACATGGATCGAGCGCATCGCAGACTCAACCGATGTTAAATATCTGGACAGTGCAAGCGTCCTCAAAGGACCTGACGGCGCCATGATTGAAGGCTATGATACGGATGGCATCCACCTTAGTGCAGACAGCTTTAAGCTTGTCATTAACTATCTGCGCACTCATGGCTATAAATAATAGACATCCTGAAAAAATCTACGGTATAAAGAAGGATTGACTAAATTGAAAACTGTCAAAAATACGATTTCTATAATCTGTGCTATATTACTTTTCTCCCTTCTCGCGGCCTGCAATGGAAAAACCGCCGGCATCCGGGATGATGTTGAGGTAAGTGATCTTTCCGCATCGGTCGCTGCGGCTCTCAACGAGAAAGACACGCTTGTTTCCGTCCCCGAAACTTTCTTCTCCGGCGCTATGAAAATGGATGTTTCAGATTATGAGGGCTTTGATGTTAAAATCAACTCTCATGGTGTCAATATTGACGAGTATGGCATATTTAAAGCGGCAGACAGCTCTCAGGTTGCTTCTCTTGAGCAGGCTTTAAACGATTATCTAAAACTACGTAAAGATACGTGGATGGTCGAATATATGCCTGAGGAATATCCTAAACTCGAAAATGCCGAGGTGAAAATTGTCGGGAACTATGCAATGTACGCTATATTGTCCGACGACAGCAAGAAAGCTGCTTTTGACGCTTTTGAAAAGAGCTTGACAGCATAATTAATCTACGGCTTTCCTTTGCTATTTTATCTGAAGCGGAAAACTGCAGAGGCGTTGTTTAATAAAACTTGCTAATATTGCAGGCTTTTGATATAATGGCGCAAAATCACCAAAATGACAGTTTAGGTGGGGAGAATATGCCAAAATCGCAGCACAAACAGACCAATAGTGGGAAGAAGCGTTCTTCCATTGCGAAGATATCAGTGCTTTTTTCTTTAATCTGCGTATTAGCTATGCTTGTTTATAAAAATGCTGAAACTGAGCCTATCATTCCAAAAGAATCTGATAACACGGCGGAACAGCCGAGCACTATTCCGGAGCAAACACCGGAGTTGGAAAGCTCATCCCCCGATAATAACGAATCGAAGCTTCTGGATTTCAACCCTGCCGCCACAGACAGTACAAAACCCGAATTGCTTATTAAAGAAACTGGGATTATGGTAGACGGCCAGCGCGTCAGCAGCTATAATTTCAGTGATCCGATTGATTTCGGGCTTCCTCAAGACTACACAAGCGTCCAGGGCATAGTGACGTTCCGCGGTAACAATTTCCGCGACAGCGGCTCATTTGGTACAGCGGACATTGCTGAAAAACAGTTTTCCGATAGCTACTGGACTGTACCTACAACTTCCCTGCAGGCACCTAACGGCAGCGTATGGACCGGAAGCGGCTGGGTCGGACAGCCTCTCATGATGACATGGCCCAAAGACGTCAGGTCGCACATGAATATGTATGACTGGGCAAAAAATTCCGAAACCTTGACAGAAGTCATTTATGCCACGATGGATGGAAACGTGTATTTTCTTGACCTTTTGACAGGTAAAAAGACGCGCGACAACCTATATCTTGGCTTTACTTTCAAGGGTGCCGGTGCTCTTGATCCGAGAGGATATCCGATCCTTTATCTTGGAGCCGGCTATAACAGCAGCAAAGGCATTTCCAGAGCCTTTATTATCAATCTGCTTGATTGCTCGGTTATGTACGAATTCGGCGCAACGGACAGCTTTTCACTGCGCGGGACACTTTCTTTCTTCGATGGCAGCGCACTGGTCGATGCGGAAACCGACAGGCTTATCTATCCCGGCGAAAACGGCATTCTCTATATAATGAGGCTCAATACCAATTATGACCCTGCAGCAGGTACACTTTCCATTAATCCCTCAGAGATTGTTAAATGGAGATATAACGGCAAGCGTACAACTCGTGATACGTATTGGCTGGGCATGGAGGACAGCGCTATTATCTGGCGCGGTCACATCATTATGTCTGACAACGGCGGAAATCTGATGTGCCTCAATCTCAACACGCTTCAGCTTGAATGGGTGCAAAATGTCCTTGACGATACAAACTGCACTCCGGTTTTGGAGATTGAGAATGGTCATCCTTACGTCTACACAAGCACTTCCTTCCATGGCGGATGGCGTGCGCCCGTAAACGAAACGGCTACCATACCAATTTGGAAAATCGATGCGCTTACGGGTGAAATCGTGTGGCAGAAAGACTACACCTGCTATACTGAGGACGGAGTTTCCGGCGGAACTCAAGGAACTCTCGCAATCGGAAAAAACAAGCTTGCCGATCTTATTTATGTTCCCGTTGCGAGAACCCCGGGCAGAACTACAGGAAAACTTGTTGCATTGAATAAACAAACCGGTGAAGTCGTCTGGGAAAAAGAAACGCAGGTTTACAGCTGGAGCAGTCCGGTAACTGTATATGACAAGGACGGCAACGGGTACCTCGTCTTCTGCACAGCGGGCGGGTATATGTATCTGTTCGATGGTCTGACCGGAGATGTTCTGGACTCCCTGCAGGTCGGCGGTAACGTTGAGGCCTCCCCGGCGGTCTATAACAACACCATCGTTGTTGGAACAAGAAGTCAGCTCATTTGGGGCGTAACCCTCACATAAAAATTTATTTATCTGTACAAGAATAAAGGCATCCTCCCTATTATCGGGGGATGCCTCCTGTCGGAAAAAACATATTTTTGTCGTTTACAGATGCATTTTTTCTCCTTTTTTCAAAAAACATCTTGCATTTAGAATTAACATGTGGTATCATAATCAAGCGCTTTGATGAAAAAGTTAATATATCCGGGTGTAGCGCAGATTGGTAGCGCGCTTGAATGGGGTTCAAGAGGCCCAGAGTTCGAATCTCTGCACTCGGACCAGAAGAAGTCCTGTAACTGTAACGGTTACAGGGCTTTTTCTATTTGTCACTTTGCGTTCACCCAGCCCATTTTTCTATCACTTTTCTATCATCTATCACGCGAGCTTTTCAGACAGTCGTTCAGCCATGCTTTTCTTGCGTTCCACATCGAGATGAGAATAGATATTTGCCGTCATCTTAATATCCGAATGACCTAGCCACTCTTGGATATCTTTGAGTGTAAAACCCATAGAGATTAAAATGCTTGCACAACTGTGCCGTAACTCGTGAAAGCGGATATGCGGAAGCTCGTGCTTCTTGAGCAGATGAGCAAAATGCTGGCTGACATAGTCCGGTGAAAATGGTCTGCCGTCATTCCATGTAAACACATAATCACTCTTATGATAATCTTGCCCAAAGACTTGTGCGTTTTGCTCCTGCTCTACCTTAATTCTCTCGAAAACTGCCTTTGCTTCCGGCAGTAACGGAAAACTGCGATGGCTGGACGCATTTTTGGTCTTGTCCTTTTCAACAACAGTTGTCACCTTACAAACGGTGTGCTTAATTGTGAGCATATCAGAATCAAAGTTTATGCTATTCCACTTGATTCCCAAGACCTCACTGCGCCGCAAACCATAAAGTGCTGTTATCCTAATCAGATTATGCATAGGGTCATTTTTTGTCACTTCAAATAACTGCTGCATTTGTTCTGATGTGTAAAAACTGTACTCGAGTTTTTTTGCCTGCGGCAATAAAATGAATTCACAAGGGCTTTTAAATAGCAGCTTCTTCTGTACAGCAAGATTACAAGTCTGGTTGATGATATTCTTGTGTAATTTCATGCTTGAGTAACTCAGTCCGCCTTTCCCATCGCAACGCCCATTATGCGCTTTTTCGTCAATATAGGCTTGAATTTGCTCTCGGGTAAGCTCTTGTAATTTATTTCCCTTACCATCAAAATAGGGAAGCAAATGCACGTTTGCCAATGCGAGGTAACCTTGGTATGTTACGCTGTCCACCTTGCGCTGCACATATTGCAACCAAACACGAATATAATCGGCAAAGGTAATATCACTCGTAGCTAGTCCCTCTTGCTGGTCGTGTTCGCGTATAGCGTCCTGTAGAAGCTTCTCAGCGCGTTTCTTATTGCCCTTAACGGGAAGCCCTGTTGAAATCCACTTGAGCTTGCGCTTGCCTGTGCTATCATAGGTATTAAGAATCAGGTACCAGTTACCATTCTTCTCTTGTAGTCTGCCTGTCATTTTTTACTCCTTCTGAATGACAGATAAATTCAGACTATTGCTGTTGCTCCGATTATAGCACAACTGATTGTTGATGTAACGGTTTATTGCACTAAGAGGGACGAGAATCTTCCTGCCTACTCGCACAGCTTCGATATCGCCAGATTTAAGTAGACTATACACTTTATTTTTGCCTAACCTGAGCATAAGCGCCGTTTCGCATGGCGTGAATATGCACGGCATATTACTATTCATTATATTTTCTCCCCCTTTGAGTCAAATGGGGTTTCCTCATCCGACACTATATCTACAAAATAAGAAATCTCTGGTTCCACAGTCGGGACGGCATATTGTTCTGCGCTGTACTCGTATCGACCGCCGCTTGTTATATAGATTACTTTTTTTATACGCCGAATGAGGGAATTCCATGTTTCAGGCTGGTCAATCTGAATATGTGGATACTGAGAAGAAAGGTCTATGTTTGATATTATGTAAACCTTCGTGAAGCAGGCCGTCTTATTTGCATAGCGAGCAGGTAAGTCGCAGGGGTATCCGTCTAAGTAATTAAGCAGCTCCCCAATTTTAAAGTCACCTCTGTATTCATCAAAAAGCATAACATCCTGACCACTATAATTGTCGAATGGATGTGAATAGTTCGTAACGCGATAAACATTTTCATATTCGTAGTATTCCATTACACTTCTTGTTTTGCCAACTCCTGTAGTTCCCCAGATATAGGTTATATCAAGCTCCCGGAAATCTGAGCGGAAGTTATGGACAAGCACGGTCTGCCTAGCCCTTTCTACATCTGTTAATCGTAAAATGAAACTTGCGCTTTCCTCAAGAATTTCATAATTTGATTTGCCATCCTTAATTAGTTGATAGAGTAAATCTAGGTCAGTTCTTGAGCCGGGACGCTCTATTGGCATCTCCCCCCATTCTTCAAATGTCCCTTCGATAGAAGTATCGGATTTCGAATCATCTGCCCATTTTCCAGATTTTTCAATATAAACTTTATTTTCTTCACTGGTTCCCCGCGCCTGTTCTATATGTGCGTCCGGAAAGCGTCTTTTGAGGGATGAGAACCGTATTGGTGAGGATGCAGCAATAAAAATATGCGTATGCGGAGTTTTTTGCTCAAGTCCGATTTCATCTGCCATACAGTAGTAGATTATTGATTTTAATTCGGACAATTCGTTTTTTATAGCTGTATGATCTAAACCCTTTTCTTCGGGGTTGTTTAAGGTAAGCTGCCATTTACGGCTTTTGGGGTCTGACATAAAATACACCTTCTTCATAAAATTTGTATGTGTTTTGCCACAAGCTACAAAGGTTGCCTAGGTAATACTTACCCGGCAACCTTATCGCGCTAACGCGCTCCTGCCCTCACCGAAACCGCGCCTTTTTCTTCGAACGGCGCGGTCGCGGCGAGAGCATGGCTGTTATCTTGTTACAGCCTGTTTAATTGCCGTGTGTAGTTTTTCAATATTATTTACAGAAGGAACACGTACGGCTTGTAGATTGCAGCCGTTTGTAAGCATATAGCCTGTCCCACGTCCACGGTCTGGCTTTAGCTCAGATTTATATTCGTGGAACAGCATGGTCTGAGCTTCCGAACTCATATTGGAAAGCCCTATAACCAAGTTGAAATTGTCTCGTGCGCCGTTGCTAAAATACGCTGCATCGGCTCTTTGACATGAGCAGATTAGAAAAACTCTGAATGAGCGCCCCAGAAATAAAATCGTTGCAAATTTTCTCTTTTCCTGTTCCAATATTTTTTTGTCCTCGATGTTATTGAAGTAGGATGAAAATTCGTCAAAGTATAAAAACAATGGTGCGCGGCTAGTGTCTTCTCCGCTTTGTCGAGCCAAAAAAGCCTGATAAAATTGCTCCAAGCCTTCGCAGCATTCTGAATAGCGCTTAAACCGTTCGCAGCCGGATAGGTAATTCATATCACGGTCACCTTTATAATCGAGCACGGTTATTTTTGCTGTTGGTTCATAGATGGATATCTTCCCCAGCAGCAGTTGACAGCAATAGCTCTTTCCGCTGCCTGTAGCGCCCACAATTAGCGCGTGAGGGGCGGTGTCCGGGCACCAAAAAATTTCTTTTCTGATGCCCATAGCCGCGAGTCTGTCATCCAACAGAAACGGTATCCCCATTAAAAGTCTCTGTCGGCATAACTGCGATGAATAGGCTTCGCTGTCTCCTGTGCCATCTGCGCCATGTTGCGAAGCTGTGTCGCGTACTGCTCATTGCAAAACGTTGCCAAAATGCTGACATGTCCGCCAACATCTTTGACGCTGTCTATGCACAAAATAGGGTAACTGCGCCCGGCCTTGCTAATAAAAACTGCCTGCGTCACGCCGCTGAAAAGACCCGCTTGTAAATACTGCGTAACTTTCGTTTGTATGACACTTTTACAAACCGCCGTATCGACAGCGCCTTTTTTCAGAACGAGAAATTCATACAGAACACAGTTGCCACGCTGGATATGGGGGCTTGGCGAATTCAAGTCCTCAAGCCGAACAGGCTTAACAATGTTTAACGGGTCGCAAACACCGGGAAGAATATCAAACAGACAGCTTCGGATTACGCTGTAATCATTTTCGAGCGTGGAGGTATCAGGCGCTGTCGAAACTGCCGGCTCCGGTTCTCTTGTTGACTTGCGCTTGTCGAGCCAGGCTTTGATGCAAACGACTACGATAATCCCCCAAAAAATTACATCGAACTTTACCGAAATAAATCGAAAAAGTAAATCAAAAAATATCCCGAAAAATGCTATGCCAGTTAAAACGCCGAGTGTCACACCCAATATAAAGAGAAATCGCTTCCAGCCGCGATACTGGTCAAATTTTTCTAAAAACCATTTGAGCAATTAAATCACCCCCGCCTTCGTATCTTTATGAGAAATGAGAATTTCTTTTGCCCGGGCTGAAAATTGCTGCTTTCCGGTTTTGTCGACATATGGACGGATTTGCAGCTCTACAAAATCTGCCATTATGAAACGTCCTGCCACATACGCAGCGTTGATGCTCTCTTGCGTAACGGCAAGCGCGCTGTCTTCCACCTTGACCGCAAGACTTTTGCCGTCCGGCAGTAAAATCGTATAAGCGCTGCCCTCTCGTTTCTCCGTTTTTCGACCATCCACAAATTGAAAACGGTCACGAGCGGCAATAATTGGAGCCTCTTTTGCCCCATGAGTTAACTGTTCCGTTGATGTATTTAGGTAACTATCCATACAATTACCTCCTTTCAAGTGTTAGTGTCCAGCGCGCCTAACATCAGTTGTGTCACCTCCATTACAACATTGTTTCAAAGTTTTTTATGCGCACTGTTACTACACTCGAAGCATATATCATATATGCCTTCGCCTGCATTTCATTAATTCCTCAGCAAATTCCACAAAATAAAATGAATAGGTTTCTGCTTGTGAATATGCTATGCTGTTTTTGAATAGTAAAAATCAACTCTTTTATGGGTTTGCTATTTATGATATTTGTTGGAGGATGCTTATGAAAAAAGATTATGAAAAACAAGAAAAAGCAATTTTCAGTGCGGAGGCAAACGCCCTCCTATCTTTGTTTGACCAGTTTCCAAGTCTACGTAAAATTAGCGAACAATTAGAAATTCCTTTGAGTTTCTTTTCAACCCATTCCTTTCCTTGTTCGGAAAGCACTATTCAAAAAAAGATAGATTCAATTCACACTGATTTTACTCGTTTAGAATGTATGCATTATTATAAAAATACTGTTGAGATGTATATCAAGAAGCTAAAGGAATCAGGGCGCAACAATAGCAAGGCAGAAGATATTCAAAAACGCTGGGATGAGTTTTACCCACAATATATTGAAATCTGCGAAATAATTAAAAACCTAAATGGTCCTTATCGAACTGCCCGATCCTATAATGTAATTATCTATAACATTTCCAAGCCCGACTAAAATAAATATCATCGCTTTTTTAACAATTCCTCTGTATCCTATTTTGCTTGATATTTT
>JAAYBD010000037.1 GCA_012719035.1 Clostridiales bacterium | reverse complement strand
GGCGGATGGAGTACAATCATCTGCGTCCCCATTCGTCGCTCGGCAACCTTACCCCAGAGGAGTATGCAGCAAAGCTGGCTGGTGGTTACTAACATTTCACCTGGTCGAACTTTGGGGGCAGGTCAGCAATATTATTAATGCCTATCTCTTATATTGTAAGCCACATTGCGATTACTGGATTTAATGCTACTTCGTACGCGGCAACTCGTGATTTTTATCTTATTCTGCTTTTAACTATACCAATATATTTTATGTTCCATATTTTATATAAAAAGAAAAATAATTAACGATTGATCACAAGCTGATTATTATGAGCATTATGTGTAGTGTTAGTTCAAATCCCCATCACAAAACAGACTCACATCTATAACTACCAATTTACTCAAACAGAAAGCCCGGAAGTCGTTGATTATCAATGGTTTCCGGGCTTTCTGTTTGCTGCTTTGAAGTAATAGGCGATGAGCATTTTAAATCCTCTGACTATTTCATAACTTTTTTCATTTCTGCCCATTAAAAAATCATCTGAATGGGCTTCGCATAAGCAATGATAATAGCAATTGGTATAGCCGATTATTTGTTCCTATATCTGCCGGATAAAGAATCTTAACTGTTCCTGCGAAATATGCCGTGCTGCGTAGGTTTGAAAGTGAAGCACGCGGAATTTATCCGGAACCGGATGCATGGATGGATACAATGCGTTTTCTGAGAAGATTTTTCATTAGACCTAAGCAAAATAGGACACAGGTGATAAACCTGTGTCCTATTTTAAGAAGCTCTTTTTACTTTTTAAAGCTGTCCTTGAGAGCGACTGAGCGGTTAAAAACGAGATGCTCGGGCGAACTATCGCGATTGTCCGCACAGAATTAACCCTTGCGCATAAACTGATAAGAATGAGGGAAGACCGCGTCTTTAAGGCTCATTTCAAGCTTGCACCCCTTCAGAACTTGAAGAGAATCGGGGTTCAGACAATCAAAAAAATCTTTATCGCCGCCATCGGGGTCGGCGTCGGAGAAGAGATTGTCGTATATGCGTACTTCCGCATCAACTGCGGTGCCGGCATCCACCCAGTGGATAGTGCTCTTGACTTTTCGTCCGTCCTTGGGATTGCCGCCGCTGCTTTCGGGGTCATATTCCGCAAGAACTTCTATCACTCTGCCGCTTTCATCTTTGATACATCCTGTGCATTTTGCAACATACGCACCTTTAAGGCGAACTTCATTTCCCGGGAAAAGACGGAAATATTTCGGTGCAGGAACCTCCATGAAGTCCTCTGCCTCAATGTAGAGATTACGTGAGAAACTTACCTCACGTTCGCCGTCCTCGGGACGGTTGGGATTGTTCTCGACCGTAAAGGTTTCTGTTTTGCCCTCAGGATAATTGGTTATAGTAAGCTTTACTGGTTCCAGAACTGCCATTACGCGAGTTGCCTTTTCGTTAAGATCCTCGCGCAGGCAATGCTCTAAAAATCCGAATTCGACAGTTGAAGCGGTCTTGGATACGCCAATGCGCTCGCAGAAGTTACGAATTGATTCCGGTGTGTATCCGCGGCGGCGCAGACCGCAGAGAGTGGGCATGCGCGGATCGTCCCAGCCGGAAACAAATTCGTCCTCAACGAGCTTTCTTAGCTTGCGCTTTGACATGACTGTGTAGTTTATGCCAAGGCGGGCAAACTCTATCTGACGAGGCTTTGAAGGGACAGAAGTATTTTCAACGACCCAGTCGTAGAGCGGGCGGTGATCCTCAAATTCAAGGGAACACAGCGAGTGCGTGATGTGTTCCATAGCGTCTTCTATCGGGTGCGCGAAATCGTACATGGGATATATACACCATTTATCGCCCGTCCTGTGATGTGAGGCGTGGTTTATACGGTAAATAACAGGATCCCGCATATTGAAGTTTCCGCTTGCGAGGTCGATTTTTGCCCGAAGGGTCATTTTGCCGTTTTCAAACTCGCCCGCGCGCATACGGGCAAAAAGGTCAAGGCTTTCCTCTATGGGTCTGTCCCTATAGGGCGATTGTGCGGGAACACCGACGCTGCCGCGCATTTCACGTGTCTGCTCCGGTGTAAGTTCGCATACGTAGGCAAGACCTTTTTTTATAAGCTCAACTGCAAAGCCATACATATCCTCAAAGTAATCGGATGCATAGTAGAACCTGTCTCCCCAGTCGTAGCCCAGCCAGCGGATATCCTCTTTGATGGCATCTACGTATTCGACATCCTCCTTTGAGGGATTGGTGTCGTCCATGCGAAGATTGCATACGCCGCCGTATTTCTGCGCAGTTCCGAAGTCAATATATATAGCCTTGGCGTGACCGATATGCAGATATCCGTTAGGTTCCGGCGGGAAACGGGTGTGAACCTGCATCCCGGCGTAAGCTCCGCCCTCCGCTATGTCTTCATCTATAAAATCGTGTATAAAATTGCTTGTGTTTTCGTCCATATTGATGTCCCTCTTGATTCCCCAAAACAGGATTATTTAAAAATCTTTCAAAATATTATAAACGATAATTGTAGTAATTACAATATTCATGTGTTAAAATATGCATATCTGATCAGTTCTGCGGCGAATTTGAGTGGTTTTGCACTTTTGAGGAGGAAAATGATATGACGGATATTATCATAATCGGCGGGGGACCGGCAGGCGTTTCCGCAGCGCTTACTGCTAAAAACAGGGGCAAAAATGTTAAAATTATCTCCAATAGTCCCGAGCAGAGCAATCTTTGGAAATCGAAGCTTATCGAAAACTATCCCGGCTGCCCGAATGTGAGCGGCGAGGGGATTTTAAAAATATTCCGCGAACAGATAGATGGTGCCGGAATCGATATAATAGGCGTCAGAGCGCTGAACGCCCTTCCCATGGGAAACAGCTTTTCCGTTTCCTGCGGCAAAGATTATTTCGACTGCAAAGCGCTTATCCTTACTATGGGTATAACACAGCAGACGACCTATCCCGGCGAGGAAAATTTTTTGGGTAGGGGAGTCTCATACTGCGCCACCTGCGACGGAATGTTATACCGCGGGAAAAAGGTTGCTGTTATAGGTTTGAACGAAGAGGCCGGGAGTGAAGCGGAGTTTCTGCGTTCTATTGGCTGTGAGGTCGAGTTTTTTGATAAGTCCAGAGCTAAGAAGTATGAAATCAGAGGCGATGAGAGCGTTACCGCAATTGTTGCCGATGGTACGGAATATTTCGTTGACGGGGTGTTTATTCTGCGCAGCACGATAGCGCCCGGCAGCTTCCTGCCGGGACTTGCGCTCGAAAATGCTCATGTAGCCGTTGACAGCGCTATGAAAACATCTATAAACGGCGTTTTTGCGGCGGGCGACTGCACTGGCAGACCCTATCAGATAGCAAGGGCGGTCGGTCAGGGAAATACGGCGGCTTTGTCGGCATGTGAATATCTTGACAAAATTTAAATGCTAACGTATAATTATTCGATAGTTTAAAGGCTTTGAAGGGAAAGTACAATCATCCCGTACAGCAAAGAGAGGAAGCGTTTGGTGTGAGCTTTCGTGTGCGCTGATTGTTGGTCGTCCCGGAGCCGACCGGAGGAAAGCCCGGTTCGTTTGCCCGCGTTAAGGGTGAAAGAGTGCGCCGCTTTTCGGCGAATTCAGGTGGTACCGCGTTTAATTTCGCCCTGAGCTTCTGCTCGGGGCGTTTCGATTTTTTATCGGTTCGGCTGTTTGCTTGCGATTCAATTTGAGTAATGGAGTGAGGAGAATTATGGAAAGAGAGCTTTCAAAGGTTTATGAGCCAAAAGAGGTTGAAAAACGGATTTATGAAATGTGGGAAAAAGGCGGAGCTTTCAGAGGTATACGCGATCCCGAAAAGAAGCCGTTTACAATAGTCATGCCGCCGCCGAATGTTACAGGTCAGCTGCACATGGGACACGCGATGGACGCCGCATTGCAGGATATCCTTATCCGCTATAAACGCATGAAAGGCTTTGCCGCATTGTGGGTTCCCGGAACCGACCATGCGGGAATAGCAACGCAGATAAAGGTTGAAGAAGCCCTTCGTGCCGAGGGACTGACCCGCTATGACCTTGGGCGCGAAAAATTCCTTGAGCGAGTATGGGACTGGAAAAACAAATACGGCGACCGTATTGTTGAACAGCAAAAAAAACTCGGGGCTTCGTGCGACTGGGAAAGAGCAAGATTTACAATGGATGAGGGATGCTCAAAGGCTGTTCGCGAGGTTTTTGTATCGCTCTATGAAAAAGACTTGATTTATAAGGGAAGCCGTATCATCAGTTGGTGCCCCCAGTGTACCACAGCCCTTTCCGATGCCGAGGTAGAGTATAAAGACAAGCCCGGACACCTCTGGCATCTGCGCTATCCCTTGACCGACGGCAGCGGCTACGTGGTTGTTGCGACCACGCGTCCCGAAACCATGCTGGGCGACACCGGCGTTGCGGTGAATCCGAATGACGAACGCTATAAAGACATTATCGGAAAGACCTGTACACTCCCGCTTATGAACAGGGAAATTCCTATAGTTGCGGACGAATACTGCGACATGGAATTCGGTACGGGTTGTGTTAAAATGACTCCCGCGCATGACCCCAACGACTTTGAAGTCGGGCTGCGCCACAACCTTGAGGTCATACGTGTTTTGGATGACAATGGAAGAGTCAACGAGCTTGGCGGGAAATATCAGGGGCTTGACCGCTATGAGGCGAGAAAAGCCGTTGTTGCCGACCTCGAGGCTCTCGGGCTTTTAGAAAAGATCGAGGAGCATCAGCACAATGTCGGAACCTGTTACCGCTGCTCAACGGATGTTGAACCTATAATATCGGCACAGTGGTTCGTTAAAATGAAACCTCTTGCAGAGGAAGCGATCCGCGTTGTCGAGGACGGGGAGACAAAGTTCGTTCCCGAACGCTTCAGCAAAATATATACAAATTGGATGGAAAATGTCCATGACTGGTGCATTTCACGCCAGCTCTGGTGGGGACATCAGATACCTGCTTGGTATTGTGCTGACTGCGGACACATCACCGTTTCGCGGGAGGATGCAAGAGAGTGCGAAAAGTGCCACAGCAAGAATATATCCCGAGATGAGGATGTTCTGGACACATGGTTCAGCTCCGCCTTATGGCCGTTCAGCACGCTCGGCTGGCCCGAAGACACTGCGGATTTGGACTTCTTCTATCCTACCGATGTTTTGGTAACGGCATATGATATTATCTTTTTCTGGGTTGCACGTATGATTTTTTCGGGCTGTGAGCATACGAAGAAGCCGCCTTTCCACACAGTCTTTATCCATGGTCTTATCCGCGACGATAAGGGCCGCAAGATGAGCAAATCTCTCGGGAACGGCATAGATCCGCTCGAAATGATCGATAAGTTTGGCTGCGATGCTCTGCGCTTTAACCTTGTGACGGGCAACAGTCCCGGTAACGATATGCGCTTTTATACAGAGCGCTGTGAAGCAATGCGCAATTTCGCAAACAAGATATGGAATGCAAGCCGCTTCGTTATGATGAATCTCAGCATCGAAAAATGTGAGCTTCCCGAAAAGCTTGAAACCGAGGACAAATGGATTTTGTCAAAGCTGAACAGTGTGATTTCCGAAGTTACGGAAAATATGGACAGCTTTGAGCTTGGTGTCGCCGCACAGAAAGTCAGCGATTTCATCTGGGACAGCTACTGCGACTGGTACATTGAACTTACCAAACCGCGTCTGAACGGAGATGACGAGGAGAGCAAAATAAACGCGCAGAAAGTTCTGCTCTATGTTCTTACGGAAATATTGAAGCTTCTGCATCCGTTTATGCCTTTTATTACCGAGGAAATCTGGCAGGCTATCCCGCATGACGGCGATATGCTGATGCTGCAAAACTATCCCGAGTTTGATGAGAGGCTCAGCTTCCCGAAGGATGAGCATGATTTTGAAACTCTTATGGATGCTATCAAGGCGGTTCGTTCGCGCCGCGCCGAGATGAATGTTCCGCCCTCACGCAAGGCACACCTCATCATCGCGTCCGATAAGGGTGAGATATTTGAAAACGGCAGGGCTTTCTTGTTAAAGCTTGCATATGCGGGAGAAGTCACCGTTACGGATAAGGTTCCTGCCGATGTTGAGGGCATGGTATCTGTAGTAACCGGAGAAGCAAAGATTTTTATGCCCATGGCAGATCTTGTAGATATCGCCAAGGAACGCGAGCGAATCGAAAAAGAGCTTGAAAAGGCAAAAAAGGAATATGAAGGTCAGATGGCGAAGCTCTCTAACGAGAAATTTCTTGCCAAAGCTCCCGAAAAGGTCATAGAAACCGAGAAGGAACGCGCCAACAAGGCAAAAGCTCTTATTGACAATTTGACAGAGAGCCTTAAAAAGTTAAGTTAAATTTCAGTATACAGCCGACATTCGACAAACAATTGAACAGGTATATTTTAAAATAGCGCTGTGGGTAAACTCTCACAGCGCTATTATTATGCAAATAAAAGGCGGAGGCATAGAGATGAAAGTATATTCTCAGGAAAACAACGGAGTATTAAGGCTTAGCTTCGTGGGTGAACTTGACCATCACGATGCGAAAAGCTCGATGAAAACGATTGAAAGCCTGATCGATGAATATTTGCCGCATGATTGCATTATGGATTTGTCGGGACTCAACTTCATGGACAGTTCCGGAATTGCCGTAATACTCCGCGTAAATAAGCGGATGAACGATATGTGCGGGAAAGCGTGGGTGGAAAATCCCGCGGGACAGCCTCTGCGCGTTCTTGACGCCTCAGGCATCGACAGAGTTATAAAAGTATTTACAAAAGCCAGATGAAAGGATGAATGTCATGGCGCATACAGACTACATAAAATTGGAGTTTCCAAGCAGAAGCGTTAATGAGAGTTTTGCAAGGGCGACCGTTGCCTGTTTTGCGGCAAGGCTTGACCCAACGCTTGAAGAGCTTTCGGATATCAAAACTGCTGTGAGCGAAGCGGTCACTAACTGCATAGTTCACGCTTACCCGGGGGTTATAGGCACGATTTGGATACGTGCCAAAATAGTGGATGAGACAACGATTGAAATTATGGTTAAAGACAACGGTGTAGGTATACCGGATATAAAAAGAGCACGTGAGCCTATGTATACGACAGGCGGCGATGACCGCAGCGGCATGGGCTTTACTATAATGGAAAGCTTTATGGACAAGGTTCGCGTACGTTCCGCAGAGGGAAAGGGGACAACTGTGTTCATGTCGCGGAAAATAATCCGCAAAACATCAGAAATATGACGGATAGTATGACTGAAGCTTTGAGAGCCGCAAAAAACGGAGATAAAGAGGCTTCCGAGCGTTTGATTGAAGAAAACTCAGGGCTTATCTGGAGCATCGCAAGGCGGTTTTTTGGACGCGGAGTGGAGGCCGACGATCTGTACCAACTGGGCTGTGTCGGTTTTCTAAAAGCGATCCAAGGATATGACGAGGCGTACGGTACGCAGTTTTCAACGTATGCAGTGCCAAAAATTTCCGGTGAGATACGCAGGTTTCTGCGTGATGACGGAGCTGTAAAGGTTAGCAGGGGCGTAAAAGAGCGGGCGCAAGTGATTAAAAGCGCGCGTTCGTCCCTTGAGCAGACACTTGGAAGGGAGCCGACACTTTCTGAGATTTCAGAGCAGACGGGGCTTGACGTTTCCGATATTGCGAGCACGGAAACGGCGGTCGGACCCACAGAGTCGCTGCAGAGGGAGACGGGGGAAGAGGGCTTTACTCTTGAGCAGGTGCTGGGAGACTTCGGGCAGGAGGAAAGACTTGTTGAGAGGGTAGCCCTTCGTGAAACTATCAGCCGTTTGCCGCAAAGGGAAAAGGATGTTATCGCATTGAGGTTTTACCATAGCCTAACTCAGGAGAACACCGCGAGAGTTATGGGCGTTTCGCAGGTTCAGGTTTCAAGGCTTGAAAAACGGGCTGTAGAACGTCTTAAAGAAATGCTCTCCTAAGCGGAATTGACATATAAGTAAAATCGGGAAAGCTTTAAAGCTTTCCCGATAACATTTTCTCTTCTGTTTCCAATTCGGCTTCTTTAAGTTCGTTGATATATCCGGCTGTAAGTATTGCCGCCGGCAATGCCACAACGACGATTCCCAATATTGACGAAATCATGATAACGGTTTTGCCGATAGTCGTAACTAAGTAAATGTTGCTGTAGCCGAGTGCCGTAAGTGCCATTGTTGCGCAGAATGCCGCATCAAAAAATGTTTCAAAGGAGTCCGGCTCGACATTAAACATAATAAGAGCAGAAGCCAATATGTATAAAACCGCAAGTGTGATGACGCATGCCAAGGCCTGTCTTTGTTTCTTAAATACGTTTTCGATCAACCTGACGTATTTTGAGTGCTGCAAAAAGTTGAGAGCCTTTATTACTCTTGCAAACTTCAGCAGCTTCAGCAATTTGAGCAATTTAAAGGTATTGCTTAAAGGCGATATTGTAGGCAGGATGGCAAGCAGATCGATAATCGCCATAGGCGTAAACGGATAAAGGAAAAAAGATGCCGCACCTTTTTTTCCGAATTTGAAATCCGCGGTTATTAAACGAAGCACATAATCAATTATAAATATCGAAACGGTAATATGGTCAATTAATTCGAAAGTTCTGTTATAGTCTTTGGAAGCAAGCGGAACAAGGTTGGCGATTATGATTATTATCATAAAGACATCATATAGCTTGCTCCATAAATCAGTTTCTAAAGCTTCATCGATTATTTCGTAAATTCTTCTTCGCAAATTTTCCACCTCTTTGGTTGTTTATTGTCTGTTGGGGTGCGTGGTTGGACCATTACCGCATATTTTATTTTAAAGCATTATCGCAAGTTTTGCAATAAAACAATACCTATGATTTTTAATTAACTAATTTTACCGGAGTCTTGGAATCCGGAATTAAATTCAGCTTGTGTATCGTGATGCACTGAGGTATAATGGCGTGGTATGCAAAAAAATGTCGAACAGGTGAGACAATGACTGAAAAGGAATTCAAAAACAGATTTTTAAAGGCGAGGAAAACCATAATAGAACGTGATTTTTCCCGCCTTAACGATATGCAGAGAAAAGCCGTTATGGCAACGGAGGGACCCCTTCTGCTTTTGGCAGGTGCGGGCAGCGGAAAGACGACCGTGCTTATAAATCGGATAGCTAACCTGCTTCGTTACGGCAAGGCAAGCGACAGCGATGAAATACCCGAAAACATTGGGGAAGCCGAGCTTGAGATTCTTGAGAAAGCGGCAGAGGACAAGAACTATCCCGATATGGAAAAGGCAAAAAGGCTCTCAGCGCTCGAACCTTGTGAGCCGTGGCGGGTAATTGCCATAACCTTTACAAACAAGGCGGCGGAGGAACTGAAAACGCGGCTTGAGCGTATGCTGGGCGCACAGGCTCAAGATATCTGGGCTCAGACTTTCCACTCAGCATGTGTGCGCATTCTGCGCAGCTATGCCGACAGGCTTGGATACGGCAGCAATTTTACTATTTATGATACAAGCGACAGCCAGTCCGTCATGAAGCATATCTTAAAGGATATGGATCTTGACGAAAAAGCCTTTCCGCCAAGAACGGTCTTGAATTACATCAGCAGAGCAAAGGATGAAATGCAGACTCCAGAGCAGTTTCTGGCTCAGGCGAAAGCTATGAACGATGTGCGCCGTCAGCGCATAGGAGAAGCTTATGCAGCGTATGACAAGCGCCTTAAAGATGCTAATGCGATGGATTTTGACGACCTTATATACAATACTGTAATACTGCTTGAGGGAAATGCGGACGCCCGTGAATTTTATCGTAAAAAGTTCAAATACGTTTTAATCGACGAGTATCAGGACACTAATAACTTGCAATATCGTCTTGCCGCCGCTCTTGCCGGAGGGACAAATAATATCTGCGTTGTCGGAGACGACGATCAGAGCATATACAAATTCCGCGGAGCGACTATAGAGAACATATTGAGTTTTGAAAATCAGTTTAAAAACGCAAGGGTGATTCGCCTTGAGCAGAACTACCGCTCAACCGGAAACATTCTGGGAGCTGCAAACGCAGTTATACGTAACAATCAGGCGCGAAAAGGCAAGGAACTCTGGACGGATAAGGATATGGGCGAAAAGCTCACTTTATACATTGCGCAGAACGAAAACGACGAGGCTCAGTATGTCGCCTCACGCATTTTGGGGGGCTTTGCTTCAGGAATAAACTGGCGCGAAAACGCCGTTCTGTACCGTATGAACGCCCAGACGAATAAGCTTGAATACGCTTTCAAAAGAAACGGGATTCCTTACCGCATCATCGGCGGGACACGCTTTTTTGACAGGGCGGAAATAAAGGACATGATGGCGTATCTCTGTGTTATCCTCATACCTCAGGACGATTTGCGCCTTCTTAGGATAATAAACAATCCGCCGAGAGGTATAGGCGATAAGACCATTGAAACCGCTCAGGCAATTGCAGCGTCTGAGGGAAGATGCTTATTTGAAGTCATAAAGCATGCGGACGAATATCAGGAGTTAAGCAGATCCTCTGTAAGGCTTAGGGAATTTGCGATTATGATGGAGGAATTTCGAGCGCTTGAGGAGAACACTCCGCTTGACGAGCTCTTTGATATAGTTATCGAAAAAACCGGCTACATCCGCGCGCTTGAGCAAAAGCCCAGTGATGAGAATAATGCGCGCATCGAGAACGTCAACGAGCTGAAAACAAACATAATCAGCTATATCAAGGAAACAGGGGACACACACCTTGCAGGATTTCTGGACGAGGTCGCGCTGTATACTGATATCGATAACTTTGACACCGAAAATGACTGTGTTGTGCTTATGACCATGCACTCGGCAAAGGGTCTTGAGTTTGATAATGTATTTATTGTCGGTGTTGAGGAAGGGCTCTTTCCCGGTATACGCAGCATAGGTGAACCGGAAGAAATGGAAGAGGAGCGAAGGCTTTGCTACGTCGGAATAACAAGGGCGAGAAAGAGCCTTACGCTAAGCTGCGCAAGGCAGCGCATGATTTTCGGCCGTACAAGTGCAAACAATCCCTCGCGCTTCTTAGAAGAAATACCGGAGGAATTTATTGAGCGAAAAGAATCGCCAAGAAATGACTGCTTCGGCGTGAGAACGGATATGAGGGCTTATCCCTCAGGTGAATCCAGATCCAGCTACGATGTCAGGACAGAAAGCCGGAGCACCTCAACGGGAAGCTATGGCTCCGCTTTTTCGGAGCAGCCGAAGAAAATGATTATTCCCAAGCAGGAGCGCAAAACATCTGTGGATTACCGCGTGGGAGACAGTGTGGTACACACTGCCTTTGGCAACGGCGTGATAACGAAGATGACACCGATGGGCGGAGATTTTCTAATTGAAATACAGTTTGAAAGCGGCATAAAAAGGCTTATGCTTCGTGCTGCTGCCCAAAATATGACAAAGAAATAGTATTTTATACAGCAGAATTTATTTTGCTGTATAAACGCATAAACAGGGAAGGAAATGTAAATAGATAATGGCAAAAAATACTGATAAAAAAAATGCTTTCTTGGGTCGCGCTGCAATGCTTGCCACTACATTGATATGGGGAACATCATTTGTCGTTCTAAAAAACACTTTGGATGCTGTTCCCACGCTTTATATATTGGCATTTCGATTCAGCGGGGCAGCGATTTTGATTTTGCTCTTTGCACTGAAAGACCTTAAAAAAATAGATAAGGACTATATTTTAGGCGGAGTGATCTTGGGCGCGATGCTCTTTGTTGCATACACGCTTCAGACTTATGGTCTATATTATACGACTCCGAGCAAAAACGCCTTTTTAACCACTACATACTGTGTGATAGTTCCGTTTATATATTGGATAATGACGAAAAAACGGCCTGATATCTACAATATATCGGCGGCTATGATCTGCTTGATCGGAGTTGGTTTTGTATCTTTAAAAAACGACTATTCTATTGAACTTGGAGACTTTTTAACGCTCTGCTGCGGATTTTTTTATGCCCTGCACATTGTTATGACGACTAAGTACATAAACGGACGCAGTGTTGCGCTGCTGACTATGATTGAGTTCGCGACTGCCGGGCTGCTTGCGTGGATATTCGCGCTGCTGACAGCTCCCTTTCCAAATGATATCTCAACGGGCAACATCTGGAGTATTGTTTACTTGTGCGTAATGTGTACAGCCGCCTGCTATATGCTCCAAAACTTTGGACAGAAATATACGCCGCCCTCCACAGTTGCGGTTATTATGACATTGGAGTCGGTTTTCGGAGCGGTCTTTTCTGTGATCCTTTATGACGAGGTTTTGACTGCTAAACTTATTGCAGGATTTATCCTAATATTTGCCGCTGTATTTATATGCGAAACTAAACTCTCATTTATCAAGCGCGGAAGTAAAACCAAAAAAACCGCAAAGAGTCTCGTCGATTCGGAGACATAAGGCGAGAACCAATTTATAAAAAACTCCCCGAACATTTCGGGGAGTTTTTTTGATTAATCGCTCAAAGAGCGCTTTGCCGAAACAACAACTCTCTTGTCATAACAGTCAAATGCCTCTTCGACAAGCCTTTGATTAGGGGCTTTTGTAAGCAGCGAAACGACCGGAACGATGATGAATCCGGAAAGCATCGCAAGCGCACCGCAGTTAATAGGTGAAGCGAGAAGAGCGGGGAATGACTCTCGGAAAAAAAGATTGAGTGTCATTATTCCTGAACCGAAAGCAAAACTTGAAAATACGGCCGCCTTGGTCGTCCTCTTCCAGTATAGGGAGAAGAAGAAAGGGGCAAGGAATGAACCTGCGAGCGCACCCCATGAGATTCCCATGAGCTGAGCTATAAACATGGCCTTAGTTTTGTACTGGATTATCGCAATAACTACTGATATGAATATGAAAACGACTATCAGCAGGCGAATCCAAAGAAGCTGTCGTTTTTCATCCATATCCTTTGCAATAACGGTTTTTATGAAATCAAGTGTAAGTGTTGATGAGGACGCCATAACGAGAGCCGATAAAGTTGACATTGATGCAGAGAGAACTAAAATTACGATCAAGCCAATCAGTGCCGGAGAGAAGCCGGAGAGCATTGTGGGAATTATTGAATCACAGCTTTGCGCATTTACAAGCTCGTTTGTAGTGAAGAGCCTGCCGAATCCGCCGAGGAAGTAGCAGCCGCCGGCAATTATTATGGCAAAAATTGTTGAGATAATTGCGCCCTTGCCTATATCGTTTTCGCTCTTTATTGAGTAAAACTTCTGTACCATTTGGGGAAGCCCCCATGTGCCGAAGGAAGTCAATATTATAACACCAAGAAGATTTAGGGGGTCCGGCCCGAAGAAAGAGGCAAATACTCCCGGGGATGAAGATACGCTTTCGTCAGTCACACGTGAAAGAGCGTCCAAAGAGCTGAGAAAGCCGCCGTTGGTTTTTAATACGGCAAAAACAACAGCGATTATGCCCGCGATCATAATGATGCCCTGAATAAAATCGTTGATTGCGGTAGCCATGTATCCGCCTGCGATTACGTATACCCCGGTAAGAACCGCCATGATTACGATACAGAGAGTGTAATCGATGTTAAACGCCATGCCGAAAAGGCGGGAAAGGCCGTTATACAGTGAAGCGGTGTAGGGGATAAGAAAAATAAATACTATCAGCGAAGAAATAACTTTAACAGCTTTGCTGTCAAATCGCGCACCGAAAAATTCCGGCATCGTTGCACTGTCAAAATGCTGTGTCATAAGCCGAGTTCTTCTGCCCAAAACCACCCAAGCAAGGAGACTGCCTAAAATTGCGTTTCCAATTCCTATCCACGTGGCTGAAATGCCGAATTTCCAGCCGAATTGTCCCGCATATCCGACAAAAATCACCGCTGAGAAATAGGAAGTGCCATACGCAAAGGCCGTAAGCCAAGGACCGACGTTTCGTCCGCCGAGCACAAATCCGTTGACATCCGTTGCATGACGGCGGCAGTAAAGCCCGACGCCTACCATAACGCTGAAGAACACAATGAGCATGACGAGTTTGATTGCCATAAGACCAAGTTCCTTTCCTTGGAGGGCACAAAAAAACCGCCCTCCGTAATATAATTACAGAGGACGGGAATAGATAAACCCGCGGTACCACCTCAGTTTGCCGCTTTTTCACAAAAACGGCCTCGTCGAGTACGGCGCATAAAACGCGATACTCCAGCGCTGTAACGGGCGTACCCGTTGCGGTCTACTTGCGGCAAAACCGCTTTCGGCGCACAGCTCGCAGGATGTATTCGATCAAAACATTCCTGCTGCCTCGCACCATCCGGCAGCTCTCTTTAGGAAAAATTGTAATCTACTTGTTCCCGGTCATTGCCTTTATTGGGGTAATTGTAGCGCTTTAAAGCGGAAGTGTCAACATAAAAGAGCTTCCGCATCAAAAATTTGAGTGTTTAAATAGTAGAGGCGGTTTTTTAATTGTTGAAAACGTCATTTTAAACAAACAACGTTTGACATGAGCACTTGGAATGAACACTGATGGGAGAAACTGACCTATCATTCTTCCTTGTACATTTTAACAAAAACGGGGATATAAAGAACCAAAGTGGCAGCCATAGAAATTCCGCATAATAGAATCAAGGCATTAACTATATTTTCATCCATCATCGGGAAGAGGAGCAGAATGAACATAACGATATATACAAGAGCTGTGCTCACCTTGCCGAACCATTTGGCTCCGTCAAGCTTTTTTCCATTATGCCTGAGCATAACAAGACCCATAATGGCCATGAATCCCTCTTTGATGATATAGAGCGCCAGCAGGTAGCGCATATAATGATATTTGAATATAAAACATATTATCAAAGCGCCCTGAGTCAATTTGTCTGCCAGAGGGTCGACAAATTTACCGAGTTCTGTGACCATATTATACTTACGTGCTATAAAACCATCAAAGAAATCAGATAAAGACGACACACCGACAATTATTGCAGCAACATAGTAATCCTTGGAATCATTGGCTGTCATATATGTGTACATGAAAAAAGGAATCAGCAGAATCCGAAAATATCCAAGAATATTAGGGACGGAAAAAATTTCCTTACGTTTATACATTATCATTCTCCTAAATTAACAGAACAATCTGCTGCTAATCGATTGATTTCCAAGCGGTTTCAAGAGCAATTTCCATCATATCGGTGAAGCTGTTCTGCCTGTCGGCTGCGGAAAGACCTTCACCCGTAAATACAAGGTCAGAAATGGTAAGGATACTCAAAGCCTGTTTTCCTGCTTTTGCCGCGGTCATATACAGACCAGCTGTTTCCATTTCCAGTGCGAGTATGCCCATTTCGCGGTACTTGGAGGCGGCGGTTTCATCTGCGTTATAGAATTGATCTGCTGTGAAAACAGGTCCGACAACGGCATTTACCTTTATCCGCTCGGCTGCGTCAACAGCATTTCTGAGGAGAGAAAAGCTTGCCATGGGCGCAAATGTTCCCGGGAAATTATACTGAGATGCAAATCCGCTGTTGGTAGATGCGCCCATTGCGATAACCACGTCGCGGAGCTTAACGCTGTCGCAGATACCGCCCGCGCTGCCGATTCTTATTATGCTGTCGACATCAAAGAAATTATAAAGCTCATAAGCGTAAAGTCCCATCGAGGGAATGCCCATTCCGCTGCCCATTACCGATATCTTCTTGCCCTTGTATGTTCCGGTGTAACCGAACATGTTGCGGACAGTGTTGAAGCAGACGGGATTTTCAAGATAATTTTCCGCAACGTATTTCGCGCGGAGGGGATCGCCGGGCATAAGGACGACCTTTGCGATATCGCCCTTGTTGGCTTCGTTGCAAGCTGATGGTACTATCATATATATTTCTCCTATTCTCTGAATAATGCTGCAAGGCTTTCGGTGTAGGGAGGTCTGCATATTCCCTTTTGTGTAACTATGCCTGTGATAAGCTCGTTATCCGTAACGTCAAAAGCGGGATTGAAGCACTTTACTCCGTCCAAAGCCATAGGCTTGGCATAAAATTTCTTTTTTATTTCCTCCGGGTCACGCTCTTCGATTTCAATATCCGCGCCCGTTTTGCAGTTAAGGTCTATAGTTGAGGTGGGACCGAGAATATAAAAGGGAATACCGTAATGCTTTGCGAGGACGGCAACTCCGCAGGTCCCGATTTTATTGGCAGTATCTCCGTTTGCAGCTACGCGGTCACAGCCTACGAAAACAGCCTGCACCCAGCCGTTCCGCATAACGGTGTTCGCCATGTTGTCGCAAATCAGGGTCACGTCCACGCCTGCCTTGTAAAGCTCATAGGAGGTGAGCCTTGCACCCTGCAAAAGAGGTCTTGTCTCATCCGCGAACACATGGAATTTCATGCCCCGTTCCGTCCCCAGAAGAATAGGTCCCAAGGCAGTGCCGTAGCGGGAAGTTGCAAGGGGACCGGCGTTGCAGTGCGTCAGAATCCCATCGCCGTCTTTGACAAGAGTCAGTCCAAATTCGGATATTCTAAGGCACATCTCTATATCCTCGCTGTGGATTGCCTTAGCTTCCTCATAAAGGATTTTGCGGATATATTCAACGGTTTCCGAAGAATTTTTATTTGCAGCTGAGACCATGCGGTTCAGCGCCCAACTGAGGTTAACGGCGGTCGGACGTGAGGAATTGAGATAATCTGCCCTCTTTTTAAGCTCGGAATAAAAATCATCACTGTTTTCTGTTTTTATATTTAGAGAGAGAACATACAAACAGTATGCGGCGCATATTCCTATAGCGGGAGCTCCGCGGACCTTTAACGCTTTGATAGCATCATACATTTCTTCCGCAGTGTTTAGAAGGACTTCTTTCTCCTCATTAGGAAGGAGTGACTGATCAATGATATAGAGCTGTTTGTTTTTTTCATCATATCTGATATTTTCCATTTTGCATCACATCCCATTTCTTATAGAAGAATTATATAACGGAAATTTTGCCAAATCAACATTTGTATACAAATAGACTTATATATTGCAATTATCCCCATCTGATCAATAAAATACGTCAGACGGGGATGCATTATTTGACTTGTTCATCGTTTTCGGCGTTTATTTTGGAGATTTCATCATAAAACACTGCCTGAACGACACCGAATACGAGCGGAGAAAGGAGGAGAGCGGCCGCTGCAAGCAGGAAATAAATCGTTTTGAAAATGATTCCCATAAGCGGTATGTAGCTGAACAGGTAAAAAAATAAAAGAGCACCGGCAATGCAGGCGACGATTATTATATCTGCGCAGAACATTCTTCCGCAGTAACCCTTTGTCTGCTTCATGGACTCACGCAGGGCATCAAAAGGTGATATATCAGGCTGAGCCAAGAGAATGTAGGGGACAAAGCGGTAAGAATATGCCTTTATAACCGCAAAGACTATCCCTGCTGCGGGAATAAGCCCCCAGATAAAAATCCAAAGAAGCATCCACGCCATTCCGCCGCAGAAATGGAAGAAATTTTTAAAGCCTGCAAAAAGCTGATTGGAACTTATCTCATTGCCGCGGTAGCTTTCCAGAAAAACGGATGTCATTCCAACGCTGAGAACAAGGATTATAGGTATTGAGATAATAGGCAGGACAGCAAGGACTATCGCGAGCAGACTAAGAAGAATGTAAAGGAGGGAGAGCCCCCAGAGGAGAATAGGTTTTTTTATGATAAATGCGAAGGATTTCGAGAATATATCCTTAATAGTAGGATAAAAGGTTATTTTGGCGTTTTCAGCACCGCTTGAGAAGGGCAGAGGATATCCCATGTTTCGTTTAGCAAGATTGGCATAAGCGTAATACTGATGATTTTGATGACAGTGCTGATTTTGCGGTTCGATGGGGAAAGGGGGCGGCACATCGGGTTCCATCGAACAGGACGGCTGCCGAGGCTGCTCGGAATTATAGTCAGATAAGTGTTTTTCAGAGACCTGCTGCTCGTCACTTGAAACGGGAGCACCGCAGATATGACAGAACTTTGCGGTGTTTTCGAGCGCTGCTCCGCATTTTTGACAGATCGCCATACTGATTCCTCCATGTGATTCTGTTGATTTGCACCTTGCGGATGCCAGTCTTATATCATAGTCGCAAAGCGGCGTTATGATATGTTTGCTTAACCGGATATAATGACTGTTTGCAGTCATTATATCACAAAATTTACCTATAGGGATATAGCTTTTGAAAGAAAAATTTCTTTTTTCGCTTTGAGCAGCTTCTTTAGGTCAAATTTGATGGCTTAGATGCATTTAAATATCGGGATTATGTCCAAAGAAATAACCTATATGATGATTTGCGCAACTTTTCAAGTGAACTTTGTCGAAAAAGTCAATTTTTATAATTCCTATAAAAAACTTGCTATTAATTACTTGCGCTTTGAATATGATTCATATATACTTATACAGAATTGGTTATGGAGTTAACGAAGTGAAGCAAGCATTACCCGGCAGTAAAAATTTTTTTGGGAGGATTAGAAATGAAGGGGCAGAAAATGCTTAAAGTTTGCAGCATACTCATGATACTCGTATGTGTGTATGCTATGGTGGCGGGAGTGTTGGGTATTCTCGACGTCAACGACACAAAGACCTTAAAGGAGAATGAGAAAGCAGAAAAACTCGAACAAATCAAGATCCTTGAAGAGGGTGAGGCAACACTTGAGTCAAAACGCGCTGACTACGAAGCAGGCTTAGAGAAAATCAAAGCTGGTCAGGAAGAATATGACAAGGGTGTAGCAACACTTGAAGCAGCAAAGGCACAGTACGCGGCGGGCGAAGCAAAGCTTGCAAGCAACACGGCGGCATACCAGTCGGGCAAGGCTCAGCTTGCTGCAAAAGCAGCAGAATACAAAGCCGGAAAAGCAACTTATAATTCAGGTCTTGCACAGTACAATGCGGGACTGGCTGAGTATAATAAAAATAAGGCTGCTTATGATGCAGGCTTGGCTGAATATACAGCAGGCAAGGCTCAGTATGATGCCGGTTTGAAGCAGCTTCAAGAAAAGACAGCTACATATGAAGAAGGCAAAGCAGCTGTCGCAAACGGCAAGGATGCCTATGAAGCCATATTGGCAGCAGGTCAGGCCAAGTACAATGCAGGCAAGGCTCAGTACGATACGGGCTTAGCGGCTTACGAAGCAGCTGCTAAACAGCTTGAAGCCGCTAAAGCAGCAGGTATTTTGACAGGAGACGCCCTTGCTGCAAAGGAAGCAGAACTTGCAGCAAACAAGGCAACTCTTGATGCAACAGCCAAGCAGCTTGAAGAAGGCAAGGCAAAGCTTATTCCTTACGACACCATTATGGCGAAGATAAAGGAATACGAAGCAGGCAAAGCACAGCTTGATTCTAAAAAGCCGCTTCTTGATGCAGCTAAGACAAAGCTTGATGCATCCGGTCCTCAGCTTACAGCGGGCAAAGCAAAGCTCGATGCTGCAAAGGCACAGCTTGCAACCGGCAAGGCAAAGCTTGATGAGTATGAAGCCGGCCAGAAAAAGGTCGCAGAATACGAAGCAGGTCAAGCACAGCTTGCATCAGCAGCTAAGCAAATCGAGGACGGCGAAGCAAAGCTTGCTGAAGCAGCAAAGATGCTTGAAGAAGGCAAGACACAGCTCGCAGAGTTTGAAGCCGGCGAAGCTAAGGTAAAAGAAGGCTTTGCAAAGCTTCAGGAAAACAAGGATGTAAAGGCGAAGATCGATGCCGGCGTGAAGCCCATCGCCGCTGCAAAAGAAGTTATTGAGGAAGAAACCGTAAAAACAACTGATATTCTCATGTCCAGACTTTATCAGTATATTGCTGTTATTCTCGTAGCAATCCTTGGTTTCATTGCTTCTATCCTTGGTACGGGTGCTGCGAAAATGCCGAGCATTGCTAAAATCAAGGGCGGAATACTCCTTGGTGTCATTACTCTCGTTCTCGCCATTGCTGCCAATATCTATGGCGCAATGAATACTTATAGTGATTTCCCGGTCCAGATGTCGGCATTAGTGGCAGAGGGTGTGTTCTCATTCCTCTTTGTCATTGCTATCTTCCGTTACAAGAATGCTCTTGTTGCTCTCTTGACTGCTGAATAAGCAAATAAACGGAATATATTGACGTTAGTCTAATTGAAACGCGGGCTTCTTTTGAAGCCCGTGTTTTTTTGTGTTTCCTTTTGGAAAATGTATCTTTCGGAACTGGTTTTAATATTGTCCATTTAATCATAAGATGTACAAATATTATAACGAGGAGGCCATTCTATGAATAATAGCTCATATAGGGTTAAAAGATGGGTACTTAGGCACAAAAAGGAAACAGTCGTTTTATTTGCGCTATGTGTATTATTGGGTTTCCCATGGCTGATAAACAATCCTGCGATAATCGGTGCTTCGGCAACTACAAGGGAGCTTCCGATATATTGTGTCGACCGTGATAACAAATGCGTCAGCCTGACTTTCGATGCTGCATGGGGCAATGAAGACACCCAAGATCTCATCGATATTCTTGGAAAATATAAAGTGAAAGCTACCTTCTTTTTAGTGGGGACATGGGTAGATAAGTATCCAGAGTCAGTTAAGGCTCTCGCCGATGCAGGGCATGAGATTATGAGCCATTCTGATGACCATGCTCATTTTGCAAGTCTGTCCGAAAATGAGATTGTCCAAAATCTTAATAAGTGCAATGATAAAATAGAAAAAATAACCGGCGTCAGACCCACACTGTTTCGCTGCCCATACGGAGAATATGATGACCATGTTATAAAAACAGTCAATTCAATAGGTATGACTGCCATACAGTGGAATGTTGACAGTCTGGATTGGAAGGGCATATCTGCGCCCGAAATCACAAAGCGGGTTACGAGCAAGGTTGTTCCCGGCTCGATCGTGCTGTTCCATAACGCGGCTGAAAACACGCCGGCGGCGCTTCCGTCCATCATCGAGGCACTTATTGCCGACGGTTACGAAATTGTTCCTGTTTCTGAGATTTTACTGTCTGGTGAATATGAAATCGATCATGCGGGCATGCAGTATAAACCCTGATATCCCAAAAGTGCGCAAATTTATAGAAGCCTTCCGCTGCATGATGACTGCAACGGAAGGCTTTTTAATCGAAATAATGCTCCTTAGTATTGTGGAAGATGAATTGAGAAATCATAGAAAAATATATTATGTATGTTTGTATATAATTTATCCCCCTCGGGGGCTTATCTTTGAATTATTTTTATGGTATTAGTAATAAAGGTGATTTAATGTCGAATTATAGATAAAAGCACAGCATGTTCCAGATTTGGGATTTTACTGAAGATAGTTTCTGCTGAGCTTTATAGTACAGAAATAGAAAGGTGCCATCTTATGGAGATGAATAGGAGAATTAAAAGCTTTTGGGAAGGTGAAGCTCAAGTATACAGCAAAGGTATTAAAGAGGAACTGGACAGCCCGCAGAAAGAGGAGTGGAAAAGGCTTATACTCTCATACGCCAATGCAAAAGGTAAACTGGATATTTTGGATTCGGGCTGCGGTCCCGGTTTTTTCCCGATCATTTTAAGCGAGGAAGGGCATAGTGTCACAGGTATTGATATTACTGAAAACATGATTGCCTGTGCCAAAGAAAACGCGGAAGAAGCCGGTGCTGATGCAGAGTTTCTCACAATGGATTGTCAGGCTCTTGATTTTCCCGACAACAGCTTTGATTTGGTTATCAGCAGAAATATAACGTGGACGCTTGACGACCCCTCAAAGGCATATAGGGAATGGCTCCGGGTGCTGAAGCCGGGCGGAAGGCTATTAGTTTTTGATGCCTGCTGGTATCTCCATCTTTTTGATGATGAACTTGGAAAACTGTTTTATGAAAATGAAGCACGTTTGATGGAAAAGTATGGTCGGCCTACTCATTCGCATAATGACCGGGCTGAAGAGGAGGCTTTGAGCAAACTGCTGTTTATGAGCGATAAGATTCGACCTGCGTGGGATTTGGAATATATGCTCTCTATAGGATTTAGAAAAGTTTTTTCTGAGCGCGATATAACTGACCGTGTTTGGGATGAATATGCAAAAGATGCATATAAAATATCTCCCCAGTTTTTAGTCGGGGGAGAAAAATAGCTTCGTAAGTATATGTAAAGGTAAACATACCTGAGGGCAAGCATGTACAGGCAGGTATTTCAGGAGGAAGCAATGGTAAAATACATAGGCAAAAAAACTCTGATGATAATTCCTGTTATGCTCATTGTTTCTATTGCTACGTTCGGTTTTACATCAATGGCAACGGGAGATCCCGCTCAGATCATTCTCAGTGCCAGCGGCATAAAGGTAACGGATGAGGCAATAGCTTTAAAAAGGGCAGAGCTCGGACTGGACAGACCCCTTTATGTCCAGTATACGGACTGGCTTAATGATATTGTTCATTTTAATCTTGGAACCTCATATGTAACCGGACAGCCGATTATTAAAGCTTTGGCTCTGCGTTTTTTCAACAGCTTGAAGCTTGCTGCGCTGGGGCTTTTGTTTCTTGTAATGTTAGCGCTGCCATTGGGCATTCTCTCAGCGGTCTATAAAGGGCGGTGGATCGATAAATTCTGCAAAGCATTAAGTTTTATCAGCGCCGCATTCCCGGCATTCTGCATCGGATTGCTGCTGATATATATTTTCGGGGTCAAGCTCAAGGTCATTTCGGTTATCGAAACAGAACATGGCTGGGGGATAGTGCTGCCCGCTTTTACAATTGCGTTCGCACATCTCGGCGTATACTTGCAGCTAATATACAGCGGAATGGATGACGTCCTGAATAAGGATTATATAAAAGCGGCAAAAGCGAAAGGACTTAAAACGAGAATAGTAATCTTCCGCCACGCCTTGAAAAATGCAATGCTTCCGCTTGTTACAAAATTCGGTTTAACTGTAGGAGGCTTTATCGGCGGTTCAACTGTCCTTGAAATAGTCTTTTCGTATCGCGGTTTGGGAACGTATATTATGGACGCGATAAATACTAAGGACTATCCTGTAATACAGGCGTACGTGATTTTAATGGCACTGCTTCTTGCCCTTATCAACCTAATTGTGGATGTGATATATGTTGCTGTTGACCCGAGAATAGAACTTTCATGAGAGCGGAAAGGGATACATATGCAGCTTAAAAAAAAGAACATCTTTTGGAGGCTTTTTACAGACAAAAAAACGGCAATCGGAATGATATTGGTTTCTGTTCTGATAATTATTACGATTCTTGCGCCTCTGCTTGCAAAACACGACCCTCTGGCAGTTGACCCGGCTAAAAAGCTACTGTCACCGAGTATAGAATATCCGTTTGGCACAGATCAGTTAGGACGCTGTGTTTTTTCTCGAATCTTGTGGGGCGCACGTGCATCGCTGGGATATTCGCTATGCGTGATTATCATAGCAGTATCGCTTGGTACGATGATAGGTCTGATTTCAGGATATGTGGGAGGAAGACTTGACCATATTATTATGACGCTTACCAATGTGTTTATGTCGTTCCCGTCAACTGTTTTAGCTCTGGCTATTGCCGGTATTTTCGGTCCCAGTATACGCAACCTTATAATTGCATTGTCCTGTATATGGTGGACCCCATACGCAAGGCTTGTACGCGGAATGGTATTGTCGGCAAAGAAAAAAGACTTTGTTATGGTTGCATATGCGACAGGGTGCTCCCACAGGCAGGTTCTGATAAATCATATACTGAGGAATATTTTATCGCCGATTGTTGTTATAGCCACTATGGACATCGGGAGCATCATAATTTCCATTGCAGGTTATTCTTTTATCGGTTTAGGCGCCCAGCCTCCTATGCCGGAATGGGGAGTTATGCTGAATGATGCGAAAGGCTATATTCAAACTCAGCCGCAGCTATTGCTTTATCCGGGAATTGCGATTGCGTATGCAGTGATGTCTTTTAACCTCCTTGGTGAGGGTCTGAAAACCTGATTTGGTGATAAATAATGATTAATTATAAAAAAGTGCTGGAAATTGAACATTTGTCTGTTTCATTCGGAACAGGAAAGAATGCGGAAAAAGTCGTTGACGATGTTTCTCTCTATGTCGAAAAAGGCAAAATTACAGTGCTGATTGGCGAGAGCGGGTGCGGAAAATCTGTAACAGCGTCCTGTATTATGAACCTTCTTGACCCGAACGGGCATATTAGGTCAGGAAAAATCTGTGTTAATGGTAAAGATGTCAGAAGCTTGAACAAAAGACAGCTTGTTGATTTTAGAGGCAAAGACGTAGGCATGATTTTCCAAAATGCCTCGGAAGCGCTTAATCCGCTTCTTACAATTGAGACTCTAATCGCCGAGGGTATTCTTGCACATAAAAAAATATCAAAAAAAGAAGCCTACGAGGAGAGTTTAAAGCTGCTGAAGAAGATGCGCCTTAGTTCTCCCGAGAGCATATTGAAAAAATATCCATATGAATTGAGCGGCGGTATGTGCCAAAGAATCATGATTGCAATTGCGATGGCTATGCAGCCGCCTCTGCTTATCGCAGATGAGCCTACCACAGCTTTAGATGTTACAATACAGGCAAATATTTTGAATGAAATATGCGAAATGGCGAAGATGTCGCAGACAGGTGTACTTTTTATAACGCATGATCTTGGAATTGTGGCTGAAATCGCAGACTATGTATATGTAATGCGAAACGGAAAGATTGTTGAGCAGGGTGATGCTTACAGCATATTTCAGAATCCGCGGCATGAATATACAAAGGAACTTATCGGTTCGGTTTTATAGCGCTTTATGAGGGTCAATATGACGACATTAATCAGAACAGAAAACCTAACAAAAAAGTATTCGGCGGGAAATCGATTTTTCTGCTCAAAAACCGCCTTTACGGCTGTAAACAATGTATCTTTAGAAATCAGAGAGGGAGAATCGCTGGGGCTTATCGGCGAGAGCGGCTGTGGAAAAAGTACATTCGGCAGGGCTGTATGCGGATTGGAGAAAATAACCGAGGGGAAGCTTTTTTTAGGCGAAACCGATGTTACTAATCTGAGCAAAGGCGAATTCAGACCATACCGGAAAAATATTCAGATGGTTTTCCAGAATAATCTTTCAGCGTTCAATCCCAAATACACCATGTACCAGAGCATCGAAGAAGTGCTTAAAAACTTTGAAGAACTGAGCAAAAGCGATACTGACGCACGTATAAAAGCTATATTCAGAAGCGTTGGACTGGATGAAAAATTGTTGTATAGGTATCCTCATCAGATGAGCGGCGGCGAGCGCCAGAGGGCAAACATTGCGCGGGCAATAGTGCTAAACCCAAAGGTAGTAATCTGTGATGAGGCTGTTGCAAGTCTGGACTACGCGCTAAGAAAGAGCATACTAAAGCTCTTAAATGATATAAGCGGGCAATATGGCGTTACCTATTTGTTTATAACTCATGATTTGTCTACTATCCGATATGTGTGTTCAAAAATTGCGGTCATGTATTTGGGGGAAGTAGTTGAAATCATGGATGTAGAAAACATGGAGCAGACCATGCTTCATCCCTATACAAAAGCGCTGTTTCAATCCGTTCTTATTACGGACCCCGTAAAAAGGGGTACTATATGCAGGGATAAGATTGGCGAATTGGAATATCTCCCCAAAGTCGAAACCGGATGCGTTTTCTATAATCGATGCAAATATTGTACGGACCGATGTCAAAGAGATCCGCCGCAGCTTCAGCAGGCTGAAAAAGGGCACATGGTCGCCTGCCATAATATAGAAGCTTTTAATGTCTGCACATTAAGGAAATAAAGAAGAACAAAAATCGGAGGGAAAAATGTTAAGATCTATTGTAAAAAAAACACCGCTTTTAATTTGCGGTGCAATGCTTCTCGGCTTGCTGGGGGGCTGCGGCGGCGGGACTGACCCCACGACTAAAGAATCTCCGTCCGAAGCTAAGGAAAAGCAAGCTTCCGGCGGGAAAGTTGTTACTGTAGCAATAGCTTCGGATAACGGCATATCGACTATGGATGCTACATATGCCATGACCGACATACTGCACTACGAACTCATATATGAGCCGTTGGTGGTTTTCGGTAAAGACGGAAAAATAGAGCCCTGTTTGGCAGAATCATGGGATTTCAGCGAAGACGGAAAGGAATATACTTTCCACTTGAGAAAGGGCGTAAAGTTCTCGGACGGCACAGATTTCAACGCGGACAATGTCATCTTCAATACAGACAGATGGGCAGAAAACTCCAATACCGCATCTACAGCTGTCTGCAAGGGACTGCAGACAGTGGAGAAAATCGACGACTATACGGTCAAGTTCGTATTTGACAAGTCATTTTATCCATATCTGACCGAACTTTCTTATCCAAGACCCTGCCGCATGATGGGGAAGGATTCTATTGATGCAAACGGCAAATTTGTGAAACCCATAGGAACAGGTATGTGGATGATTGAAAGCTATCAGGACGGCAAGGAAACTGTTCTCGTACCTAATCCTTATTATTGGGGTGAAAAGCCGAAGATAGATAAGCTGATAATAAAGGTTATTCCAGATTCTGAAGCGCGTGTTATGGCTTTGCAGAGCGGTGAAATTGATTTCTGCGCCGTACCTATTCCAACTGAAAGCATGTCTGTAATAGAAAATGACAGTAAGTTAAGCTTAGTCAGCAGAAAAGGTACTCTGGGATATCATATGATTTTCAACTATGATGTTCCCGCTCTTCAGGAGCTGAAAATAAGACAGGCAATAAACTGTGCGATAGACAAGAACAGCATAGTTGACAATATTCTGGACGGTAACGGAACTCCGGCTGCCGGACTATTTCCGGAAACCGTACCCTATGTAAACAGTAAAAACAACCTTGGATATTCCTATGATATTGAGAAAGCAAAGACCCTTCTGTCTGAAGCAGGCTGCAAGGATAGCGACGGCGACGGTATTTTGGAGTATAAAGGGAAACCCCTTAGTTTTAAATTCGTGTTCCAGACAGATCAGTATCCCGAATGGAAGAATGTCTGCGAATACATCAAAGCGGAGCTTCAAGATGTCGGCATAGATATTAAACTGGAACTGCAGCCGTCGGCGCAATACTATGATACACTTTGGACCAGCAGAGACTTTGATATGGTGATGTACAGAACCTATTCCGACTCTTGGAATCCTCATGGCTTTCTGCGGGGTATGTACTGCAAGGCTTCCGACGAGGCGGTGAGAGTCGCATGGAATTCCGATGAGCTGAGCGAAATGATTGATAGTGTTCTGCAAGAGGTAGACGAAACTGCCAGACAGGAAAAATACAGCGATATTTTTGAATACATATATGAAAATGCTATTGCTGCGCCAATTTACTATCCAAACGGTTTCTATGCCTATAATAAGTCGAAAATCACAGGAGTAGAATTTGCTGTAACTGAATATGAATTGATTAAATGGGCGAAAATCGATACTGTAAATTGATTTGAATCATGCTGTTTAGATATAGTGCCCGTGCTATGCACCGGGCACTATATTTTAGTATGTATAGTAAGCTGCCTTAATCAGATATGAGGGGTATATTCATGTTTAAAGAGGTTGAAGAGATTTGGAGCAATGGTTCCGCGGAATATGATAAGGTAATTAAGTATCAGCTATCAGATAAAAAAGCCGTCGAACACTGGAAAAAAGAGCTATTTGATGCGCTCGGAAGAAAAACAAATCTGAAGGTATTGGACATCGGCTGCGGTCCCGGTTTTTTCTCAATAATGCTGTGGCGTCTGGGTGAGAACGTCACTTCGGTTGACGGTGCGGAAGGCATGATTGCCTGCGCAAAGAAGAATCTTGAAGCCGAGGGAGTCTCAGGTAAGGTGTACCTTGCCGATGCAATAAAACTTCCCGACGAAAAAGAGGAAACTTATGACGCAATCGTATCACGTGATGTTGTATGGACGCTCTATGACCCCGAGGCCGCGTTTTCAAGATGGAAAGAACTCCTTAAAACGGGCGGCAGGATAATAATTTATGATGGGAATTATCATTATGCCGGGAATTCTCTAAAGCGGACTTTATGGAGATATTTTGCAAATGTCCTTATTTTGTTTACAGAGAAGCGTGTCCGTGTTGAGCGAAAAACTATTCTAAACGATTTGCCGTTCTGCAAATGTAAGCGGCCTGAAAAGGACATTGAACTCCTTTCTAACCTTGGCTTCAAAGTTCTCGCTGTGGAGAAAGATGAGTTTCGCTGCAAGGGTCTGTATCGTTTAAAATACGGCTGGCAAAGCACACCTTTTAAAATCATCGCGGAAAAGACATAACTCCTTAAATGATTTGCCTAATATTAAAAAACCGTGCGGATTAATACCATATAGCAGGCCGTTCCTAAAATAATACTGACAACGGTATTGTTTTTCCAAATCTGTAGAAAAGCAACTAACAAAACCGAAATGAATTCTGCCAAACCATGAGGAAAAACCGAAAAATCAATGTTCCGGAGACAATATACTACGAGGATTGCCATAATAGCGGTGGGCAGAGAATTACCAAGATAAGATGCTCTTTCGGGTAATTCCTTCTTGCCGCTGAATAGCATATACGGCAGAGCGCGGTCAAACATTGTTGCAAGGGCCGCTGCCGCAATGGCTGTAATAATGTAAATATCAGACATTAAGCGCACCTCCCGTTTTGAGAGTTATACGGTCTTTCATAAGGGCAAGCACGACAGCACTTACGGAGAGAGCCGGCAGGATGAAATTATCCGCGCCAAGAGCAAAATAGAATATAATGGCGCTGACAAAACCGGTAATTGCGGGGATGTGAGAATTGGAGCGGCGCCATTGGCTGACTACCACAGTTACAAAAAACGCGGTAGCGGAAAATTCAATGCCGGTCATATCAAACGGAATCAGCTCTCCCATCAGTGCACCAAACGCAGATGCGGCAACCCAGATTATATGACCCAAAAGCTGGACATAGAACACTGCCGTATCGCTTTCCACATCCTCCGGATATTCGGCAGAACAAAGGACGGAGTAGGTTTCGTCCGTCATGGTAAGCGCCATATAAGGATACTTCCAGCCGCCTATTTCGCGAAAGCGCTCCACAAATCCTATGCCGTAGAAAATATGACGGGCATTGATAAAAAGTGCCGTAAATGCAATTGTCCAAAGCGAAGCACCGGAAGTTAGGAGCGCCACCAGCACGATCTGCATGGAGCCGGCATAGATAAACATGCTGGACAAGACCGCCCATAAGACTGAGTATCCCGCCTGATGCAGAAGTATTCCATAGGCAAGCCCGATAAAAACATATGAAAAAAACACAGGTATGACAAGCCTGCACGCAAAAGTAAAATTTTTCATAACAATCCCTCCGATATTGGAGACTATGTTAACATATAAAAAGACGCCACACAATCTCAATATTGTGTGGCGTACAATTATTTAAAGTCCATCCAAAAGCTGTTTGAGTATTTTCAAGCCCCGTTCCATCTCTGAAATCTCAGGCGGAGCGCAGATGGCAAGGCGAACGGCACTGTCAGGGGTAGTTATACCTACAGCAAAACGCTTGGCGGCGTAAACCTGCACCCCGTGCTTCCATGCGAGCTCTTCAAATTCCGTACCTGTGATGCTTTCGGGAAGATTAAGCCAGCGAAAGATACATGCTTCCCCGCCGCGGCAGTCATAGTCGGAAAGAAAGGCGTCAACGATTTGATTGCGCAGAGCGGTTTTTTGCCTGTTAATACGGAGCACTTCATTCACTTGTCCGGATGCGATGAGGCGTGCCGTCAGCTCTGCCGATATTGGGGAAACAGATATATTCAAGTTGTAGAGCGCATCGGATACCCTCTGCCGGTAATTTGGCGGGATGGACAAGTATGCAAGTCTCAATCCCGGAGCGATCGCTTTCGACAGGCTTGCGATGAATATCGTGCGCTCGGGGGCAAATGAGGCAATTGACGGCAAGGCGCCGCTCATTGGACTGTAGGTTCCGTCCTCTATAATCAAGATGTCCTGCTTTTTGGCAAGGGAGGCAAGCGCTTTTCGTTCGGCAGCAGTCATCGTTCGAGTTGTAGGGTTCTGACAATCGGAGATTATATAAACACCTTTAAGGTTATAGTTTTTGCATGTATAGACTAAAGCGTCGATGTCTATTTCGTCATCCGTATGTTTGATCGGAAAAAGCTGTATCCCGAGCATAACGGCAACAGACTTCATATCTGAATATGTGTGGGGAGAAACTCCTATCCTGTCTCCCTCACGGAAAAGACCCATAAGAACGGCGGCAATAGCATTTTGCCCGCCATTGTAAAAAAAGATGCTTTCAGGTTCAGTTTCAAGTCCAAAGCCTTTCAGCCATGATACGGCGGCATCTTTTTGCCACGTCGTGTCGCCCGGACGATTGTATCGGAAATACCGCTCCGCGTCAGCCTCGCTGAGCATATCTTTCAGATGAGCAAGTAAAAGCTTGTTGGCATCAGCGTTCGGAACGGTTGCGCCCATGTCGATGATGTGCGTGGAAGTTTTGTCCGCAAGCAGGCGCAGATTGGTCAGTGCATTGTATGAAACATAAGTGCCGCTGCCGATTGTGGCGCTGAGCAGACCCTTGAGTTCGCAAACCCGAAAAGCCTTTGAAACGGTACTGACGTTGATATCGAGAAAATCAGCCAGTTCGCGCTGAGGGGGAAGCTTTGTACCGGGGAGCAGAAGACCGTCAAGGATGTCCCGTTCAAGCCGGTCTGCAAGGGCAAGATACAAGGGTCCTGAATTTCTGTTTAATTCCGGCTTCCATGTCATCGGGTAGTCTTCAAATGAATTGACAGGCATTATATCACCTCTATACCACACAATAATAGCATTGTATGGCGAGAATGACAAGGGGAATATTCACATCTTGCTGCCTAAATGGTCGGAGCATATGCTATCATAACGCCGCTTTGCGGCTATGATATAATGACTTAGAACAGTCATTATATTTGATTAAATCCATATATCATAACGCCGCTTCGCGGCTATGATATAATGACTTAGAACAGCCACCATATTTTTAAGTATTTTTCTTGAACAATTCGGTATTTTCTATTAAACTGAATACCGCGATCAATTTACCGACAATATCACACAGGAGAAAAAACAGCATATGCAAAAAATCATAGAAATACTCTCAAAAGAGTTTTCACAAAAGTCAGAACATATCAAAAATGTGATAAGTCTCATTGATGAGGGGAATACGATTCCTTTTATTGCCCGTTATCGAAAAGAGCTTCATGGTTCTATGGATGACCAAATGTTGCGTGAGATTTCCGAAAGACTTCAGTATATCCGAAATCTTGATAAGCGCAGAGAGGAAATTAAGGCGTCTATCGAGTCACAGGGAAAGCTGACGGAGGAGCTTGTTTCGGCAATCGAAGAAGCCACTGTTTTGGCGGAGCTTGAGGATATTTACCGCCCATATAAGCAAAAGCGCCGAACAAGGGCTACTGTTGCGCGTGAAAAAGGGCTTGAACCGCTTGCGGCGCTCTTATTCGCTCAGAATATAAATACAGGAAGCTTAGAGGAACTTGCCGCTCCATATATCGACTCCGAAAAGGGTGTAGAAAGTATTGAGGATGCGCTTGCAGGCGCTTCGGACATAATTGCGGAAGACATTTCCGATAATGCCGATATCAGAAAAAGCTTAAAGGAACTCATAGCCGTAAAGGGTTTTCTGGTATCAAAAGCCGCCAAGGAAGAAGATTCTGTCTATCGCCTATATTATGACTTCGCCGAGCCTATTAAAAAGCTCCAAAGCCATAGGATTCTGGCGATAAACCGGGGAGAAAAAGAGGATTTCCTAAAAGTCGGCATTGAAATAGATGAAGTCCTTGCAATGGATATTATTAAAAATCATACTGTTCGCAGCGGCAGCATATCAAGCGATTTTGTAGCGGCAGCTGCGGAGGATGCTTATTCAAGATTGATATTCCCCTCAGTAGAGCGGGAGATAAGAAACGAGCTTAAAGATATGGCATCCGAACAGGCGATAAAAATGTTCGGGCTGAATTTAAAGCCGCTCCTCATGCAGCCACCTGTAAAAAATAAAGTGACAATGGGCTTCGACCCCGCCTATCGCACAGGCTGTAAAATTGCCGTAGTAGACGGAACGGGGAAGGTGCTGGAAACCGGAGTCGTCTATCCCACACCTCCTCACAACAAAACAGAGGAGGCAAAGGCAGCCCTGATAAGGATGATAAAAAAACACGGTGTGGAGGCTATTGCAATCGGCAACGGAACAGCTTCTAAGGAATCCGAGATTTTTATTGCAGAAATTCTAAAGGAGCTTCCGGGCGTATCATACATGATGGTGAACGAAGCGGGAGCGTCTGTATATTCCGCATCGAAGCTGGGGGCGGCTGAATTTCCTGATTTTGATGTTTCACTGCGCTCTGCCGTATCTATTGCAAGAAGACTGCAAGACCCGCTTGCGGAGCTTGTAAAAATCGACCCGAAGTCTATAGGCGTTGGACAGTATCAGCATGATATGCCTGAGGCAAGGCTGGACGAAACGCTGAACGGGGTTGTTGAGGACTGCGTAAACGCGGTGGGTGTCGATTTAAATACCGCATCTCCCTCGCTTCTCGCAAAGGTATCGGGGCTGAACGGGACTACAGCGAAGAATATCGTTGCATACCGCGAGGAGAACGGCGTGTTCACAACACGAAAGGCTGTTCAGAAGGTTCCAAAAATCGGACCTAAGGCATTTGAGCAATGCGCGGGATTTCTTCGTGTGCCGGAAAGTAAAAATATTCTCGACAATACGGGCGTTCATCCGGAGTCCTATGACGCGGCGGAAAAAATTCTTGAAATATGCGGCTATGCTCTAACGGATGTGGCTGAGGGCAAAGTCGGAGATCTGCGCGAAAGAGCCGGTAAAATGACGCTTCAAAAGCTTGCGGAATACAGCGGGGTAGGAGTTCCTACAGTGAACGATATAATAAACGAACTTTTAAAGCCGGGACGCGACCCGCGTGATGAGCTCCCTCCTACAATGCTCCGCACCGATGTTATAGACATGAACGATTTGAAGCCCGGCATGGTGATGCGCGGTACAGTTAGAAATGTTATCGATTTCGGTGCCTTTGTGGATATAGGCGTTCATCAGGACGGACTTGTGCATATATCCGAGCTGTGTGACAGGTATGTAAAACATCCGTCTGAAGTGGTTAAGGTAGGAGATGTTGTTGACACAGTTGTTCTGGCTGTCGACGTTGAGAAAAAACGCATTTCACTCAGCATGAAACAGCTCAAAAACCAATAAATAAAAAGGGAAGCGCAGTAAGCTGCAGGCGCTTCCCTTTTTCTATGCTGTTTTATCTGCCGTATAGCTCTGTGACGCGGAGCAGCCAAGCTGAAATTTCCGCAAGGTCTGTATCAGGTCTCATACGCCACAGCCAGTTGCCGCCTAATGTGCTTGGCGTGTTCATCCTTCCCTCGCTTCCGAGTTTCAGAAGGTCCTGCATCTGAGCGATGGCGAGGTCGGCGACGCTTCCCCATAAGGCACAAAGCATAGCTTTTGCTTCGCTTTCATCATCGTGTATCCGCAGATATTCGCGGGCTTTTTTTACATCGGCTTCGGGCGCTGTGCCGAACCAGCCGCTTATCGTGTCGTTGTCATGTGTGCCGGTATATGCAACACAGTGGGAGGAAAAGTTGTGGGGGAGGTAATCGCTGTCCTCGCGGCTGTCAAAAGCAAACTGCAAAACTTTCATTCCCGGGAAACCGCAGTCGCGGAGAAGCTTTCGGACCGAGTCGTTAAGATATCCAAGATCCTCCGCAATGATTTGCTTTTTTCCAATGGCGGCCTTGACTGCATCGAACAAACCGATGCCCGGACCTTTTTGCCAGCGACCGATTTTTGCGGTATCAGAGCCGTAAGGTATTGCGTAATATTCATCAAAACCGCGAAAATGATCGATTCGCAGCACATCGTAAATTTCAAACTGATGCCTTATGCGGCTTATCCACCACGAATAGCCGTTCTTTTCCATCTCCCCCCAGTCATAAAGCGGATTGCCCCAAAGCTGACCGTTTTCAGAGAAACCATCAGGCGGACACCCCGCAACATAAGTCGGCTTCAATTCGCTGTTTAGCATGAACAGATGAGGCTGTGCCCAAAGGTCTGATGAATCGGGAGCAACATAGATGGGCATATCTCCGATTATCGAAATCCCTTTTTCACCGGCATAGCTCTTCAGCAAGCCCCACTGTTTAAAGAAAAGATACTGTAAAGCTTTATAGAAATCGATTTCTTTTGCAAGCCTGCCTTTAGCTTCTCTCAGTGCGTCAGGTTTGCGAAAGCGAAGCGGGCGTTCCCAGTCAGTCCATGACGCACCGCCGTGACTGTCTTTAAGCGCCATGAAAAGAGCGTAGTCGTCAAGCCAGAAAGCGCTGCTTCGGCAGAAAGCAATGAATTCGCTATCCGCTGTATAAAGCAGAGATGCGGCTGCTTTTCTCAGCACATCGAATCTGTTTTCGTAAAGAAGCCCAAAATCAACCCGGCTTGGATCACTTCCCCAATCTATTGAGGCATAATCGGACTTCTCCAAAAGCCCCCATTCACTTAGAATGTCAAGGTCTATAAAATAGGGGTTTCCCGCATATGCGGAGAATGACTGATAGGGCGAGTCACCGTATCCGGTAGGAGATATGGGCAGTATCTGCCAGTATTTTTGACCGCTTTCGTGAAGAAAGTCTGCAAACTTCCTTGCTTCCGCTCCCATCGTGCCGATGCCCCAAGGGGAGGGGAGAGAGCTTATATGCATCAATATTCCGCTTTTTCTCATAGCGTTATCTCCAAAGAAAAAATTTGACTGAACTTTGTGTCCGCATAGCCGTTTATCTTAATTTAACCTTTAACGGCGCCTGCCGCGACACCCTTGATGATATGCTTTTGACAACTGATGTAGAAGATTATTATAGGGATTATAGCAAGAACGAGCATTGCCATCATCGCCCCCCAGTCAATAGAGCCGTAGCCGCCCTTGAGGTATTGGACGGCAATGGGTATCGTCATCCATTTATTCAGGTCAAGGATGAGATAGGGAAGAAGATAGTCATTCCATATCCACATCGTTTCCAATATTCCCACGGAAATAAGCGTTGGTCTTAAAATAGGCAGCACAACGAGGAAAAAAGTTTGGATAGGATTGCATCCGTCTATCATGGCGGCTTCCTCGATCTCAATAGGAACCGACTTCATAAAGCCGCTGAACATAAATACGGCAAGACCGGCGCCAAAGCCAAGATAGACAAAAACCAGTCCGAGGGGATTGCCCAAATGCAGATAGTCTGCCGTTTTTGACAATGTAAACATCACCATCTGGAATGGGACGACCATAGAAAAAACACAGAGATAATAAAAAATTCGGGAAGTCCTGCTCTTAGTTCTGCTGATATACCAAGCCGCCATTGAGGTGCACAGGAGTATTACTATAACGGAAGCGGCGGTGACAAAAAAACTTGTTGCAAGAGCGTCCCAAAAATTTGTCTTTGTGATGCCCTCTACATAATTTTCAAGCCCTGCAAAGGTTTTTTCGTTGGGAAAATCAAAGGGGGTTCTTGTTATATATGCTTTTTTCTTGAATGAGTTATAAACTATTATAGCTATAGGCGCAATATAAACAAGAGAAAATACCGAGAACAGGGCTGTTAAGGCATGATTTGAGGCTTTTGATTTCTTTGTCATTGCTGTACCTCCCTGTTTCTCGTCATTTTTAGCTGAGATATAACCAAAATTGCAACGATGAAGAAGAAAACTACCGCCTTTGCCTGACCGACGCCCTCCCAGCCTATACGGTTGTAGAACGTATGGACTATATTGAGAGCGAGCATTTCTGTCTTGTCCGAAGGCTGACCGGCAGTAAGCGCAAGGTTTTGGTCAAAGAGCTTGAAAGAGTTCGTAAGCGTGAGAAAGGTGCAGATGGTTATTGCCGGCATGGACATAGGTATAGTGATTCGGGAAAGCCTTTGAGAGGGTGTTGCACCGTCTATGCGGGCTGCCTCGTATAGGTCCGCCGGTATGCTTTGAAGCCCTGCAATATAGATAATCATCATATAGCCGACCTGCTGCCAGCACATCAATATCAAAAGTCCCCAGAAACCGTAAACGGCGGAATAGGTAAGCGTCTTTGAATAGTAGGCAAGGATGCCGTTGAAAATGAGCTGCCAGATATACCCTAAGACAATGCCGCCGATCAGGTTCGGCATAAAAAACACTGTGCGGAAAAAGTTTGTTCCGCGGAACTGTTTTGTCAGGAAAAGTGCGACTGCAAAGGCTAATACGTTTATGAGCACTATAGACGCACCTGCGAACAAGGCGGTGAACCATAGAGAATGTACAAAAGTCGAATCGCCCCAGATTTTCTGAAAATTTTCTATTCCGATGAAGCGGGTGTCTGATACTGTTGTAAAGTCGCAGAGGGACAGGTACAATCCGAGTATAAAGGGAATAAGAAAAAAGATGATGAAAGCAGTCATCGTGGGCAGTACGAAGACTGGAAAGTATTTCTTTAAAGCTTTTTGCATACCATACACTCCAGTATATGTGAGATTATTCGGGAAAACCGCAAATAATTTGCCGTCTTATTTGTTCTGAGGGATGAGTTTTAAATAAACTCATCCCTCGAATTGTTAAGACAAAGCTTCTAAGACTCACTTTCGGTCTTTAGCGAATATTCCTTTGCCCAACCGTCAACAAATGCAGTTTTGACGGCATCCCAAGTGCCGGTTCCCTGAGCGTATTCGAGCAGGGCAGAGCCAAGACCGTTTTTCCACTCCTCGGAAGGCATTGTGGGGAAACACCATGCAATAGAGGTTTTCCCGGCGGCGATTGTTTCATCTGCGGCTGCAATCAGGGGATTGTCGGGAAGATATTCTTCGGTGAAACCCTTGAAGGGGCAGACAAATCCCATGTCTTTGAGTGCTGTTTTGCCTTCGGCGCTCTTTACGCACCATGCGATGAAATCCAGAGTTGCTTTAATATCCTCCTCCGAGGCATTCTTGTTGACACACCAATAGTTTTCGGAGCCGGTGCATAATCCTTGATTTTCTTCGCCCTCGGCGCCGATGTATATGGGCATCATTCCTATGTCCTCGTCTAAAACTTCATATCCCTTTATCTGCTCATATGCCCAAGTGCCGTTCTGATAAAATACGGCTTCGCCGAGTGCGAATTCTGAAGCGGCTTCATCGCCTGTTTTGCTGGAAAGCATTTTAGGGTCGCAGGTGGAATTGTTTATGTAGAGGTCCCAAACAGTTTTGTAATTGTCAAGATATGTTCCCTTGATTTTCTCTGTTGTGCCTATGCCGTCCGCTTTGTACTCATAATAAATGGGTAAGTTTGCAAGATGAGTTTTGAAGCGCCAGTCAGAGGAACTATCCATGCCCGCGGAGGTGAAAGCACCCAGGACTCCAAGTTCGTCCTTGCGGGACTGAATGTCCTCAGCGGCCGACTTTAGATCTGTAAAGCTTGTGATGTCCTTGGCGCTGTAGCCAGCTTTCTCAAGCAGAGCTTTGTTATAAATCAGTCCGTAGGTCTCGATAACATAGGCTATGCCGTATACCGCGCTGTCTTCTTTAAGTGCGAAATCATCGCTTTTGAGCTCGGCATAGACCTCTGAGCCTGAAAGGTCATAGCAGTAGTCCTTCCATCTTGAAAGTCCTATCGGACCGTTTACCTGGAAGAGGGTGGGAGCTTTAGTCTTTGCCATTTCAGATTTTAGAGTGGATTCGTATGTACCGGATGCAGCGGTTACTATATTGACAGGGATGCCTGTCAATTCTGTGTACTGCTTTGCAAGAGCGGTCCATTGTTTCGATTGCTCGGGTTTGAAGCTGAGATAATAGACTGATCCCGAGACCTCGCTGCCTGCTGCCCCGCCCGGATTTGCGGAAGTATCGGGCGCTTTATCGGCACACCCGGCAAGGACAGCGAAAAGCATCATTACGGACAGCAAAAGAGCTATAAGCTTTTTCATTTTACTCCTCCTTTAGTTTTAAAATATGATAGTAGGCTGAAAGCCGCAGATAAAAACGCTTTCAACCTCCTCTGGACCTTATTTTAATGCAGACTTAAATTAAGCTCAACTGCTAATTGCCTAAGAGCAGATTTTCTATGTTTATTGTAATTGTTTTGCAGATGATTGTTAAATGTGACCAATATAGTTTACGGAATAGAAGTAAAAATATATTAAAATTACAAATGTAAAGTTCCTTATAATTTCATATTAATATGATTTCTGGGAAACATAATTGAGAATTCTGTGAAGGAGGGTCATTAATGGAATCAAAACGTATTGGAAAACAAACAATTAAACTGCAGAATCCTCCTTGTATTTCAGCCTTTGCATCGGTTGGGGGAAAAATGGAGGCTGACGGACCTCTTGCAAAATGCTTTGACTATTTAAGCGAGGATTCCTATTTCGGAGCAAAAAGCTGGGAAAGCGCTGAAAGTGCAATGCTGAAAAAGTGTTTTGATATAGCCGTAGGAAAGGCCGGCATAAGCGCAGGTGTACTCGACTATGTTTTAACGGGCGACCTTCTAAACCAGTGTGTCGGCTCGGAGTTTGCAGTTAAAGACAGCGGTGTTCCTCTGTTCGGACTGTATGGCGCCTGCTCTACTATGGCGGAATCTCTTTCGCTCGCGGCAATGATAATTGACGGAGGATTTGCAGATAAGGTATGTGCGATGACAAGCTCTCATTTTTGTTCGGCTGAGAGACAGTTTCGCCTGCCTCTGTCTTACGGGGGACAAAGGAGTCCCACTGCACAGTGGACTGCAACTGCTGCCGGAGCCTTAATTTTGAGCAATGAGGAAAAAGGCCCGTATGTCACGCACATCACAACGGGAAAAATCGTTGATGCAGGTGTCTGCGATTCAGCGAACATGGGAAGCGCCATGGCACCCGCCGCATTGGAAACAATTTTGACTCACCTTACAGAAACCGGAAGGGATCCCATGTACTATGACATGATCGTTACGGGAGATTTGGGTGTGGTAGGTCATGAAATATTGGTGGAGCTTGCATTTCAAAACGGATATGACCTTTCTCCAGTATGCTATGACTGTGGAATGCTGATATATGACAGAGAAAAGCAGGATGTACACGCGGGCGGCTCGGGTTGCGGGTGCAGTGCTTCCGTACTTGCAGGTCACTTGCTGCCAAAGTTAATAAATGGTGAGATAAAAAGCATATTGTTTGCCGCAACAGGGGCTTTAATGTCGCCAACAACCTCGCAGCAGGGGGAGAGCATTCTGGGAATTTGCCACGCTGTTTCAATTGAAGCCGAGAAATGCTGATAAAACCCTGCAATCATAACGGAGGGATATAATGGAAATATTATTAACTTATATAAAGACATTTGCCGTGGGCGGATTATTATGTGCCATCGGTCAGATATTGATAGATAAAACAAGCCTGACGCCCGCAAGAATTTTGAGCACTTATGTTGTGGCGGGAGTTGTTTTGGGGGCGATCGGGATATACGAACCCTTGGTAAAATGGGCGGGTGCAGGGGCAACCGTTCCTTTGACGGGGTTCGGGAATGCACTTGCTCGGGGCGTAAGAGAAGCCGTTGCCGAAAAAGGTTTGATCGGAGTGTTTTCCGGAGGCTTTACCGCATCGGCAGCAGGCATTGCCGCAGCAGTGTTTTTTGGACTTGTTGTTGCATTGATTTTTAAATCGAAGGACAAGGTAAGCTGATATTATAAATTGGCGTAAGATTGTAAAACATAAAAAACATTTGACAACTGCATAGTAATATGCTAACATTTCAACGCAAAACAGTTTTATTTTTATATCACACACTGTTTTGCGTATTTTTATATGCAATCCTTAAAAATGCGGATATGGCGGAACTGGCAGACGCACCAGACTTAGGATCTGGCGGAGCAATCCATGCAGGTTCGATTCCTGTTATCCGCACCAAGGCAAAAGCGGCCGACTTCGGTCGCTTTTGTCGTCTCAAACCATTGCAAATACTATACTTTTGTCCGGAAAAGTCCTGACCTACCACCCGCAGATAAATGTCAAATTCGTGTCTCCATTTTTGTGGATGTACACAAAAAATAAGATGATTGTATTGTTATGTGCAATAATTGCACCCTTGCCTCCTATAAGCAGAGGGACCTATTCCCTACTGCTTTCAGGAGGTATCATTATGATAGAGGATAACTACAATTACAGAACAAGCCAAACCCTCTTGCGCAATCAATTCTCGGGCAAAGGCAAACTGAAAATACCGATTATTCCAAAATTCGAGGCAAAGCCCGATGACTTCGATAATTAACTGTCACGTTATCGTGCGGTATTATCTCCGGATTTTAGCATGTACTTAGAGATGGCTCCGGTCATGTAGCTTTATAATGTGTTTCGTAACCGCTGGTGCGGAGCTTACTGGGCATCTAAAGGCATAAGGGTAATCCCCACGGTGAACTGGGGTGATGAAACATCTTTCGACTTTTGCTTTGAGGGGATTGAAAAGGGCAGCGTTGTCGCAGTATCCACTTATATGGCCACGGAGCACGGTAATCGTAAGGATCAAAAGCAATGGTTCTTGGCGGGCTACAATGAGATGTTGCGGCTTATTGAGCCGGAGAAAATTGTCTGTTATAATACGCCGTTTCCTGAAATACAGGGCGATATTGTTCATGTGGATTATGAACTCAGCTCTTGGAAATTCATGAACTTTGAGCGCAAATCGGCATATGAAGATTTGGATGCTTTTAAAATCGGTGGGACTTTTATTGGAACACATGATACAATATCGCCGTACCTTGATACTTTCAAAGGTGGTGGTAGCGCCTATGGCGGTGATTGGCAACCGTCAAAGGAAGATGATAAAAGGCTTGTCGGCAATCCCGGAGATATAAATAGAACTACGGATAAAAATGGTAACGAACGGGAAACCAAAATTGGCTCTGATGGGAAAGCCACCGGAGAGAGGCATCATTCTGACCACAATAACTCCAAAGATCATTCAAATCCACACGACCATGATATAACATGGGAGGGAAACCACCCTAATTTTGGTCAACATCAAAACTATTGGGATGGCAATATACCTGCATTTAAAAGATATTTGGGAGGCTCGAAAATGGCTAATATTGTCTATATGCACGGCCACAATACCCCAGAAGAGGATCGCTTCAAAACGATAAGCGAATTCAAGTGGAGCATTAACAGCGGCGCGGAAATTGAGTTTGAGTGGAAGGGAAAACACTATTGGATCATACGCTATGGCAAAGATAAAAGAATCACCATTTACGAGTCAAATAAGCCGGAAACAGAGGTCGCATTTGATACAGCCGACAACGCTTTGGAATACATCATTTCTGGTGACCGTCTGAGAGATGTGATTACTCAGGTGAACGTGATTGACCGCACAATTTAAAGTGCCTCTATGTACTTATTTGGGAGATATTTCTACATATTGACCGCCATCAAACCATTGCTATTACTGGATTTCCTGAAATAATCCTGACTCAACACCGGCACCATAGGAAAGTCATGTATGAGGATTTGAACTCATACATGGCTTTTTGTTTTGGTGGTAAAATAAAGTCAAAATATTTATAAGTTCACCTATATACAGTGGTAGTGTTTTATGCAAAGTAATGGCTGCGCTGATTGCAATATGCAAAATAAAATCAGATGACCATCAGGTCTGCAATTGCGGAAATTAGCTCTAAAATTATCAATGAAAGTGATTCTGGCGCTGAAAAGTGTCGATGCAAGAAATGCTTGCTTGATTAAGTAGCGGCGATGAGCTATGCTTAAAGAAACAGCGGAGGTATTATAGAATGGATTTCGGTGAACAGTTCAGAAATATTCGAAAAGAAAGAGGTTTAACCCAAGAACAGGTGGCTAAAAAATTGAATGTATCAAGGCAAGCCATCTCAAATTGGGAGAACAATAAAAATCTTCCGGATTTAGAAATGGTTGTTGAATTATCCTTGGCATTTGATCTTTCGCTGGATCAATTAATTTTGGGAGGAAAGGATATGAATAACATTACTGAAAAATTAATTAAAGATGGGAGCGAAACACGCAGAGCGAAAATGAATTTAATTGCTATCATTATCGGTGCTGCACTACTGTTGATTGGCGTAACTTGTATTATAATAAAAGCGAACTCTGTGGAATACATCGATGCACAAGGCTTTTTGCACGAGAATTTCTTCTTAATACCGATAGGCTTTTTATTTATATTTAGTGGGTTAGTTACATTTGTAGCAACAGGTATCAAGAATATTGCTACAAAATTAAAAAAATAAAAATTTATAAAGAATGAGCCCAGACAGAATATTGTATTCTTGCATTATAGGTATCATCTTTAGTAAATAACAGTTCAAATCCCAACTTGAATATGGAAAACAAGATGTCATCGGCTGAAAAGCCGATGACATCTTCATTTTGAGGGCTTTTACTCTCAAAAACTCCGTTCAAAAGAACAGTGTTTTTTAGGATGTCATTCAGGTGTTTTCATGACAAATGAAAGTCCTCACAAAAACAGTGCTTAGATTAGAGGGAAATTGTTCATATTGAACAATTTTTAGAATAGATAGTGCTTATTATCATGCACTAAAAACCTTGATAATGAAAAGAATAAGTATAGAATTAATATTGTGAGGGATATGAATGAAAGGAGTAAAGATATGAAATTGATGATCATTGTTCTTAACAAAGTTGAAATGCTTGAAGCTCTATTGGAAACAATGACAGCAAGAGGCTTGCGCGGTGCAACAATATTAAACAGCACTGGTATGCTGAGAGTTTTAACACAGAGTGAAGACTTACCGTTATTTGGTTCATTGCGTTATCTAATTGATTCCGATGACCGCGAGGACAGTAAGACCATATTTGTAGTACTACGCGAAGAACAGGTAAATTTAGCAAAGCAGACAGTTCGTGACATTGTTGGGGATCTTTCCAAGCCAAATACTGCAATTTTGTTTACATTACCTATCGAAGATGTGGAAGGTGTAGAAAGATGACATTTTCTACTCTGTTTTATCTGGCATTGCTCCTCTTTAGCGGATTGTTTTTCGGTCGTGCTGTTAAGTTTATTAAGCTGCCTAATGTAACTGGATATCTCATTGGCGGGCTTCTTATCGGACCATATTGTTTAGGCATTTTGCCCATGGAGATGATGGAAGACCTCAATCTTGTCTCAGAAGCAGCTCTTGGATTTATTGCATTTATCATTGGCGGAGAGTTTAAGTTTTCTTATCTCAAGAAGGTTGGCATAACGCCGATTATTATTGCGTTATTGGAAGCTGCAACGGCTTCCATTTGTGTATTTATAACTTTAGTAATATTTGGTTTTGGTTTTCCGTTGGCGTTGCTGCTGGGGGCAATTGCTGCTGCAACAGCTCCCGCTGCGACAATAATGGTTGTCAACCAATACAAAGCAAAAGGACCTGTTACCGATACTCTGCTGAGTGTCGTAGCAATAGATGATGCGGTAGCACTCATTTTATACGGTTTTGCATCTGCCATCGTTTCTACCATAACTAATCCCAGTGAAACCTCTGTGCTTATGTTGCTTTTAAAGCCGATGATTGAAATTATCGGCTCTTTGCTTATAGGCATTATCCTTGCCGTTGCGTTTGCGTGGCTGCTTAAATTTTTTAAAAAGGGCTCTAATAGACTTGTTTTATCCTGCGCTTTTGTGTTTTTGGGAGCAGGTATTGCAACAACACTTGGTTTGTCTGGATTGCTGCTTTGTATGGGAATGGGAGCGGCGTTGGTAAACATTTCTGCATCTACACCGGAAATTATGAAACAGGTTGATGGCTTTACACCACCGCTTTTTGTCATGTTCTTTGTCATTTCCGGCGCGGAGCTCAATATTGGTATCCTTCCTCAAATAGGTGTGATTGGCGTTATCTATGTTATTACACGAATTTTCGGTAAAATATCGGGTGCCTATCTCGGTGCGGTTATTGGAAAAGCAGATAGTACCGTCAAGAAATATATTGGATTTACACTGATGCCGCAAGCGGGAGTGGCAATTGGTCTATCACTTGTTGCAGCACAGCAGCTGCCGCAATATGGAGATACAATACGGGCTGTTGTGTTGTGCGCTACGCTTATTTATGAGTTAACCGGTCCCGCGATTACCAAGATTGCACTTACAAAAGCGGGCGAGATAAAAGCTTATGAATAGAATGGGAGTTGAAACGCACAAAACTCCCCGCAATAAGCTAATGTTTGTGCCATTGAAAGAAATCGATTCTGTTAAAGAATCGATTTCTTTTGTTTTGTACGGCATAATTTAAAGGCTTTTGAATAAGAAAATTCACAATAATACTGTTTTGTCAATAGAATAAAGGGTGAGTTTCAGTTTCGGAACATATTTGCGGAGGAGGGGCAGGGAAAAATGAAAGTGGTTCTGCTGGCTGGGGGCTTTGGTACCCGAATCTCCGAGGAATCTCATCTAAAGCCTAAACCGATGATAGAAATCGGCGGAAAGCCGATACTTTGGCATATTATGAAAGCTTATGCTGAACATGGCTTTAATGAGTTTGTCATTTGCTGCGGTTATAAGGGCGAGGTGATTAAGAGATATTTCGCGGACTACTTTATTCATCATTGTGATGTAACTTTTGATTACCGTAACGGAAATAAGGCTGAGATACATACGAACATCACTGAACCGTGGAAGGTGACTGTGGTAGATACTGGACTGCATACAATGACGGGCGGACGCATTAAGCGTATTAGGCCTTATACGGAAAATGATACCTTTATGCTTACTTATGGCGACGGCGTGTCTGATGTAGACATAAAAACGCTGCTTGACTTCCATCGCGCACAGGGAAAGTCCGCGACAATGACGGTAATACGTCCGGAGGGACGTTTTGGGGTGGTAGACATTGAGGGAAACGAGGTAGTATCTTTCCGGGAAAAATCAGAACTGGATGTCGGTTGGGTTAACGGCGGATTTATGGTATTAGAGCCGGAGATATTTGACTATATTGAAGGCGACCAAACCGTTTTTGAAAAGGAGCCTTTAGAAAAGCTGTCGCGGGATCATAAATTAGCGGCTTACTTACATACGGGTTTTTGGCAGTGCATGGATACCCAGCGCGATAAAACAAAACTGGAGGAGCTTTGGGAGAAAGGAGCGGCACCGTGGAAAATCTGGAAATGATGGAGTTCTATAGGGGAAAGCGGGTGTTTGTAACAGGGCATACAGGCTTTAAAGGCTCATGGCTTTGCCGAATCCTCCTAAAGCTTGGAGCGGAAGTATACGGATACGCCCTTGCGCCCGAGGCGGTTAATTTGTTTGACATTTGCGGGGTCAAGGACTTTATGCAGTCTGTCATTGCTGATATTCGGGATGAAAAGAACCTTATGGCGGCGTTTCGGGAAGCGCGCCCCGATATTGTTCTGCATCTTGCCGCTCAGCCCCTTGTGCAGGAGGGATATCATAATCCTGCTTTGACATATGAAACCAATGTAATGGGAACTGTACGGGTTTTAGAGTGCGTGCGCCAAAGCGAAAGCGTTGGCTCAGCTGTCAATGTGACTACCGATAAGGTTTACCGCAATGAGGAGTGGGTATGGGGCTATAGGGAAACAGATGTTCTGGACGGACACGATCCATATTCCAACAGCAAGTCTTGTTCAGAGCTTGTAACCCATTGCTACAGGGATTCCTTTTTTTCGGGAAAGCCTGTCGGCATTTCGGCAATGCGGGCAGGGAACGTGATCGGCGGCGGGGATTTTGCCAAAAATCGTATCATGCCGGACTGTGTTCGGGCAGCATTGGCAAAGCGACCGGTTTTTTTAAGAAATCCTGATGCGGTGCGCCCCTACCAGCATGTGCTTGAACCTCTTTTCGCCTATCTTATGGTTGCGCAGCGGCAATATCAGAATCCCGAAAAGGCGGGTGACTATAATGTAGGACCGGATAAAGAGGGCTGTGTAAGCAGCAGGGAGCTGGCGCAGATGTTTTGCGATGCTTGGGGAGAGGGGATGCGCTGGGAGGCGCCGCCTCATACCGACCGTTTTAGGGAGGCTGATATGCTCCGGCTGGACTGTTCCAAAATTACGTCAGAGTTCGGTTGGCGCCCGCGTTGGGGAATCAGGACTGCAGTTGAGAAAACTGTGGAATGGACGCGGGAGTATATGAACGGCGGGGATGTCAGCGGGATTATGGAGCGGCAAATCGATGAATTTATATCTGGAGGCTGAGAGAATGCTTGAACATATGACGAAGCAGGAGGCAAAGAGCGCAATTTTAGAGATGGTTAAGGAATACTGCGCAATATTTCACGAAGCTCCAAAAGACGAAGATTCTGCACGCATACCTTATGCCGGCCGCGTATATGACAGCCGGGAAATGTGCAATTTAGTGGATAGCGCGTTGGATTTTTGGCTGACTGCGGGCGGCTATGCCGAAATATTTGAAAAGCGTTTTGCAGAATACATAGGAGTACGTTATTGCAGTTTGGTGAATTCCGGCTCATCAGCAAATTTACTGGCATTTATGGCGCTTACATCTCCATTGCTCAAGGAGCGGAGGATTCTTCCGGGTGATGAAGTTATCACCGTAGCTGCCTGCTTTCCGACAACGGTTGCCCCAATCATCCAGTACGGCGCTGTGCCCGTCTTTGTGGACATCACAATTCCTCAATACAACATGGATGTAAGCCAGCTTGAGTCTGCACTCTCCCCAAGAACAAAGGCGGTCATGGCGGCACACACGCTGGGAAATTCTTTTGACCTGAGCGCGGTAAAAGAATTTTGCGACGTACATGGGCTGTGGCTGATAGAGGACAACTGCGATGCATTGGGGACGGAGTACGACATGGGCAGTGTTCTCTGCAAGACGGGAAGCATCGGAGACATCGGAACCTCCAGTTTTTATCCGCCCCATCATATCACGATGGGTGAGGGAGGAGCAGTTTACACCTCCAATCCTTTACTGCATAAGATAATTCGTTCTTTGCGGGATTGGGGTAGGGACTGCGTCTGCGGACCGGGGCAGGATAATCGCTGCGGGCATAGGTTTGATAGGCAATACGGCAGTCTTCCTATGGGATATGACCATAAATATGTCTACTCACACTTCGGCTACAACCTGAAAGCCACCGACATGCAGGCGGCTGTCGGCGTAGCACAGCTGGAAAAACTGCCTTCCTTTATTTTGCGGCGCCGCGAGAACTTTGCGGGTCTTGAAAAGCTATTGCAGTCTTGTTC
>JAAYBD010000036.1 GCA_012719035.1 Clostridiales bacterium | reverse complement strand
TGGAGAGGAAGAGCGACGAAGCGGGACAAAGTGCAGTCCGCGATGACGACGGCCCGTTGGTCAAGTGGTCAAGACGGAGGCCTCTCACGCCTCAAACAGGAGTTCGACTCTCCTACGGGTCACCATTCACTTTCTTGTTTGTGTGTGGTAAAAATTTGTAAGTATTTGACTGAGGTCATTTACATAGTTGGTGTTTATATCGGTGAGGGTCCACCCGTTCCCATTCCGAACACGGAAGTTAAGCTCACCTGTGCCGACAATACTATACTGGAGACGGTCTGGGAAGATAGGTCAATGCCAACATAACAGCTCTGCGTATGCAGGGCTGTTTTTTTATTTTATAATTGGAAATTTATTTATAAAACCATTGCTATTATATAATTATTTTTATATAATACCAATGTGAGAATTGTGAGGGTGGGATCGTAAAATGGCCTATGAAGCAGCAGCTCAAATTTCAAATGCCTATTCTGAGTACATAATGAGATTGCCGGGTGTAATCAATTCCAACGTGGTATTTAATGACGGAGAAATCGTTGAGATACATGTTCTTTCCGATACGACCCGTTCTCCAAAGCAAATTGTACGAGATATTCAGTCTTTGTTTATGGCTCAATTCAACAGGGAGATTGACCATAAAGTGATTAGTGTTGCCCAGATTGACTATGAAATGAAGGCTACGGGAAAGCCTTCATCGCGTTTTGTTATTGAGACTGTAACTGTATCTAAAATGAAAGACAGGACAGAAATTGTGGTTTCACTTTCCCTTGACGGAAAAATATTTGTAGGCAAGCAGTCTGCGCTGAAGGACAGTTATGATATTCATAGGGGAGTCGCTTTAGCCACGCTCAGTTCTGTCGTTCTTGCTTCTGATTATATACAAACTTTTTCTGTTCTGGATGTGCGTTTTACAGATATTGCCGGAGAAAGGCTTGCTATTGTCTGCCTTTCCATGACAACGGCAGGGAACATCGCCAATCGGTTTTTAGGGACGTCATTTTCAGGGGGCGATGATGATACCGCTATTGTTAAAGCAGTTTTAAACGCAATCAACAGAAAAATTGGTCATAATTGATTTTCCATCATTAATTTGATAAAAACGGGTTCGCAAAAAGCGAAGCGGATATAGCCTGTTTAATAGCGGAGAACAGAGTTTTAATCAGGAGGCTATATCGAATGAAAAAGGGTTCCGTACTCATAGCTTTGACCGCACTTCTCTCCGTCATTGCATCTGCCGGCGCTATGTTCTCATGGAAATAAGATTTCTATGAGATAATTTGTTTGCTTAATTAAGCGTAACATATAATACATATTCTAAATTTGCGAACCCGTTTTAAGTCTTAGTTTATGCCAGATTAGATGTTTTGAATAGGATGAGAAAGGTAAATATGAAACTATCAGCAAAAATATATGCGGTTGCTGAATCCATAATAGGCATAGTGGTAGGTGTGTTCTGCACCTACTATTATATACAAAGTCTATCAACTGCCGAAGATATAAATAAAGAGTTGCTCCAACTTTTTGTCCTTTTCACACTGACATATTTTTGCCGCTGTTTTCCAATATATATAAGACCGGACTTTGCAATAGATATGGCGTTTATAAGTAATTTTGCCATTTTATTATATAAGGGTCCTATAGTTGCTGCCGCAATAACATTAGTCAGCTCTCCTTTTGTAATCGAGCGCCTTCCAAGTTACGAGAAAAAGTTTTCTCATATTTTGAATACTCCCTTAATAAAGTCTACATTCAATATGGCGAACTTTACTTTATCGGTTTTTCTGGGCGGTATGGTATACGTCTGGATGGGGGGGACAGTAGGCTTCATAAAGTTTCCGGAAGTTATACTTCCGTCAATATCGATGATATTGACAATTATGCTTGTAAACAGCACGATTTTGCTTATCCTATTTAAACTGAAATCCGGAATCAGTTTTTTCCCCTCATTATTAAGAAATATGATAGAATTTTTGCCAAGTGTTTTAGCTGCTGCACCAATAGGATTTTTGATCGCTAAATGCATGACTATGAGGAATGGAGAATATCTTGCTTTCCTGTTCATGTTTCCTTTGTTTTTCGCACGATACACATTTTCCCTTTATGTAGATGTCAAACATAATTATTATGTAATGCTAAAAACACTTACGTATACAATTGAGGCAAAGGATGATTACACGCGGGGGCATTCCGAGCGAGTTGAGAAATATGCTATTACTCTGGCGCGCGAGATGCGCTTTTCACACTCGCAAATTGAAAATATATCTGTTGCTGCCTTGCTGCACGACATTGGCAAAATAGGTATAGATGAGCGCATACTGAGGAAACCTGCAAGCTTGTCATCCGAAGAAAGAAGCATTATTGAAAGGCATCCTGAAATCAGTGTCAGTATACTTAAAGAGGTCAAGCTTGCTCCGATAGTATTTGAAATGATTATTCATCATCACGAAAGATATGACGGAAAGGGATATCCGACAGGTAAAGGCGGCGATTCGCTGCCGCTTGAGGTATACATATTGGGAGTTGCCGATACTTACGATGCGATAACAAGCACGCGTCCATACAGCGATGCAAGCACTCCGGAGTTTGCAATGAAGATAATTAGAGAAGAAAAAGGAAGACAGTTCCACCCCAAGGTAGTGGATGCCTTTCTCCGCGCTTACGAAAGAGGCGATATGGCTTTGATCGAACGCGGCAATAGGGAGCAAGACTTGTTGCTGGTATAATTAAGACCGGTCTGTACTTGCGTGGGAGGTTTAAATGTTCTTAATTATCAGTTTGATTCTTGGGCTTATCGTTAGCGTTTTGAGTAAAGGCAATTTCTTTCGCCTGAGCACTCTTCGTGGACTTTGGCTTGCCGTTATACCCCTTGCTTTAAACCCGATCATGAAGCTTTATCCTGAAATCGCTATTTTGCCTAAGGCTGTTATAACGACAATATCATATTTATTTATAGTGCTTTTCATTATTGCCAACAGAAGATATGTAGCTTCTGCCGTCTTTCTGGGACTTGGTACGATAAGCAATTATATTGTGATAGCAGCAAACAGCTTTCGGATGCCTGTTTCAGTCAAGGCTCTTGAAGTATATTCGGGCATGACTGCGCAGAGTGTTTTAGAAAAACGTCCGGACTATTTCATAGCAGAAAACGGTGCCCGCTTTCTCTTCATGGGGGATGTGATGTATATCCCTATACCTATGGTTGGAGGATTCATGAGCATCGGAGACATACTTCTTGCCATAGGAGTGTTCCTGCTGATTGTTGCAGTAACGACGGATAAAAACGCTTTAGCTTATACTGAACATACGGCACATTCGAATAGGACTGATGATAAACACCCCTCATAGGCTTTATGCTTACGAGGGGCGTTTAATTATAATTAGCTATTCTTCGTTTTCGGAAACGATTTTTGATAAGCCTTTAGCCGCGGTCTTCATCAAATCAAAAAATTCATCCGGCGGCAGACAGGGATTTGATTTGAGCCACTTCGTTAAAGTAATAACAGAAACTTCTGAATAGTACTGCGCAATAAGGTCAAGATCACAATTTTCCGGGAATTCGTCCTCAAAATATGCTTTGAACAGGGCTTGGAACAGTTCCTGATAGTACTCTCCAAAAGAATTTTGTCCTGTAACGGAAAGGGCATTCCTGTAAAAGACCCTGTTTTCATAAAAATACTCACTGAGCTTGTAGTACAGTTCGGAAAAAGTAGACGGTTGGTTCTTTACTGTGATATCAATAAAGTCGTGATAGTATATCCAGTTTACAAGGTCGTATTTATCCTTGAAATGGTAATAGAAGCTCTTTCTATGCATTCCGCAAAGCTCGCAGATATCGGAAACGCTTATCTTTGAGAAGGGAGTATTCATCATCAGCTCTTTCATTGTCGAAGCAAGAGCTTTTTTTGTAATATTAGACTCTGACAAATGAGACCCTCCCAACTATCCGGCAGCAGTCTTGAAATCGTATTGCCTTGATGAATGTTTTTCGGCAATCAACTTATTCTATCATATATAAATAATGTCTTCAAGGAAGATCAATAGAAAGCTGGGTTACAACGTGTGAACAAAGAAGCATTCCTGCTGTTGCGGTGACCCAAACAAGACTGCCGGGTATACTGCGCCTGCCCGGAGGAGGCTCTTCTGCGCTTTCAGGTTTAAGAGCGAGCTCATCGCTGTATACAACGGGCAGATGGTTTATGCCGCGCTTGCGAAGCTCTTTTCGGACAACACGTGCGAGGGGGCAGCCTTCAGTTTTTGAAATATCGGTAATTTTAAAAGCTTCCGCACGGGTCTTGTTGCCGGCTCCAAGTGCTGAAATAATTGGTATGCCGTAGTTTTTAGCAGTTTCGATAAGATCGAGCTTGCAGGCAACTAAATCTATGCAGTCTATAATATAGTCGTAGCGCGAAGAAAAAAACATATCTCGTGTTGATGATTCATAGCGGGCGACTATAGGATGCACTTTTACATCGGGGTTGATGTCAAGAAGTCTTGCAGCCATGACATCAGCCTTTGCTTTCCCAAGAGAAGAATAGGTGGCGCAGAGCTGACGGTTGATGTTGCTTTCTCCGACTGTATCCTGATCTATAAGCGTGATTTCACCTACGCCGCTGCGGCATAGAGCTTCAGCACACCAGCTTCCGACTCCGCCTAAACCGAAAACGGCAACGCTGCTGTTTTCCAATTTTTCCATAGCGTCACAGCCGAGCAGCATCTCCGTTCTTAAAAAACGTTCTGTCATTCTGACCTCTCCCGTATACTTTATCTTCTTAGAAACAATTTGTTTAAGTAAAATAAATGCTTAAAAAGCAAGCGCGGCACGGAGATTATCCGAGCCGCGACCGCATATTTCGTAAGGCTATTTTACAAAAACCGCCGTAAAGCCGGTAGTGGCTTCATAGTTTTTCAAAACTGATGTTTTCCAGTCAGAGAAGTCTTTGCCGCGAAGAGCGTCTTCCGCGAGCTTATCACTGCAAAGCATGCCCTCGCCAACATAATAAATTACGTGATAACCGTAATATTTGCCTTCATTATAGACTATGCCCGTATCGCCGGGTTTTCTTCCCTTTTCAAAACACCAAGCATCAAACTCGGGTACCATCGCACCTTTATATACGTTTTCATAAAGACCGCCATTGGTGTTGGAGCCGGGATCATCTGAATTTTCATCGGCGAGTTTTGCAAAGCTTTCTTCGGTTGCATCGCCGGACTTCCATTCATTAAGCAGATCCTCAGACTTTTTCTTTGCTTCCGCCTTGGCTTCGTCGGTATAGTTTCCGCTTTCATCCGCATCAACATAGGTCAGGATGTGGCGTACATTTGCGGTCCTGTAGTTGTTATCGTCGCGGGAAATAAAGAACAGAGCATAGCACCCGTTGTCAGTTTCGATAACGGTTTTATCGCCGGGGGTACGGCTTGCATCTTTGAGCCAGTCGGCAAAGGCTGCGTTCAAAGAGCCACCGGCAACAGTGTTTTCCGAAATTTCTTCCTGTGTATTGTCCAGAACAGCCCGTTTGAATTCATCGGCTGTTTCCGCATCGGCTATAATAGAGTTTGCAAGAGTCTTTGCCTTTGCCATAGCGTCAGTTTTGCTTTCGTCTGAAGATACATCGTCTGAAGATTTGGCGGCATCGGCAGATGCTTTATCCTCGGATTCCTCTATGTCGGTTGCGCTGGAAGCACTGGCGTTATTTGAGCTTCCGTCAGTTTCCGTATCGGACTCCGGGGCTGGGGTGCTTGCGAGATAACTGAGATAAGTAAAGTTGTCCAGGGTATCCTTGTTATCTGCATAATAGGCTTTAATCTCGTTATCAGTGTATGTGAAGGATTTGTTCATCTCTGCTTCATAAGCACGGGCAATTTGCTCCTTCTCAATGATTCCGCTGATAACCTTGACATTGCAGCCTTTGCCGTAAGTTGCTGCAAGATAGCTGTTGGCGCTTAGGAAATTGCTTCCCTTATGACTCGTTTTAAGGTTCTCTTGGATTGAGATGAGCGAATCTTTATCCTCGTCGCTGAGTGTGAACCCAGCCTTCTGTGCCTCGGAATACAATGCGGTGATTTCTTTCATTTGTTCCAGAGCGGTTTCCTTGAAGAAATCAGCCCATGTTTTTCCTTCCATGTATTCCTGCTTGTCCAACGGCTTTGAGACATCAAGACCCATCATCGACCAAAGCTGATTGTTCGCATAGAGTTCTTGCTGTATGATGGAATTATAGAAGAAGTTGTATTCAGCGGCTGTGTATTCAATATCGCCGATTTTTACAGCTGTAAAGTTGCTGTAAAACAGGCTCGAGTTTATGGCTATCAAGGCAATAACAAGTATCGCGGCGACAACACCTACTATCGTTTTAGTGATTTTGCTGCGCTTCTTTTTTTTCTCTTCTTTCTTCTGAGCAACTAAACGCTTGTCTGTACCGTCTTCACGCTGCTGCTTACGAAGCCTTTTCTGCTGCGATGCACTCATGTTATGTTATCATTCCTTTACTTCTATTAATGGATACGCTCAATAATTATAACTCAAATACCAGCGAGTTTCAAGATAAATATAGTTTTTGCAAATCCGGACAGTATGCCGAAACATCATATTTCAGGCGATTGTTTTTTCACTTATAAAACGTTTTTTCAGGGAATCCATGAGCGCATTGGAAATTCCGCATGAATTTAAATAAGATGGTATATCCCCATATTCCGAGTTGATGTATTGTAAAAGCCGCGACATGTTTTCAGGTGCCGTACAAAAAAACGGATCATCTAAGGATTTTGCCTTGCCTTCACTCAGCATTTTTTCATACAGGGGACGCAGATATATTTGGCTAACAGAATAATCGGCGATAATATCCTCATCGGATACTCCGCAGAGACCTAAAAGTGCCATTGAAACAAGGCCTGTCCTGTCTTTTCCTGTGGCACAGTGAAAAAGCGTACAGTCCCTTGCCCTTTCAAGGGCTGTTATTACTTCAAATATCCAACGCTTGGAGGTATCGGCAAGCCGGATGTAGTGATCTGCCCATAAAAATTTTTCGTTATCGTCTGTACAAACCCCCTTTGCCGCTTTTTCGTCATACATAGGTACGTTCATATAGGAAAGCCAATCCTCTTGGGACAGGGCATCGGGAATTGCGGAACACTCTTTTTGAGAGCGGAGGTCAATTACAGATTTTAAATTATAGCGTTTCAAAAACTCAATATCTTCAGCTGAAAGTGATGAGGGAACGTCGGAACGAATAAATACGCCGAATTTCGTGACACCCAGCGGAGTACCGAAACCTCCAAGATCTCTCGCGTTTTTTAATCCTTCAAGTGGCAGTCTTTTGTAATTTTGCATTACACAGCCTCCGTAACATGGTTTTTTCTTTATATCATAGCCGCAAAGCGGCGTTATGATATAATTTATTTAATAAAAGATAATGTCTGGTTACAGACATTATCATAGCCGCAAGGCGGCGTTATGATATAATTTATTTAATAAAAGATAATGTCTGGTCACAGACATTATTATAGCCGCGAAGCGGTGCGACAGTTTAAGCAGAAACGGTTTTGTACATGATATTTGAATTGATTTCGACTTTTTTAGTCAAAATTTTTTTATATTTTAATTGACAAATGAAAAATGATGTGCATAACTCTGTTGACGGTGTTCAAAAACTGCATTAAAATTGTTCCATATTGGAGAAGTCTGTAAAAATGCCCGAATATTTCATCCGTTGTTGACAAGGCACAAATGTGGTAAAATGATCAATGTAATAAATGATAAAGCAATTTAATATGCTATTTACGGTTTAAAGGAAGATAATGATGACAAATAATTCAAATGAGCTTAACAACCTGCGGCTTGCTGTGCTTATAGATGCAGACAATGCCCCCCGCGATTGTCTTAGGAGCGTTATGGAGGAAATCGCGATTTATGGAACTCCGACGATCAAGCGGATTTACGGCGACTGGACGAGTCCTAACGTGGGCGGATGGAAAGCAAGCCTATTAGAAAATGCAGTTACGCCCATCCAACAGTATGGTTATACAACAGGTAAAAATTCGACAGACTCTGCAATGATAATTGATGCTATGGATATTTTATATTCCGGCAGGACGGACGGCTTTGTCCTTGTTTCAAGCGACAGCGATTTTACGAGACTTGCTATCCGTCTTAGAGAAGCGGGAATGCGGGTGATCGGAATTGGAGAGCGTAAAACGCCGAGTCCTTTTATTGTAGCTTGCGACAAATTCATTTACATTGAGGTTATCCGCGACCGATATAAAAAGGAACATGACGAAGAACTTGCAAAAACCGCCGGAAAATCAACAAAGAAGCCGGTTCACAAAGCTGCCGCCGTAACAGAAAAGCCGGCGGAAAAGTCTAACGGCAAGAAAGTTCCTGACGGCATTGTGGAGCTTATCGCCGATTCTATTGCAGACCTTGCTGATGAGGACGGTTATTCCGATATGAGCAATCTGGGCAACCTAATAATCAAAAAACAGCCGGACTTTGACCCTCGAAACTTTGGATTCGGAAAGCTCAGCACTATGCTTAAAGCGCTGCCCAGATTTGAAGTGGAGGTTCGCCCGACTGCCGATCCGCACGTGAAGCCAATGTATATAAAAGACAAGGAAGCATAATTTGTGAAAATCTCGAATGTACCCAAAAAACGCAGACATAATGGATTGATTGTATTTATCATTCTGCTTGTGCTTACGGCTCTGCTGTTTTTAGACAGCAGCTATAGGATTGCCGTTACCGAATACGAGATGTTTTATGATAATCTTCCCCAAAACTTTGACGGATACCGCATAGTTCAGCTCTCGGATCTGCACATGGCAGAGTTCGGAAAAAATAATGAAAGGCTTATTCGCAAGGTAATAGGTCAAGAACCGGACATAGTAGTTCTGACCGGAGATTTTATCAACATGAGCGAGGAGAAGAGAGAGGGCGTCCAGACGGCGGCAATTAAGCCCTTCTTGGAAAGCATATCAAGCATTGTTCCCTGTTATTTTATCAGCGGTAACCATGAGTGGGCAAGCGGCGAGATTAAATCCCTTACCGAAACTCTAAAAGAACTTAATATAATATATCTGCATAACGAATTTGTGTTTTTGGAGAGGGAGGGTGAAAAGATCATCCTTGCAGGCGTTGAGGATCCAAATGGTCCCGCCGATATGATAAAACCCGACCAGCTTGCGGAAGATATGCATCAAAATTATCCTGATGAATTTAAGATACTGCTTGGGCACAGAAACGACTGGATCCAGAAATACCCTGATTTGCCTGTTGACCTTATTCTCTGCGGACACTCGCATGGTGGAGTTGTACGCCTGCCTTTTGCAGGGGGAGTATTTGGAACGGGGATGGATTTTTTCCCGAAATACGATGCAGGACTTTTTAACGAGGGAAACTATGATATGATTATATCACGCGGTTTAGGTGGCAGTACGCCTATGCCCAGATTTTTGAATAATCCCGAGATCGTTACAGTTGTTCTTAGAAGGTCATAAAATATATTTAAAAATAAGTGTCATAACTGCATAACTCCTGCATATATATATAGAGTACGCGAATTCTATATATAAGGGGGCTAAAACATGGGAGAAGACATAGACGATCTCATTTTTGGCGATGCGGAGACGGTGCCAAGTGAAAGATAGTATATACCCCGGAAAAGAGTCATTTTTCTTTTCCGGGGAAGTTTTTTATATTGGCAAATCGGGGAAAATGCTTTTTAGCAGAGCAAAAATGATTGGGAATATGATTGCGGGCAAGAGATTTCCGACTTTTATTTTTTTACCGAATATCATATTAAGACCTATGGCGAATATAAGAATTGACCCGACACAGGACATTTGACTTATCAATGTATCAGTCAGATAGTCTTTAACAAACTGAGCAAGCAAGGTAATTCCGCCCTGATATACCAAAAGGGGCAAGACTGATACAGCGACACCGAAACCGAGAGAGGCTGCAAGCAAAACAGAGCTTATCCCATCCAGAACCGATTTTGCAAATAACACAGAGCAGTCCCCGCTAAGACCGTCCTCCAGAGCACCCACAATTGCCATTGCGCCTATGCAAAATAGCATGGAAGCAGTGACAAAACCATCAACAAAGGTGTTGCCTGCCAGTTTTTTAGGCATTTTGCTCTTTATCCATTTTCCAAGGTGGTCGAGTCTTCTTTCGATGTCGAACAGTTCCCCGATTACTGCTCCCAGAACGAGGGAAAGCACCATCATCATTGTGTATTGTGTGGCAAGCGAGCCTTCCAAAATAACAAGAAGACCCGAAATCGCGCCGCCAAGACCGATAAACATGACGGCAAGAGCGACCGCCGAGAATATCGTCTCCTCAAAGCGCTTTGGAAGACCGCCTTTTATCAAAATTCCTATAGCTGAACCGACGATAACGGCAGAGCAGTTCACTAAGGTCCCAATACCGTACATTGCAGTTTCCTCTTTCTATATGTAATCCGCTCGAAGCGGAGTAAAGTCATACGCCGGCTATGCCCCAGCCTTCAAGCGGCAGGCGCCTCATCGCGCCGAAAATTTTAGATTTTATATCGGGATAGTCCTCTTCAAGGCTTGCCAAAAGCTCCTTGATTTGCCGCCGTTTGCTGTCCTTGTCTGCTGGACAAGCGTTTTTTACAACAGGAAGGTCTAACTTTTCGCATAGATTTGCAATACGTTTCTCGTCTGAGTAAATCATGGGTCTTATCTGAAAAACATCCGCACGGCTCATATAAGTTACGGGTTTGAAGCAGCTTATGCGCCCCTCGAATATAAGCGACATGACAAAGGTTTCAATGGCATCGTCCATATGATGACCTAAGGCAAGCTTGTTCATACCGCGGGACTTGAGTGCATCGTTAAGCGCACCGCGCCGCATTTTTGAGCAAAGAGAACAAGGATTTTCCTCTCGGCGGACATCGAATACGACCTCGCGGATATCGGTTTTTATACAGGTGTAGGGAACATCTATTTCTCTGCAAAGTTTTTCTATAGGTGAGTAGTCCATATTGTCATACCCAAGCTCGATGGTTATAGCCTCAAGCTCAAATTTGCAGGGGTAATAGGTACGCAGGTGCGCAAGAGCGCGAAGAAGCACAAGGCTGTCCTTGCCTCCCGAAACCCCTACGGCTATCCTGTCACCGTCCTCTATCATATGAAAATCGTCTACCCCGCGCCGGACAAGGCTTGTAAAGTGATTAAGATGGTCCAAAACAACGCACTCCAAAACAAAAAATGATATTGAGCAAACAAGAGGAAACAGGAGAAAAGCAAAGGGAATTAAAGCATGCCCCAACGTATTTGTTTTTATTGCAAAATAGGTGTTGACACGCCTTGTCAGCTGTGATATAAAAATAAGGTGCCATTAGGTCAAAAATGTGCTTTTTACCTATTCTAATGGCGCACTGGTTAATTGTCAAAGCTTTTTACGGTTTATATATAAAAAGCCGTACAGGACAGCGGAGGAACACAGCCCCGGAACTTTCTGTTGTCCAAATATAAGGCGTAAAGCGCCGATTATACTACACAAATATGGAGGCAGAAAAAATGTCCACTTACATGGCAAATGCGGACACCGTGACCCGTAAATGGTATATTATTGATGCGGCAGGAAAGCCCATGGGTAAAACGGCTACACTTGCCGCGGATCTTCTTCGTGGTAAACTGAAGCCCACCTATACACCTCACGTCGATTGCGGTGATTTCGTTATTATCATCAACGCAGAGAAAGCAGTTCTCACAGGCAATAAGCTTGAGCAAAAATACTATTATACCCATTCCGGTTATGTCGGAGGGCTTAAAGCAACTCAATATAAACGGCTTATGGCTGAGAAACCCGATTTCGCCATGAAGCTTGCCGTTCGCGGTATGCTTCAGAAGAATTCACTGGGCAGAAATCAGCTTACCCGTCTAAAGGTGTTCCGCGGTGCGGAACATACCCATCAGGCACAGAAGCCCGAAGTCTGGGCACGCTAAAGGAGGAGAATGAACAATGTATCAAAGCAAAAAGCCTTATATGTACGGCACCGGCAGAAGAAAGTCCTCCGTGGCCAGAGTTCATCTGTTCCCCGGCGGAACAGGCAAGATAACGATTAATGGTCGTGACATCGATGATTATTTCGGACTTGAAACCTTGAAGCTTATTGTACGTCAGCCCCTCGCGGCAACTTCTAATACCGACAAGGTCGACATTGAAGCAACCGTCACCGGCGGAGGCGTTACCGGACAGGCCGGCGCTATTCGTCATGGTATAGCAAGAGCACTCCTTCTTGTGGACGAGACTTATCGCCCCACACTGAAGGCTGAGGGTTTCCTTACCCGTGACCCCAGAATGAAAGAGCGCAAAAAACCCGGTCTCAAAGGCGCCCGCCGTGCTCCGCAGTTCTCCAAGCGTTAACAAGATATTCAATCAACGATATCGGACAATATCAAACCATACAAAAGAGGCTCGACGCTATTCAATGGCGCCGAGCCTCTTCCGCGCTTTCATTTTTACACCTTTTCATGGATATGGCTGAAAAGAGTTGGAAAGACCTTTGATACAACGCCAAAGGGCTTCCATAAAACGTGAGGTAAGCGTTATATACTCATGTTGAAAGTTTATTAAGCGCCATAACGGCCTGCGCAAAGAGCCGAAAAATAATCGACTCTCTTTTTTTGCTAATATTTCGGATAGATATTAAACTTAATAGCTAATAGTGAAGGTTTTCTCAGTTCCTGTGTTGATACCTTGTCCAAATAGGACGCACTAAAACTTATATATTTCTGGAGGGCAATAAGTGGTTCGTTGAGTTCCGTTAGATGCAGCCCCCGTTCACTTTGTTAAATATAGTTTACCTATACCTTACGACAGCTTGCAGTTTAGTATTAGTAACTATAAGTATAAATCTGGCGATACCCCGGATATTGACGTCCACCATAGAACATTTGAATTATTATTTCATTGTTGCTCTGATGCAGTATCTCGAATTCTATGCCTATCTGCTCGGCCTTAGAATCATCCCTTTTTTGACATACAAAGAAAACAAACTCGTGCTTCCCGTTAAGCAAATCAAACGCACAAAATGAAACTTCAGAAGTTTTACTGTCAAAGATGGGCTGCGGATAATGTCCCTGGCTCAGTGTTATGTTTTGAAAGTGATATTTCGGGTCAAGCTTGAAGGTAACGATTCCTGTTTCACTGTCAAAGCTATGCTTGATCGGAGAATACGGGGGCTGATTCACCAGATATGCTCTTAAACAGAGGAATCCCACGCAAATAACTGATAGTATGAAGATGATTCGTTTTTTACTATGTTTCTCATTCATTGCTGCGATTTCTCCTTACCTTTGTTAACAATACGCAGAGCAGCATAGATAGAATCTCTTCGGAATCGTCTCTGCGATTTAACTGATACTAAAAGTGCAAGGGACTGAAAATCTCGTCGTACTCGTCTTTGTTCCGCGCAAGCCTAACTGCATTGTACAATAATCGCCTGCTTTCTCAATTGTAAATGGGGAAGGCGTCGAACAAGAATATGAATATATGTTTGTTGATGTTAAGGGAGCAGGCTGACAAAGATATGTTGTTCTTGACCCGGAACTACCTTTTGTCAGTCTAACCATATCGTTAAATAGATTATATACAGTAGACACTGACAAGCCAGAAATATTTCCGGCTGCCTGAGCAGTTTTATAACCCACTTGAATTATTGGCCCGAGATTTGTTGCTGAAGTATTTCCACCTTGACCTGAATAACGATATCCACCAAAGTAAAAACTACTCGCTCCGGTATTCGTAATATTTACGGGTAAGGTTGGTTTTATAGAAATACTTGCAGGATAAGGTCCTCTTATTACGTAACCATAAACATCAACAGAAAAAGCTCGTTCTACTGAAGCGTTTACGTATATTTCTGCATTACTATGAAAATATGCCTGTGTTCCGAATCTGGCAAAGTTCCACTGATAAGCATCGGTGTTGTTATACGTAAAGTATATGCTTTTATATGCTGTTGCGTATACCATTGCAGAGTTGTTCGCATTTAAATAAGTTGATACAGTTCCGCTTGGTTGACTGGATATTCCAGATGCTGATTTGGCAAATGCATTAGCGTTTATATAAAGTATATCATTTCCAGACGTAAATTTAAAACAGTAGGTTCCGTTATAATTTACTGCATACGTCTCGTATGTATTTTGCAAATGGTTTAGAATTATGAGCATTTTGTCATCGCTGAGCGAAAGATTCGTATAGGGACCATAAATATAATTTGTCGTTGCTCGAGATGAATTTGCGGCCTTAGGAATAATAAGGGAATCTTCTGGCCGATCATTTACTACAATTCCGTTAGGATTGTCAACCAGAATATCCTCTTCTGTAATTATAACATCTGGAGCGGAACGTTCAACATAAAATTCATTTTCGCTTTCAAACCGAATAAGCCTTGAGTCTGCAAAGTCTTCATTCAAATTTGACAAGAAGTCATTAGGTTCAGTGTAAGATTCAGATATCACTTTTTCTCCAGCGGATAAAGTTGCGGCAGAAGCATTAGCATTCATACATAGAACAAGAGCAAACACCATTGCAACGGTAAGAAAACGTTTTAAAATTTGGGAATGACCGCACATTTTAGTTCTTTTCATTTTAATCTCTCCTTTGAATTTGTTTTATGAGTTTTCTTGATAGGGCTTCATAAGCACATTACAAGTTCAACTATCATTGAAATAATTTTTACATACCAATTTAGTGTATTAAAAAGATTGAAGCTATTAGCACCACTAACATTTATATCCCACCGGAATCATCCCTCCTCAATAATTATGCATATGCAAGGCAGCCTACTGACACAAACTGTCCGTATAGAATCTTGAATATATGCGGGTTTATTCAAGATTGGTTGCAAACGCTTCCCTTTAAGACTTTTTAAAAAGGAATTAAAAAACCATTTAGATTTATATTTAATTATAATGAAATTATAATTAATAAATATGTTATTGTAAAGATGTAAGGCAACTAAAAAATAAAGTTTGTTTATGTAAATATATGACAATTGATAAAATGGATAAATAATAAAATTGCGGCGTTCAATAAGCAGAACCGAGCTTATGAAACAGCGCTCTAAAACCCGCTTCAAAAGTGGGAAATGTGCTTTATGATATGGGGATTTGCGCTTTCGTGCGCTCTGCTTTAAAAGGTATAGCTTAAATAACGCAGTTTCTGGACAAGTGCTTTATAAAACGCTCCGTTCCGAAATGGGGCAAAAAGATAGACCTTCGGCATCCCACAAACGGCGTTGGATGTAGTGTAGAGCCTTAATATTGAACCTCAAAAAGAGAGTTGTGATCTTAGATTACAACTCTCTTCTTAGTATAAGTAAAATTAAAAATGAGGAGGTTTACCAATGAAGGTAGGCTACATCCGAGTAAGTACAAGCGAGCAGAATCCCGCCAGACAGGAAGACATCATGCAAAGACTTGAGGTTGAAAAGATTTACTGCGACAAGCAGAGCGGAAAGGACATTGACCGCCCGGAGCTTCGTAAGCTGATGGACTTTGTCCGGGAAGGCGGCATTGTAGTCGTTGAAAGTATCTCCCGCTTTGCCCGTAATACCAAAGACCTCTTAGCGCTATGCGGTCAGCTCCAGGAAAAAGGGGTTCAGTTTATCAGCCAAAAGGAGGCCGTTGATACCAACACCCCATCCGGGCGCTTCATGCTGACAATCTTTGGTGCGGTGGCAGAGCTGGAGAGGGGATACATCAGACAGAGGCAGAGCGAGGGGATAGCAATCGCCCAGGCCGAAGGGCGGTTTAACGGTCGTCCCAAGAAAACAGAGGTAGCATTTGAATCTGTCTATATCAACTGGAAGGCCGGACGGATTAGCGCCGCTGCCGCAAGCAGACAGTGTGAGATTGCAAGGAGCACCTTTTACCGGAAGGTGAAGGACTATGAGAGGGAGCGTGGGGATTTTTGGTAATAAGATTTGGGAAAGTCCGGAGTTTAGAGATAGAAAAAATCTGCATCTGAAAAAGGAAGGGAGCATAAAGAATATTATTTGTAGTCGACCCGGAGGCCCAGTATAACGAACTGATGAACAAGTATAAGCGTATGTGCGTGATTGCCGGCAGGCCGAAAAAAGAGAATGACCGGCTGAAGGGACGGCCGGTCAATTTGTATAAGGAACAGCGCCTGGCGCGTATGGAAGAACGTAAGTCTAAGAAAGAGGGCAAGGTGAAAGAGCTTATTGAAGATGGGGTCAATAGTCGTGTTTCAAGGATAACAAGTCAAATTTGAAAATCTCTTCAAGCGGAGCTGTCTGCTCCCTACGAAAAGGAGATTGAAAGATTACAAAACCGCGTAAAAGACCTTTGGGAATTGACTCAGAAGCTTATGCGGGGACAAGGTGTAAAGCCTCCGGCTCAGAAGGATATGAACCCGGATAATCAGTCACTAAGGTTTATATAATCTATGATTTAATCTTATGGTTGCGTTTTCCAATACTCTGCGATAGAATTGAATCATCGAGAATAATAAGTGCGGCAGACAGAGCGGATTCTGACATTGATGTAAATGCCGCTCTGCGCGGGATTGAACGTACCTTTGATCCAGTTAATATCACAGAAACCGAAAATAACTACACGTTCAGCAAACAGCAGCATAAACAAGACGGCTACATATACTTTTAATTCTTTTGGGTATGAGGTAAAGATTATGTGGAATATAAGCTGTTTTGGGATTGTAGTAGAGGCAGTCCAACCACAGGCAATGCAGGTTTTGAATTGCTTAGACGATACCGCACTTGTAAAGATTGTCCCAACAACAATTATAGTACATATTCCTCCTTTAGAAAGGACACGACACAATGGACTACATAGAAAGTAATTAACCCATGAAAAGTAAATTAACAAAGATATCTTTTATAGTTTTGATTTTTCTAATCTTTATGCTGTCTGTACAATGTTTATTGTTTGTTAAACAACAACGGAAAAATGAAGAGCATTTTGTTAATAATTTTTGCTCCTATTTTTTAGTATTTTCGGATCGTTTTTGTACTAATGTTGACACAGAATACATCTTTACAGCTGAAGGAATGAAAATTTGCCTTGATGAAATAACACGAATAGATAATTATTTTGCCACTGAGCGGCCTTATACTGTTAATTTTTTATCCTCATCAACGATATTTGCGCCGGATTTCGATGCTCTTTCCTTAGGTGAACTTCAACGATGTATCAGCGCTCTTACTAAAAGATTAAATGATGGATACAACTTAGAAACCACCGATGTTGAATGGATTCATTTGCTTTATAAAGAATTAAAACTTTTACGGAGCACACTGTATTCGGAGAACACTTTAAACTCTGATTTTCTGAAACCGGACCGCTTTACTAACGTATTTCAAGAATTTTTTTCTAATCTTGTTCTTGATGATAGGTTACAATAATACGCTGTTGAATAATAGACCTATGACAAATCGCGCTTTAAAGTTATGGAGAATTGCATTTCAGTGATTCTCCATAACTTTTTCTCAGAAAGCACATTTTTTTGTATTCGACCCAATGAGACTCTTTCCTCAATTTGAAAGTAAGCGCATAATAGAGAAGTCAACAGAATTTCGGACAATAAGTTAAATACTAAATGCTAAAGCCTTCTGCGAGCAGGTATTCAGGAATTGGATAGGGCTAAGATAGCCCAGTCGTTTCTGAGCCCTGATTCTGTTATAGAAGACCTCAATATATTCAAATATGGCTTGCCGAGCCGCCTTTCGGGTAGGATAAAACCGCCAATATACAATCTCCTTTTTCATGTTTTCCGTCTGACAGGAAGTTAGGACAGTATTGGTGTAAACATCTCGGATCTGGCAAAGATAGTAGAACCCTTCACCGGTTCGGATATAGCTGATATCGCTGGACAAAACTTGAAACGGTTTGGTTATCTTAAGGCTTTTTGTCAGGTTTTTGTATTCATCGCTGCGTGCTTTCTTGCTGTTGGTCAGTGACCCCTGCCGATGCCGACAATATACGAAGTCAAATATGACGGTTCATGCAGAGAGGAAAAAGATTGATTTGACGGCCTATATGTTGATGAGAACAACTTTGCATATGGCATCAGCTGTTGAGTTTGGCGTTCCTTGGGATAGTGAAAAACGCGATACAGATTGGCACATCAATGGGTATACAAAGTAAATTACTTGTTTATCACGGAAGACCAATAAAGAGATAAATATGAAAATATCTGAATTGATTGAATATATTCTAATATTTATTAGGTTCTATTCTTTGGTGCATATATAGAAACATTTTAGAATTGGGGAATTATGTGCTTAATATAAATTTTAGAGGTAAATATACGGATGAAGCACAGTTAATCAATGGTAAGGAGTTACCCCCTGGGGCAAATCAATTTAAAGAAGGCAAAACATTAATAGGTGCTTTTATAAGAGGTACGATTATAACTTTGCCATTGGTACTTTCAATGGTTATAGTTAGCGTATTAAAAATAAGAAAAATAACAAGCGATTTTGAGATGGACTTATCTTTTGGGATTACATTTGCAGTAATGTTACTATTAGGTCAGCTATTTACTTATTTACACGAAATTATTCATGCACTTCTTTACCCGAAAAGTGCTGTTAAAGAAATATGGAAAGGTACAAGACAGGGAGCATATTTTGTTTATTGCAGTTCAGTAGTTAGCAAAACAAGATTTATTATTACATGTTTAGCACCAGTAATTCTTCTTGGGATTATTCCATATGGCATTTGGTTGCTAATTTATCATGTATTACCCATAAACATATCAATATGCTTTGTGATATTAACTTGGATAATGACATTTATGAGTGTTGGAGATTTCTATAATGTTTACAATACAATATTGCAAGTACCAAATAAGTCTAAAATATTCAATTATGGGCTACATTCATATTGGATAAACTAATATATTAATACAATTTAATATTAATTAAAGAGCAAAGTGGACAGAAGTAGTTGCCCACTTTTAATATATAATTTATCAACATTGTATTAAAACATACTATTATACATTCTTGTAACGGGCTAAAACAGGAGAGCCTGTTCGTATTTGGTACAGCAATGCACCATATGCACTCTGCGGTTGGAAACAGAACTTTCAAAACCGGAGGTATCTGTATCAGCAGAATTTTGGAAGAAATTAATGCAAGAGAATTCTTCTTTACGAGCTTTAGTAAATGGGCATCTATATAGTGTTGACTTAGATTTTTTGTGATTTCTTTATACACAAAGACATTGATGATAATGAATTCAAAGTATCGCAACTGGTGCTGAGACTACTCAATAAATACCCGCTTGGTATTGGAGCTTGGCTAATAGCATGTCGTATCAAAGCCATGATTAAAGCAGGTGTACTTCAGATATTTCAAAAAAATCCAAATTTTATTATAGCATTCTTAAAAAAGATAGATCAATATCAATAAGTCCATCCCGATTAGTGTGGATTTTTGATAAGCGTCAAAATCTTCGTTTACAAAGATCGGGTCTCCATTTTAAAGTGGAATGCTGGTCTTTGTTTATTTTATAAAAAACTTGTTACCTTTTGGTAATAATCTGTTGACAGATATTACTTTAGGAGGTCAGCAGGAATGGGATTTTTTGCAGATCAAATAAGTAAGGGCTATAGTAGAGTTTAAAGAAGAAATCATGAAAAGGGTTAATAATAACGAGATAGTGGAAGTCAATGGTGTTGATGAAATAACTCGTTTTTTCATCTTTTCGCGTAGGTTTATCAGCATAGTTATGATGATTACAGGCTTCTTAGGTGGAATAATAGCTGACTATACGATAAAACACATGTTGATAACGAAAACAATGAGTTATGGATGGCGGAAATCAGTCGAATTCTCGGATCGGATAATGATAGAAGTCTGCTCGATGTTGGTACAGGTACAGGTTTCATTCTTTTGAAGGCTGCCGCGCTTGGTTTCAAATGTACTGGTCTTGATATGTCCGACGGCATGATGAATGAAGCAAAAAAACATGCTGCGGATTTAGGCGTCGACGTTAGCTTTGTAAAAAGCTATGTTGAGGAGATTCCATTTGAAAACGAGACTTTTGACATCATAACTAACAGAAGCCTTATGTGGACGCTTACAGAGCCGCAGAAAGCTCTTACAGAATGGAAAAGGGTACTTAGACCTGGAGGCGAAATTTACTGCTTCTGCCATATAAGCGCAAATCGGGGCAAGCACAATCATTACGAACAGGATATCGAGGACATACTTCCGTTGAAAACGGCGCTGACCTGCCCCCAAAGTTCGACCAGGTGAAATGTTAGTAACCACCAGCCAGCTTTGCTGCATACTCCTCTGGGGTAAGGTTGCCGAGCGACGAATGGGGACGCAGATGATTGTACTCCATCCGCC